>CAVKOQ010000107.1:0-9163 GCA_963657995.1 bacterium
TTATTATAGTAGTTAATAAATGGGATGCTATTGATAAGACTGACAAGACCATTTATGAGTATACCAATAAGATCAAGACAGTTCTTTCGTTTATTCCGTATGCAGAGTTTGTCTTCATATCGGCACTGACCGGACAGCGTATGAATAAGCTTTTTGAGATAATCGATATGGTACGTGAAAACCAGACCTTAAGAATCGCTACAGGTGTCCTTAATGAGATTTTGGCAGAGGCAGTTGCACTGCAGCAGCCGCCGTCTGATAAGGGAAAACGTTTAAAGATCTATTACATGACACAGGTATCGGTAAAACCACCTACATTTGTTGTGTTTGTCAATGACAAGGAACTTATGCATTTCTCGTATACGCGTTATCTGGAAAACAGAATACGTGATGCATTTGGATTCAAGGGTACATCTCTTAAATTCCTGATCCGGGAAAGAAAGGAGAAGGATCAGTAATGGAACGTCTTATCTGTATTGTAATCGGCTACGCGTTTGGTCTGATTCAATCAGGGTATTTGTACGGAAGAGCAAATCATATGGATATACGCCAGTACGGAAGTGGCAATGCCGGCTCAACCAATGTGCTGCGTGTTATGGGGAAAAAAGCAGGTGCTATTGTTTTCCTTGGAGATTTTTTTAAGGCAGTTTTGGCTATGTCACTCTGTCGTATTCTCTTTAAAGGCAATGCGGATGTAGATCTGCTGGCACTTATTGCCGGAGTTGGAGTGACCTTGGGACACAATTTCCCGTTTTATCTGAAATTTAAAGGCGGAAAGGGAATTGCCAGCATGGCCGGAATTATGACAGCGATGGATTTTAGAATCACGCTGACATGTTTTGTGATTTTTTCAGTGGTAGTTTTCCTTACACGTTACGTGTCTCTGGGTTCTATACTCGTATCTATTGCTTTTTTTGCAGAACTTGTGATTTTTGAAAGCATGGGTGCGTATCGCGTAAGTGTTCAGTCCAGAATTCAGTTTTATGCACTGGGAATGTTCCTCATGTGTATGGCTATCTGGCGGCACAGAAGCAATATCAAAAGACTTATGTCTGGTACAGAGAATAAACTTGGGGCGAAAAAATCATAAAATATGTGGGGAGGTATCAGGATGGCAGCAATAGGGATTATCGGAGCAGGAACCTGGGGTACAGCCCTGGCAATACTCCTTAACACCAATGGACATGATGTTACAATTTGGTCAGCATTTGAATCTGAAATTGAAGAACTTGAAACTACCAGACGCCACAAGAATCTTCCGGATGTTGTGATTCCTGAGAAGATCAAACTGACTTCGGATCTGCGTACGGCTATGGCGGAAAAGGATATGCTTATTATGGCTGTTCCGTCTGTATATGTCCGCAGTACAGCTGCTCGCATGAAGGATTTTCTGCGTTACGGTCAGATTGTTGTAGATGTGGCAAAGGGAATAGAAGAACAGAGTCTCATGACGATGTCACAGGTTATAGAGGAAGAACTGCCGTTTGCAGAGGTTGCTGTTCTTTCCGGACCAAGCCATGCAGAGGAGGTAAGCAGAGGACTCCCGACAACCTGTGTGGCAGCAGCACATCGCAAGAAGACTGCTGAGTTTATGCAGAGTATCTTTATGAGTCCTGTTTTTCGTGTTTATACCAGCCCGGATATGCTTGGAGTTGAGATTGGTGCAGCACTTAAGAATGTCATAGCTCTGGCAGCCGGTACAGCAGATGGATTGGGATGTGGAGATAACACAAAGGCAGCATTGATTACACGTGGCATAGCAGAGATTGCACGTCTGGGAATTGCCATGGGAGGAAAGTTACAGACATTTTATGGCCTTTCAGGTATGGGAGATCTGATTGTGACATGTGCCAGCATGCATAGCCGTAACCGCCGTGCAGGTATCCTCATTGGAAAAGGATATACCATGGATGAGGCGATGAAGGAAGTGCAGATGGTTGTTGAAGGTGTCTACTCAGCTAAGGCAGGTGTTTTGCTTGCTGAAAAATATGGCTGCGACATGCCTATAGTTTCCCAGGTTAATAAGGTGCTCTTTGAGGGAAAATCTGCCAAAGATGCACTGGCAGATCTCATGATGAGAGACCCACGTATTGAATCAAGTGACCTTCCATGGGAGGGATAAAAGTGCCAAAATCAGAAATCAGATCTACTATGTTTTTCTGGTAATTGCAAATGTCTCCCTGGGGCGAACAAAAACGATAAAAAGTTCTTATTATAACTTTTAAGAATACCTAATATAAATGTAAGTTCTGACAAAGGGGCAATTCAGTGGAAAAAAACGGAAAAACCATTGTTTTGCCTCTTTTTTAGTCCTCTTTTGTATTGACAATTAAATTGGTAAAATTTATAATTGCTTCATTCAAATATTTGCTGTATGTATGTACAGCGTAGAATTGGAGGAGAAGTTATGAAAAAAAGAGTACTTAGTTTTGGTCTTGCAGCCATGATGGCTATGTCCATGACTGCATGTGGAAGTTCTAGCAGTACTTCAGATTCAGCCGATACACAGACAGCTGAAAGTTCAGATGAGGCAGTTTTCAAAATCGGCGGTATCGGACCTATCACAGGTGCAGCTGCAGCATATGGTGAAGCTGTAAAGAATGGTACAGAGCTTGCTATTAATGAAATCAATGCAGCCGGTGGTATCAATGGCTATCAGGTGGCTTTCAATTTCCAGGATGATGAGAATGATCCTGAGAAAGCAATCAACGCTTACAACACATTGAAAGACTGGAATATGCAGATGCTTCTCGGTACAGTTACATCCAAGCCTTGTATCGCAGTAGCAGCTGAAACAGCTACAGACAATATCTTCCAGCTGACTCCGTCAGGTTCAGCAGTAGAGAGCATTTCCGGAGATAATGCATTCCGTGTATGCTATTCTGACCCAGATCAGGGACGTGCATCTGCACAGTATATTGGTGAGCACGGTCTGGCAACTAAGATTGCTATTATCTACGACAGCTCAAGCGAGTATTCAGATGGTATCCGTGAGTCTTTCGTAGCTGAGGCTCCGAATCAGGGACTTGAGGTTGTAGCAAGCGAGGCATTTACTTCTGATAACAATACTGATTTTTCTGTACAGCTTGATAAGGCTAAAGAATCAGGAGCAGAGCTGGTATTTTTACCGATCTACTATCAGGAGGCTTCTGTTATTCTGAAACAGGCAAGTGATAAAGATTTCAAACTGCAGTTCTTTGGCTGTGACGGCATGGATGGTATCCTTAGCGTAGATGGTTTTGATACTTCCTTAGCAGAGGGACTTATGCTTCTTACTCCATTCTCTGTAGATGAGGAGTCAAGCAAAGATTTCGTAGCTGCTTATCAGGAAGCTTACGGTATTGACCCACTTCAGTTCGCAGCAGACGCTTATGATGGTGTATATGCTATCAAGGCAGCAGCTGAGAAGGCTGGTGTTACACCTGATATGAGTGCTTCTGATATCTGCGATGCACTTAAGACATCTATGGTGGAGATCACTATTGATGGTCTGACAGGTACAGATATGCACTGGACAGCAGAAGGCGAGCCACAGAAAGCTCCTAAGGCTGTAGAGATCAAAGATGGTAAATATGTGATGATGCAGTAATTAACTGTAAAGTCATGCTGGCTAATATTTAGCCTTGCTGGGACTGTTACTTAAATGTCCGGCAGCAGAGAAGCCGCCGGGCATTTTGGTAGCAGCTTTATTAGTTTCATAGGAAAATCTTCGTATGAAATTAATTCATGATCAAGACTCGCTCGCGAGTCTTGTGTGACGGATTCGAGTCTGCTTTAGCAGACATATACATCTTCGAATCCGTGCACATTCTCGCGGAGCTTTCAACTCAGTCGGAGCTTGAATCCCGACTGAGTTGAAAGATTATCAGTCACCACCTTCGCTAAAACTTAGAGGAGTGGGATTTCTTCGACTGAGTTAAATACTTCACTGCACATGCCTGTCTATGACTGCAAATAAAGCTGGTTTTGCCGCCAGTTAGAACAGCTACGGCCGAAATATAAAACACGTCACAGGTAAGCATGTGCAGCGAAATGCTATGAGTGTATCTGAAGAGCTCAATTTTACGATCTTTCAGAAATGTGAGCAGATCTAATGAAGGGGTAGGTGTTTATATGAGTTTTCTTTCTTATTTAATTAATGGCATAAGCCTTGGCAGTGTATATGCAATTATTGCACTGGGATATACCATGGTTTATGGTATTGCAAGAATGCTGAATTTTGCACACGGTGATATTATCATGGTGGGTGGTTTTACGGTATTTACCATTGTTACCACTATGGGGGGTTCACCGATCGTTGGTATACTTGCATCAGTAGTTATATGTACTGTACTCGGTGTTACTATTGAGCGTATTGCATACAGACCGCTTCGTGATGCATCGCCACTGGCAGTTTTGATTACAGCAATCGGTGTCAGTTATCTGTTGCAGAATGTAGCACTTTTGATTTTTGGCTCTAATGCGAGACAGTTTACATCTGTTGTTACAGTTCCGGCATTGAAATTGGCCGGTGGAAAGCTTTCTATTTCAGGAGTTACCATCGTGACGATACTTAGCTGTATCGTTATCATGATTGCCCTTATGGCATTCATAAACAAGACCAAGATGGGACAGGCTATGTTAGCTGTTTCTGAGGATCGTGGTGCAGCTACACTTATGGGTATCAATGTAAACAGAACTATTTCTGTAACATTTGCAATTGGTTCTGCACTTGCGGCTGTGGCTGGTGTGCTGCTTTGTTCTGCATATCCGTCACTTTCTCCGTACACCGGTTCAATGCCTGGTATCAAGGCGTTCGTTGCAGCAGTATTTGGCGGTATCGGATCAATTCCCGGTGCTTTCATCGGTGGTATACTTCTTGGTATTATCGAGAATCTTGCCAAGGCTTATATCTCTTCACAGCTTTCTGATGCTATCGTATTCTCTGTCCTCATTATCGTGCTTTTGGTTCGTCCGACCGGTATTCTCGGCAAAAAGATGACTGAGAAGGTTTAAAAAGAAAGTGCAGGTGATTGAAATGAGTACATATAAAAATAAAATTCGTATTCAGAATGCTATTACATACGCGATAGTAATTGGATGTTACATACTGATTCAGATAATGATGGCTGGCGGTCTTGTTAACAGTCTTTTAAAGGGAATTCTTGTTCCGCTTTGTACATATACGATTCTTGCGGTTTCGCTGAATCTGACAGTTGGAATTCTTGGTGAACTTAGTTTAGGACATGCAGGATTCATGTGTGCAGGTGCATTTTCCGGTGCATTTTTCAATCATGCGATGAAAGGTGTGATTTCCAGTGATCAGGTGCGTTTTATCATTGCACTGTTTATAGGTGCGGCTGTGGCTGCTGTGTTTGGTATCATTATCGGTATACCGGTTCTGCGCCTTAAGGGTGATTATCTTGCGATTGTAACCTTGGCATTTGGAGAAATTATCAAGAATATAATCAATGTTCTCTATGTTGGTATTGATGGAAATGGCATACATGTTTCCATGAAAGACGTTGCATCGCTGAATCTGGCAGCTGATGGTAATGTTATTATCAAGGGTGCACAGGGTATCACAGGTACTCCCAAGACGGCAAACTTTACGATCGGTATCATTCTTGTGCTTTTGACACTGTTTATTGTATTAAATATTATCAACTCCCGTACCGGACGTGCCATCATGGCTATTCGTGACAATAGAATTGCTGCTGAGTCTGTGGGAATTAATATTACCAAGTATAAACTGATGGCATTTACGATTTCAGCGTCCTTAGCAGGCGTAGCCGGAGTATTGTATGCACACAATTTGGCAACACTGGCTGCTACACCTAAGAGCTTCGGATACAACATGTCGATAATGATTCTTGTTTTTGTTGTACTTGGTGGTATAGGAAATATCCGCGGTTCTATGATCGCTGCAGTTATTCTTACATTGCTTCCTGAGATGCTCAGAAGTCTTAATAACTATCGAATGCTGATCTATGCAATTGTTTTGATTGCCATGATGCTTTTGACATCAAGTCCAAAGGCTATTGAGATCCGTGAGCGCATCTTTTCACTATTTCGCAATAAAAAGACAAAAGGGGAGGCGTAAATCATGGCTATGCTTGATGTAAAAAATCTGAGTATCTCTTTTGGCGGACTGAAGGCCGTAGACGATTTTAGTATTACGATAGAAAAGGGACAGCTATATGGCCTTATCGGACCGAATGGTGCCGGAAAAACAACTATATTTAACCTTTTAACAGGTGTATACAAGCCTGACTGCGGGCGTATAATTCTCGACGGACAGGATATAACCGGACGTAAGTCGATCCAGATTAATCAGGCTGGCATTGCAAGAACATTCCAAAATATCCGTCTTTTCAAGGAGTTGAGTGTTCTTGACAATGTAAAAGTAGGACTTCACAATCATCACAAATATTCAACCATAAGCGGTATATTCCGTCTGCCGTCCTACTATAAGGTGGAAAAAGAGATGGATGAGCGGGCAATGGAGCTTCTGAAGGTATTTGACCTCGACAAGGAGTTTGATTATAAGGCATCCAACCTTCCGTATGGTAAACAGAGAAAACTTGAGATTGCCAGGGCTCTGGCGACTGAGCCAAAGCTTTTGCTTCTTGACGAACCGGCAGCCGGAATGAACCCCAATGAGACCGCAGAACTTATGAAAACAATACGTTTTGTGCGTGACAATTTTGATATGACGATACTTCTCATTGAACACGATATGAAGCTTGTATCAGGTATATGCGAAAAACTGACAGTCTTAAACTTCGGTCATATGCTGGCTGAGGGACCAACCAGTGAGGTTCTCAGCAATCCGGAAGTTATCAAAGCATATCTGGGAGAATAGGGGGAGTTTCTTATGTCAATGCTTGAAGTAAAAAATTTGCAGGTATATTATGGCGTGATACAGGCCCTTAAAGGGATATCCTTTGAAGTTGAGCAGGGTGACGTAGTAGCTCTTATCGGAGCTAATGGAGCTGGAAAGACTACAACTCTTCATACAATTACCGGACTTTTGCCATCCAAAGAGGGAAGTATTTCCTTTGAAGGTAAGGATATAACGCATGTGCCTGGATACAAACTTGTATCTATGGGTATTGCACATGTTCCGGAGGGAAGACGAGTATTTGCTTCTCTGACAGTTCTTCAAAATCTTAAGATGGGTGCCTATACCAGAAGCGATAAGAAAGAGATTGAAGATACTATCGAGATGATTTATAAACGTTTTCCGAGACTTAAAGAACGTAAAAATCAGCTTGCTGGCACTTTGTCAGGTGGAGAACAGCAGATGTTAGCCATGGGACGGGCACTTATGAGTCATCCACGTCTTATGGTACTTGATGAGCCGTCCATGGGGCTTTCACCGCTGTATGTAAATGAGATCTTTGATATTATTCAGGAGATCAACAAAGATGGAGTGACAGTTCTTCTGGTAGAGCAGAACGCAAAAAAGGCACTTTCTATTTCAAATAAGGCATACGTTCTTGAGACCGGTAATATCGTTTTAAGCGGTGATGCTAAAGATATGATGAATAATGAAAGAGTTAAAAAGGCATATTTGAGCGAATAAATGTGCTTGTGTCAGAGTGATAAAAAAATCCTCCTGTAAGCCTGCTTATGGGAGGATTTTTGACATCGTAACCAATATCATGTGTCCAGTAAGACTATTTTTTCAAAACCATCCCATGTAAATTGCAAAATTGTCAGAAAGATGTTATAATAATATCAAATAGCAAAAACATTTTTTGATAGGACAGGGGGCTGAATTTATGAGGCTTACATTTATTGGTGCGGATCATGAGGTTACAGGCAGCTGCCATTTTCTTGAGGCTTGCGGACTTAATATTCTGATTGATTGCGGCATGGAACAGGGTGCCAACAAGTATGAAAATGCCGAACTTCCCATTCCATATTCTGATGTTGACTATGTTCTTGTCACACATGCACATATTGACCATGTCGGAATGCTTCCGTTTATCTATGCGAGAGGCTTTCGCGGACAGATCATGACTACGAGAGCGACGTCTGATTTGTGTAATATCATGCTGAAGGACTGTGCTCACATTCAGGAGTCAGAGGCTGAGTGGAAGAATCGAAAGGCTTTAAGAGCCGGAAAACCTGAAGTGACTCCGATTTATACGATGAATGATGCCGAAGGGGTGCTGCATCATTTTGTTCCGTGCAATTATGATGAAATTATCCGTCTGAATAACAATCTGGAGATTCGTTTTATCGACGTAGGACATCTCTTAGGTTCAGCTTCTATCGAGATCTGGATGAAGGAAGATGATTGTTCGAAGAAGATCGTATTTTCCGGAGATATCGGCAACAAAAACAAGCCGCTTATCAGAAGCCCGAGATATATTCATCAGGCTGATTATGTTGTTATGGAGAGTACATATGGAGGCAGGTTCCATAAGAACTCCGGTGATCACGTGGAAGAATTTGCACGCATTATCCAGGAGACACTGGATAAGGGCGGCAATGTTGTGATTCCGGCATTTGCTGTCGGCAGAACTCAGGAAGTGCTCAATTATATCCGTATTATAAAAGAGAGAAATCTTGTGACCGGACATGGCGTATTTCCGGTATATCTGGACAGTCCGATGGCTGTTGAGGCTACAGGAGTATTTAAGGACAATATGCTAGATTGTTACAATGAGGAAACTAAAGAGCTGGTAAAGAAGGGAATTAATCCGATTTCATTCCCGGGTCTGCACCTATCAATCACAAGCAGTGATTCTGTAGCAATCAATTTTAACGAAGAGCCAAAGGTTATCATCTCAGCAGCGGGTATGTGTGATGCAGGCCGTATACGTCATCATCTGAAACACAATCTCTGGAGACCGGAGTGCACAGTTCTCTTCGCCGGATATCAGGCGGTAGGTACTCTGGGACGAAGTATCATAGAAGGCCGTGAGGAAGTCAAGCTTTTCGGAGAATCCATAGAGGTAAAAGCCCGTGTTGAGAAGATAGAGGGCATAAGTGGCCATGCGGATGAGGCAGGGTTACTTGAGTGGATTGGCAATTTCATGGATAAGCCTACTCAGGTCTTTATTGTTCATGGTGATGATACTGTTTGTGATACATTTGCCGAGACTGTAAAAGAGACATACGGAATCAATGCCATGGCACCATTTTCTGGAAGTTCATATGATCTGAAAGA
>CAVKOQ010000108.1:0-9145 GCA_963657995.1 bacterium
CTCCGGGAGTGGGTTTTTCACCGGATGGAAGCCGTATAGGTTACGGAGCTGGATATTATGATCGTTTTTTTGCAAAAGAACCAGCTCATAAGGCTATAGGGATCTGTTATGATTTTCAGTTATTTTCAGATGTCGATACAGAGGCACATGACAGGAAGATGTCATATGTAATAACTCCGACAAAAATTTGTAAAATGAATGGCACTTGCTAAAATTAACGCCATATAGTAAGATTAAGGATAGCTGTGAAAATGAAAGAAAAGTAAGGAGCAACACAATTTATGGTTTTACATACAGACGATTCGACTCTAAAAGAGCCGGAGAGACAGCAGTATTATATGTCACTTTGTCGAAAAAAGGTACAGGAGATATCGGAAGAATTAGGACGTCCGCTCACATGCTGTATTTCGACATTTGGATGTCAGATGAATGCCCATGATTCGGAAAAACTATTGGGTATACTTCTTGAAGCAGGATTTGTAGAAGGAACAGGTGAAGAATCAGATTTTGTTCTTTACAACACATGCACGGTCCGTGAAAATGCCAATCTTCGAGTATATGGCCGTCTTGGATATCTTAACAGCCTCAAGAAGAAAAATCCGCATATGATGATTGCACTTTGCGGATGTATGATGCAGGAACCGGAAGTTGTAGAGAAATTAAAGAAAAGCTATCGCTTTGTAGATCTCATTTTTGGTACACACAATGTTTATAAGCTTGCGGAACTTCTCTGGCAGAGATTTGAGACAGGTAAGATGGTTATCGATATCTGGAAGGGGACAGATAAGATAGTTGAGGATCTGCCATCTGAGAGAAAATATACATTTAAATCCGGTGTCAATATCATGTTTGGCTGCAATAATTTCTGCAGTTACTGTATCGTTCCGTATGTTCGCGGACGTGAACGAAGCCGTGCACCGGAGGATATTATTAAGGAAATTGAAGAACTGACTAAAAACGGTGTTGTGGAAATCATGCTGCTTGGTCAGAATGTCAATTCTTATGGAAAGAATCTTGAAAATCCGATTACCTTTGCAGAACTTTTGCGAAGAGTCGAAAAGATAGATGGAATAAAGAGGATTCGCTTTATGACATCTCATCCAAAGGATCTTTCTGATGAACTGATTGAGGTTATGGCATCATCTAAGAAGATATGTCGCCACTTACATCTTCCTCTTCAGTCAGGAAGCAGCGAGATTCTTAAAAAGATGAACCGCCATTATACGAAAGAGCAGTACCTTGATTTGGCCAATCGCATTAGAAAGGCAGTGCCTGACATATCACTTACGACAGATATCATAGTAGGCTTCCCGGGAGAAACCGATGAGGATTTTGAGGAGACTTTAGATGTTGTGAAAAAAGTCAGATATGATAGTGCATTTACATTTATTTATTCAAAACGAACCGGCACACCGGCTGCTGCGATGGAGAATCAGGTGCCTGAGAATGTGGTCAAAGAAAGATTCGACCGTCTTCTTGCAGAGGTACAGTCGATATCAGCTGAAGTTTGCGGACGTGATGAGCATACTATTCAGGAAGTGCTTGTTGAGGAACCTGACAGCCATGCAGAGGGCTTTGTGACAGGACGTATGTCCAACAATACCATCGTTCATTTTCCTGGTTCAAAGGATTTGATAGGTAAAATTGTTAAGGTATACCTAGAGGAGTCAAAGGGATTTTATTATATGGGCTCTCTGGTAGATTAAGGAGGATAAATTCATGAAAAAGCATTACAAAGGATTGACAGTTCTGCTGTCTGCATGCATGCTGGCAGGAAGTGCTTCTATGGCATATGCCGGACCGGCAGATGATATTGCGACGGGACAAACACAGAACACAGGGAGTACTCAGAATACGCAAAACACCCAAGATACACAGAGTACTGCTATATCTATGACTGCACAGGAATACAATCAGTCGCTCGGACAGCAGGAAGAGACAGCTGCAACTCATGTGGGTGTTAACTATACCTATAATGCAGAAGGTGATGTTACCTCGTTATCTATGGATCTTAAGAATTTTGCAGGTATCGGTGGCGTATCATATCGTGGATATACCAACACAGGTGGATATTTGTGGTGGTACCATGATGACATTCAGACCGGTGTTGCAGCTTCCGGAAGCTGGTTACAGGCAGTTCAGATTGAACTTACCGGTCAGGCAGAGAAAAATTATGATATTTACTACAGTGTAACTTCAAGCGGACAGGGCAAGATGGGATATGCTAAGAATGGCGAAGTTGCTGGTACAGTTGATATTGGTGAGAAACTTCTTTCACTTGATGTCGTGATAGTTCCTAAGGGAAGTGCAGGTCCTGAAAGCACAGCACCGAGATACAAATCTTCGGTTACAGGAAGACTTAGCGTAGCTGAGAATGCGACAGTTATGTTTAATGAGGATGGTAGTACATATAACGGCTGGCTTTCTGATGATTTTGTACGTTATTATTTTGAAAATGGCGTTGCAAAGACAGGCTGGCAGTATATAGACGGATTGAAGTTCTACTTTGATTCTTATGGCCGTCTAGTTCAAGATGTTGACAGTCTGATTGGCAAACAGTCAGATTATCTTCTCAAGGTAAATAAGACTCTTAACTGTCTTACAGTATATGCAAAAGACGGTAACAATGGCTATATTATTCCGGTTAAGGCTATGCGTACATCTGTTGGCGATGATACACCTATCGGAACATTCAAGACTCCTGAAAAATACCGCTGGAGACTTATGGTTAATGATACTTATACACAGTATGCAACACGTATAACGCAGGGCTTCTTGTTCCATTCAATCACATATGCAACTCCAAATGAGAATGATCTTCTGACAGCAGGTTATAATGGTCTGGGAGTTTCCAGATCCTTAGGCTGCGTACGTCTGACATGTGAGAACTCCAAGTGGGTATACGATAACTGCCATCTCGGAACAACAGTACAGATTTATGAGGATGCCAATGTCGCTTCACCATTTGACAAGCCTGATCTTGTACCGATTTCAGATCAGCAGACATGGGATCCTACCGACCCGAAATTTAAGTAATACGAAGAGAGGTAAATTGTGGCACTTTCACCAATGATGACTCATTATCTTGAGACAAAAAAGCAATATCCGGACTGTATACTTTTTTATCGTCTGGGCGATTTCTATGAAATGTTTTTTGATGATGCTAAAACTGCTTCGAAAGAGCTGGAACTTACTCTGACAGGAAAAGACTGTGGACTTGAGGAACGCGCACCTATGTGTGGCGTTCCTTATCACGCAGTAGAAGGTTATCTAAGCCGCCTGGTTCAGAAGGGATATAAGGTCGCCATTGCAGAGCAGATGGAAGATCCGAAACAGGCGAAGGGACTGGTAAAGCGTGAGGTTATCCGCGTGGTAACTCCGGGAACACTTACGAATTCACAGGTTCTAGAAGAATCAAAAAACAACTATCTGATGGGTATTGTATATGTAGATGGCGTTTTTGGCGTGTCTACGGTTGATGTCAGCACAGGAGATTATCTTGTAACTGAGGTTACAAGCGAGAGAAATCTTTTGGACGAGATTTACAAATTTTCACCGTCAGAGATAGTATGCAATGAAGCTCTGTATATGTCCGGTGTTGATCTGGATGAATTAAAAGTAAGGTTAAATGCTGTGATTTCAGCTCTCGAAAATAGGTTCTTTTCTGATGATTCCTGCAAGAAAATTTTGCGGGAACATTTTCATGTAGAGCACATTGAGGCACTAGGACTGGCGGATTATGAGACAGGATGCATAGCGGCAGGAGCCGTACTTTCGTATCTTTACGAGACCCAGAAAAATACTCTCGAACATCTCACAAGACTTACCGTCTACACTACCGGCCAGTTCATGATGATTGACACGTCCACAAGACGCAATCTGGAACTTACTGAGACACTTCGTGAGAAACAGAAACGCGGCACACTTTTGTGGGTTTTAGATAAGACAAAGACGGCTATGGGTGCTAGATTACTTAGAACCATCGTTGAGCAGCCGCTTATAGATAAGGAAGAGATACTTAGGCGTCAAAATGCCATCGAAGAGCTTAATATGAATTATATAAGCCGCGAGGAGCTTGGAGAATACTTAAATCCGATATATGACCTTGAAAGGCTGATCGGACGAATCAGCTACAAGACGGCTAACCCACGTGATCTTATAGCTTTCGGCAATTCTTTGTCTATGCTTCCGTTTATTAAGCAGATTTTGAGGGAATTTTCAGGCGAACTGCTTAAAAGTCTGGAAGCAGATCTTGACACTCTTTCAGATTTAAAGGAGCTTATTGACAGCTCGATTATCGAAGAGCCGCCTATCACGGTAAGAGAAGGCGGTATCATAAAGGAAGGCTACAATGAAGATGCCGACAAGCTGCGTCATGCCAAGACCGAAGGAAAGGACTGGCTGGCCGAGTTAGAGCGGAGTGAACGTGAGAAAACAGGCATTAAGAATCTGAAGGTCAAATTCAACAAGGTGTTTGGTTATTATTTTGAAGTTACCAATTCATTTAAAGAGTTGGTACCGGATTATTTTATTCGAAAACAGACACTTACCAATGCAGAGAGATATACAACAGACAGGCTCAAAGAGCTTGAGGATATCATACTTGGTGCTGAGGATAAGCTTGTCTCTCTTGAATACGACCTTTTCTGTCAGGTAAGGGACAGGATCGCCGGAGAAGTTAACAGGATACAGAAAACTGCCAGAGCCATTGCCATGACAGATGTGCTGGTGTCATTGTCAGTGGTTGCTACGAGATACAATTATGTTAAGCCGAATATAAACGAGAAGGGTGTTGTTCGCATAAAGAATGGTCGCCATCCTGTGGTAGAAAGAATGATGGGTGGGGAGATGTTCGTTGCCAATGATACGTATCTTGACAATGGAAAGAATAGAGTATCGATTATAACCGGTCCTAACATGGCAGGTAAATCTACATATATGAGGCAGACTGCTCTGATCGTTCTCATGTCTCAGATAGGTAGTTTCGTACCAGCCGATGAAGCAGACATCTGTTTATGCGACCGTATATTTACCAGAGTCGGCGCCTCAGATGATCTGGCATCAGGCCAGAGTACATTTATGGTTGAAATGACAGAGGTTGCCAATATTTTGCGAAATGCAACCAAAAACAGTCTTCTGATCCTTGATGAGATTGGACGTGGCACGAGTACTTTTGATGGTTTGTCCATCGCATGGGCCGTTGTTGAATATATCAGCAATACAAAAGTTCTCGGTGCAAAGACATTGTTTGCAACCCACTATCATGAACTGACGGAGCTTGAGGGGACGCTTAGCGGCGTAAACAATTACTGCATAGCTGTAAAAGAACAGGGCGACGATATAGTATTCTTAAGAAAGATAGTTCGTGGCGGTGCTGACAAGAGTTATGGTATACAGGTAGCGAAGCTTGCCGGAGTACCGACACCGGTCATTGATCGTGCAAAAGAACTCGTTGAAGAGCTGAGTGATGCGGATATCACATCAAGAGCCAGAGAGATAGCCGAAAACGGCCAGGGAAATGTGACACGCAAAAAGGTAGCCAAGCCAGATGAGGTAGATCTTCAGCAGATGTCAATATTTGACACTGTACGTGAAGATGATATCATAAATGAGATCATGGAACTTGAGGTAAACCGCATGTCTCCGCTTGATGCACTGAATACACTGGATAAATTGCAGGCGAAGCTTAAAAATAGATGGATTAACGGATAAGGAGGAGTTAGATGGCTGCTATTCAGGTCTTGGATTCCAATACGATCAATCAGATTGCGGCAGGCGAGGTCATAGAGCGTCCATCGTCGGTGGTTAAGGAACTTTTGGAAAATGCGATCGATTCGAAGGCAACCGCGATCACTGTGGAGATTCAGGGAGGCGGCCTTAACACAATCCGTGTGACAGACAATGGAAGTGGTATTGTCAGAGATGAAATAAGACTCGCTTTTAAAAGACATGCTACGAGCAAGATACGTACTGCATCGGATCTGTTTCAGGTGGCGTCACTGGGATTTCGCGGTGAGGCCTTGGCTTCGATAGCGTCGGTGGCAAAAGTAGAGCTTATCACAAAGACAAGTGATTCTATCAGCGGCTCTCGTTATCGCATAGAGGGCGGGGAAGAGATTGCTCTGGAGGAAGTCGGAGCACCTGAAGGTACGACTTTTATAGCAAGAGATCTGTTCTATAACACTCCTGTTCGCAGAAAATTTTTGAAAACTCCGGCATCCGAGGGCTCACACGTGGCAGATCTGGTTGAAAAGATAGCACTGTCACATCCTGAGATTTCCATACGTTTTATAAATAACAATCAAAGCCGTCTTCACACGTCAGGAAATCATAATTTAAAGGACATTATTTATGCAGTCTTCGGACGTGAGATTACCGGAAATCTTATTGAGATTGATGCCGGGGCAGATCCGATTCGAATGGGCGGTTTCATCGGAAAACCACTTATTGCCCGCGGCAACCGTACATATGAAAATTATTTCATAAATGGAAGGTATATAAAGAGCAGTATTATCGGTAAAGCGATAGAAGATGCTTACAAGCCATTTATGATGCAGCATAAATATCCATTTACGATGCTTCAGTTTACCATAGATCCGTCATATATAGATGTTAATGTTCATCCGGCAAAGATGGAGATTCGTTTCAGGGATGGCGAGCAGATTTATCGGACTGTCTACCATACTATTGCCATGGCACTTGCAAACCGTGAATTAATACCGGCAGTTTCATTGGAAGATGAGAAAGTTCATAGAAATGAAGCTATAATTTCTGAAATAGAGAATGGTATTCTGCCTGAAATTCAATCAAAAAAGAGGCTGGACAGTCGTCCGGCACTGAAACCAGTCAGAATCAGGGAAGAACACCCGGAACCGTTTGAGACAAAGCGACTGTCCCAGGTTCAGTCGAAGCAGGCACAGGTAGAACCTAATATGTCTCAGACAGAGCCGGGATTGACGCAAATAAAAGAAAAGACGACACATGCGGAGTCGGAATTTACACAAAAAGATTTCGAAAAAGAAAAAATCCAGCTTGAGGAAGAACCTGCAGAGTACAAGATAGGAGAGAATAAATCAACTGAGCATATACAGACCAATCATGAAAAAAGCACATCAGAAATGTATGTGCCAGAATCTCGCCAGATGAATCTTTTCGAGGATAAGCTTTTGTCAAAGCCGGCACGTGCAGAGCATAGGCTGATAGGTCAGCTGTTCGATACATACTGGATGGTTGAGTATCATGATAATCTATATATCATCGATCAGCATGCGGCTCACGAGAAGGTTCTTTATGAGAGAACTATGGCATCACTTAGAAACAGGGAATATACTTCCCAGATGATCAATCCACCGATTATTTTGAGTCTTAGCGGCAGTGAACAGATAAAACTGGAACAATACATGGAACAGTTTACTGCGATTGGATTTGAGATAGAGCCGTTTGGAGGCAGGGAATATGCCGTTCGTGCCGTACCTGACAATCTTTTTTCGGTGGCGAAAAGAGACCTTTTGATCGAAATGATTGACGATCTGACAGAAGAAAACGGAAGTACAACACCGGAACTTATCAATGACCGTGTAGCTACCATGTCGTGCAAGGCGGCGGTCAAGGGCAATCACAAGCTGTCATTTGAGGAGGCAGACAAGCTGATAGATGAGCTTTTGGAACTAGAGAACCCATATGCGTGTCCACACGGTCGTCCGACTATCATATCGATGAGCAAGTACGAGCTGGAAAAGAAATTCAAAAGAATTGTATGATTGGAGATGTTTTTTTGAAAAATCCGGAAAATTTAGTAAAAAAAAGACCACTGATAGTACTGACAGGTCCTACTGCGGTCGGAAAGACTGCATTGTCAGTGAAGTTAGCAAAACAGATTGACGGTGAGATTATAAGTGCTGATTCCATGCAGGTATATCGCCATATGGATATCGGCACGGCTAAGGTAAGTCAGGAAGAGATGGATGGTGTGACGCATCATCTGATAGATATTTTGGAGCCGACAGAAGATTTTAATGTTGTAATATTTCAAAAACTTGCAAAAAAAACGGTAGAAGATATCTATGACCGCGGGAAAATTCCGATTGTTGTGGGAGGTACCGGATTTTATATTCAGGCTTTGCTTAATGACATCGATTTTACAGAAACCGATGAAAATACCGGATTTAGAGAAAAGATGGAGCGAGTTGCGGTTGAGAACGGTGCAGAAGTACTTCACGAGCGGCTAAGAGAAGTTGATCCCGAGTCAGCTGATGCAATTCATGCCAATAATATAAAGCGAGTTATAAGAGCTTTGGAATATTACGAAAAGACCGGAAAGAAGATTTCAGTTCACAATGAAGCAGAACGTGCTAAGACATCACCGTATGATTTTTTCTACTATGTGCTTAACACTGACAGGTCTGTTCTTTATGATCGTATCGAGAAGAGAATTGATCAGATGATGGAAGATGGTCTTGTGGATGAAGTAAGAAAACTTAAAGAAATGGGTTGCAAAAGAGACTCTGTAGCTATGCAGGGACTCGGATATAAGGAAATTCTGGCATATTTAAACGATGAAATTTCTCTGGATGAAGCAGTAAGAATATTAAAACGCGATACAAGGCATTTTGCCAAAAGGCAGCTTACCTGGTTTAGACGCGAAAGGGATGTAAGATTTTTAAATCTGCCTGATTATGACAATAATCCTGAAAATGTGTTAAAACATATACTAAAGGAACTAGATGAAGAGGCAGGAATTTAGGCGAGTCTTGACTTTGGACCATAATTCATGATGATGAAACTTAAAATCAGGTCATGAAAATTTAAATATTAGAAGGGAACCACCATGGAATTAGATAAAATGTATGGTACTCTTGGTATTTCTAAGGAAGTCCTTGAGTACGGTGCTGCAATAGAAAAAACTTTAAAGGATCGTTTTACAGAGATTGATGGCAATGCCGAATACAACCAGTTAAAGGTTATAGCTGCAATGCAGAAAAACCGCGTCAGTGATATACATTTTTCAGGTACAACCGGATATGGCTACAACGACCTGGGAAGAGAGACACTTGAACAGGTTTATGCTGATGTATTTCACACTGAAGATGCGCTGGTGCGTCCGCAGATCGTATGCGGAACGCATGCACTGTACACAGCACTTGCC
>CAVKOQ010000109.1:0-8864 GCA_963657995.1 bacterium
TTTAAGTAGATTATTACATACTACGATTGAAGATATCCTCGTCATTGACGGGGATTTTTTTCATTTGTGGAAAATTTTAAACCGAAGGTTAAATGATTGTCTGTTATAAAAATTTTAATATTATGATTACAGTCTCTTTTCATAAGGAAAAAGTTGTAGTATAATAATAACTAATTTTTGTGCAGCTAATAGCATAGCAGTAGGAGGAAGATATGTTAGATCTTAAATTCGTCAGAGAGAATCCTGACATTGTAAAGCAGAATATTAAAAATAAGTTTCAAGACAAGAAGCTTCCACTTGTAGATGAAGTCATTGAGCTGGATGCCAAAAACCGTGCAGCAAAGAAAGAGGCTGACGATCTTCGTGCAAACAAGAATAAAATTGCAAAACAGATCGGTGCATTAATGGGACAGGGCAAGAAGGAAGAAGCTGAAGAACTCAAAAAACAGGTTGCAGAGCAGTCAGTACGCCTTGCTGAGTTAGAAGAGCAGGAGAAGGATCTGGGAGACAGAATTCTGAAAATCATGATGACTATCCCGAATATCATCGATCCGAGCGTTCCGATTGGTAAGGACGACAGCGAAAACGTAGAAATCGAGCGTTTCGGTGAGCCTGTTGTTCCGGATTTTGAGATTCCGTATCATACAGATATCATGGAGAAATTTAACGGCATTGATCTTGACAGTGCAAGAAAGGTAGCCGGCAATGGCTTCTATTACCTCATGGGAGATATTGCAAGACTTCATTCTGCTGTTATCGCATATGCAAGAGACTTTATGATCGATCGTGGATTTACCTACTGTGTTCCGCCTTTCATGATCAGAAGCAACGTTGTTACCGGTGTTATGAGTTTTGATGAGATGGATGCGATGATGTACAAGATCGAAGGTGAAGATCTCTACCTTATCGGTACTAGCGAGCATTCTATGATCGGTAAATTTATCGATACCGTAGTGCCGGAAGAGGAACTTCCTAAGACACTTACCAGCTATTCTCCATGCTTCCGTAAGGAAAAAGGTGCTCACGGAATTGAGGAGAGAGGTGTATACCGTATCCATCAGTTCGAGAAGCAGGAGATGATCGTAGTTTGTAAGCCTGAAGAGAGCAAGATGTGGTATGACAAACTGTGGAAGAATACTGTAGATCTTTTCCGTTCTATGGATATTCCGGTTCGTACTCTTGAATGCTGTTCAGGAGATTTGGCTGATCTGAAGGTTAAATCTGTAGATGTTGAAGCATGGTCTCCGCGTCAGAAGAAATATTTTGAGGTAGGCAGCTGCTCAAACTTAGGTGATGCACAGGCAAGACGATTAAAGATCCGTGTTAATGGTAAGGATGGCAAGTATTTTGCACATACTCTTAACAATACAGTAGTAGCTCCGCCACGTATGCTGATTGCATTCCTGGAGAATAACCTGCAGGCGGACGGTTCTGTTCGTATTCCAGAAGTTCTTCGTCCGTATATGGGTGGTAAGACTGAAATTCGCTAAAAGCAAAGACTTGATTTAAAAAAATTGGTTCGGGTGTTTTGGCACCTGAACCAATTTTATATACACTAAAAAATAATGTGCCAAAAGGCACATTATTTTTATAACACTTCTTCTAACTGATTTGAGGGAGTAGCCATCATTGAATAGTTGGTATGATAAATAACAAAACCAGGTGCTGCACCTGTTACTTTTTTTACTTGTTTTTTCTGTACGTAATCGATTTCGACCTTTTCATTATCACGGCCTTTAGAGTAATATGCTGCCAATCCTGCAGCCTCTTCAAAGGTTTTGTCTGGTAGTTCTTTTCCATCTGATTTGACAATAACATGCGAGCCCGGAATTCCTTTTGCATGAAACCACCAGTCATTTCCGGTTGCAAGCTTAAATGTCAGTTCTTCATTTTGATAATTGTTTTTTCCTACGTATATATGGAACCCATCGGAAGAAATATAGTGGAATGGACGGCTGGTAATTTTTACTTTTTTTCCAGTGGGGCCATGCTTTTTGATGAAACCGTATTCTGTCAATTCCTGTTTTATCTGGGTCAGATCCTCTTCTTTAAGTGCAATGTCAAGAGAGGTACTGATCGATTCTAGATGTTCAATTTCCTGTTGGGTCTCTTCGATAAGCTTGCTTTGTGCCTCAAATGTTCTTTTGAGTTTTCCATATTTATCGAAAAATTTCTGAGAATTCTCACGGGCAGTTAGCTGTGGATCGAGAGGTATTTTTACTTCTTTTCCGGTATAATAGTTTGTGCACACAAGCTCCTTTTCGCCGCCGATAAGCTCATAACCATATGTATTAAGTAACTCACCGTATATTTTATATTTGTCTCTTTTTTCTGTGTCCTTTAGCTGCTTTTGCTGTAAATCATATTTTTTATAATTTCGTTCAAGTGCAGTCTGAACGATCCGGCGGAGATCTGATGATTTCTGTCTGATACGTGTTATGACGTTTTTAGATGCATAGTAAGATTCAAGTACTTTGCTTATGGAATCAAAATGTTCTGTCCGATAATCAGACGGAAACGATGTAAGTGGCAGTGCACAAAATTCCATGGGTTCGTCATCACGATATATGATGCATGGCGAAAATTGTCCGTTAGTTATAGATTCCATTGTTAGTTTTAACGTATGTGCAAGATGTGTCATTTCAAGCTCGTTTAATTCTGACGCAGGTAAATCAGCATCGATTGATGCCTCGTGACAGAATTCCTCAGCCATGACAGGGCTTATTCCTGTATAATTTGTATAGATAGCTTTTCCGACCGGCAACTGAGCGTCAGATAGAACCGAAGCAAAATCTTCTGCTGAAGCCGTGAGAGGATCATGCTTGGCTACAGTCTGAGGAAGAAAATATTTCCTTCCAGGCAGAACTTCTCTGACAGAGCTAACCTGAGAAGAAATATGCTTAATACTGTCGAGTATAGTACCGTCAGGTAAGCAGAAGATAATGTTGCTGTATTTTCCCATCAATTCAACTATTAAGAGTTTTCTGCATAGGTCACCCATCTCATCCAGATGCTCTATTTCAAAGTGGATACATCTTTCAAGTCCAGGCTGGCTTATGGAAACTATGCGACCGTTCCCTATATGTTTGCGAAGCAGCATGCAAAAATTAGGTGCTGTCATCGGACCCTGTTTATTATTGTCAGTCAGATATGCAAGTGGAAGGCTTGCATTGACTGAGAGAAGAAGTCTTTTGGTTGCACGAAAGTTCTTTATGGTAAAAAGTAGTTCGTCTCGCTCTGTCTGGGTGATCTTTGAGATCTTTCCTCCTGAAAGGGTATCGTTGAACTCTTTAACTAAGTTTGCTATTACAATTCCGTCAAATGCCATGTTTGATTGCTCCTTTGAATTACATACTTGTTATTATTATAATGAAAGAAAGGATGAAAAACAATGACTTTTAAATTCTGTTGACGCTTACGTCTATTTGCATTATAATAATTCCATCTATGGATGAAAAAGAGAGGCGTCACTATGCTTAAAAGTATGACTGGATTTGGCCGTTGTGAGATTACGACGGATGAGTATAAAATTTCTGTAGAGATGAAGGCGGTAAATCACCGTTATCTGGATCTCAGCATTAAGATGCCGAAAAAATTTAATTATTTTGAAGCAGCTATCCGTGCACAATTAAAGAAGTATATCCAACGAGGAAAAGTGGATCTGTTTATTTCTTATGAGGATTATACCGAGGACAAGATGTCATTAAAATACAACCGCACACTTGCCGCAGAGTATATGAATTATTTCCGTCAGATGGCTGATGAACTGGGGATCCCAAATGATGCTACGGTACTTCGCGTGGCCCGCTGCCCTGAGGTGTTTACTATGGAGCAGGCACCTGATGATGATGAACATATGTGGCATATCATTGAGCAGGCGATAGATGAAGCAGCCGATAAGTTTGTCGAGACCCGAACACGCGAGGGTGAAAATCTTAAGACAGATCTGCTCGGTAAACTTGATTACATGGTAGCACTTGTCGATCAGATCGAAGCTCGTTCTCCGAAAATTTTGGAAGAATACAGGTCAAAGCTTGAAGATAAAGTTAAAGAACTCCTTTCGGGAACAAGTATTGATGAAGGACGGATTGCTTCTGAGGTTGTTATTTTTGCAGATAAGATCTGTACCGATGAGGAGACTGTACGTTTGAAGAGTCATATCGAAGCAACCAGAAAGGAACTTAAAGCTGGTGGAAGTATCGGAAGAAAACTTGATTTTATCGCTCAGGAGATGAACCGTGAGGCGAATACGATCCTTTCAAAAGCCAATGATCTGGAAGTATCTGATTGTGCGATAGCACTCAAAACAGAGATCGAGAAGGTCAGAGAACAGATTCAGAATATTGAATAATTTTGAAATTAAAAAGTATTAAAAAGGCAGGCGATTTTTATGGATAATCAGGGAGTTCTGGCAGTTATATCCGGCTTTTCGGGGGCAGGAAAGGGAACTCTGATGCGTGCGTTGCTGGAGAGATATGATAATTACGCTCTTTCTATTTCAGCTACAACCCGTACACCACGCGATGGTGAAGTAGATGGAAGAGAATATTTCTTTAAAACAAAAGAAGAATTCGAGCAGATGATAAAGCACGACGAGCTGGTTGAATATGCCCAGTATGTAGGAAACTATTACGGAACACCTAAAGAATACGTATTTTCCAATCTTAAAGCAGGAAAAGATGTACTTCTTGAGATTGAAATACAGGGTGCACTTAAAATCAAGGAGAAATTTCCGGAGACTGTGCTCATATTTATCACACCACCGAGTGCAGAGGAGCTTAAGAATCGGCTTATAGGCCGTGGAACCGAAACACCGGAAAAGATCAATGCCCGTCTCTTGAGGGCAGCAGAAGAATCAGAGCAGATGGATGATTATGATTTCATCCTTGTGAATGATGAGATCGACCGCTGTGTTAATGAGATGCATATGCTGATTCAGGCGATGCATGCTAAAACTGCAAATCACAAGAATTTGATTAAAAAAATAAAGGAAGAAATGAAGCAATTCTGAAAGGAGAATGATTTATTATGATGCTGCGTCCGTCATATCTTGACTTAATTAATGTTGTAAACAAAGAGGCAGAGCCTGGCAAGGAACCGCTGATTCAGAGCCGTTATTCAATAGTTATAGCTACTGCAAAGCGTGCAAGACAGCTTATTGCCGGTGATGAAGCACTGGTTATAGAAAATGGCAGAAAACCGCTTTCTATAGCTATCGATGAACTGTATCATTCTAAAGTTAAAATTGTAGCAGAGAACGATTCCCAGGAGGAAGAGGTCTAAAAAGCACGACAGAAGGCCGTCCCGTGTTCATTATGTACATGGAGATGGTCTTTTGTAACTGTATAAGTTTTCATACGGTCCCGCAATAAATGCGTGAACCCATATTAACATTATATTTAGGAGAAAATTGAATGAAATTATTATGTATATCCCTTGGCTGTGATAAGAACCTAGTTGATGCAGAGCGTATGCTCGGTTCACTTAGTCAGGATGGATACACTTTTACTGATGATGAGCAGGAGGCAGATGTCATCCTGGTAAATACATGCTGCTTTATCAATGATGCCAAAGAAGAGAGCGTAAATACCATTCTTGAGATGGCTGAGTACAAAAAAAACGGAAACTGCAAGGCACTTTTGGTAAGCGGTTGTATGGCACAGCGATATAAAGAGGAGATACTTGAGGAAGTTCCTGAAGTAGATGGTATTCTAGGCACGACAAGCTACGATGAGGTAAGTAAAGTTCTTAAAGAAGCACTTGCCGGAGAAAGAGTATCAGATTTCCATGACCTTGCTGAACTTCCTGAGACCAAGATGAGGAGCAAGCGTCTGGTAACTACCGGCGGTCATTATGCTTTTTTGAAGATTTCCGAGGGCTGCAACAAGAGATGTACCTATTGTATCATCCCATCTCTCAGAGGTCCGTACCGCAGTGTTCCGATGGAGCAACTTCTGTCTGAAGCAAAAGAACTGGCCGATCAGGGTGTGAAGGAATTGATCCTGGTTGCACAGGAGACAACTCTTTACGGTGTTGATTTATATGGAAAGAAGACACTGCCGAATCTTTTGCATGAGTTAGCACAGATTGACGGAATTGAATGGATCCGCATACAATATTGTTACCCTGAGGAGATAACAGAAGAGCTGATTCAGGCCATAAAATCAGAAGAAAAAGTCTGTCATTATCTTGATATTCCGATTCAGCATGCAAGCGATGCCGTTCTTAAGCGGATGGGTAGACGCACAAATCAGGCAGAACTTCGTGAGAGAATTGCACACCTTAGAGAGGAGATTCCGGACATTGCACTGCGTACCACGCTGATTTCCGGTTTCCCGGGTGAGACCGAAGAGGACCATGAAGAACTGATGCGATTTGTCGATGAGATGGAGTTCGACCGCCTTGGTGTATTTGCATATTCAGCTGAGGAAGATACACCGGCAGCAGAGTATCCGGATCAGGTACCTCAGGAAGTAAAAGAAGAACGTCGTGATGAAATTATGGAACTTCAGCAGGAGATTGCTTTTGAAAAAGCAGAAGACATGAAGGGCCGCATATTGGAAGTCATGATAGAAGGAAAGGTTGCCGATGAAAATGCCTATGTAGGTCGAACCTATAAGGATGCACCTAATGTTGACGGTCTGATTTTTGTAAATGCAGATGTACCGCTTATGTCTGGTGATTTTTGCCGGGTTCGTGTAACAGGGGCACTTGAATATGATTTGATAGGAGAGTTGGCTGATGAATTTACCGAATAAACTGACGACACTTCGCGTGATCATGATTCCGTTTTTTGTTTTCTTTCTGCTTTGGCAGAATGGTGAAAACAGAGCATTTCGCATGATTGCACTTGCTTTGTTTATCATAGCCAGTCTGACGGATCTTTTAGATGGAAAGATTGCAAGGAAATATAACCTGGTCACTAATTTTGGAAAATTTATGGATCCACTGGCAGACAAACTCCTCGTATGCTCAGCTCTCATATGTCTGATTGAGCTTAAAGCATTGCCGGCGTGGATGGTTGTCATCATTATCAGCCGTGAATTTATTATCAGCGGATTTCGTCTGATTGCATCTGACAATGGTGTTGTCATTGCTGCCAGCTATTGGGGCAAATTTAAAACAACTTTTCAGATGATATCAGTAGTGCTACTTATACTGAATGTTCAGATGCTTTCATTGGTCACTAATATCTGTGTCTGGATTTCGCTGATCCTTACAATCGTATCACTTGTAGATTATATTTATAAAAATCATAAAATACTGACAGAAGGGAGTATTTGATATGGTAGTCGAATTGATCTCAGTTGGAACAGAATTATTGCTTGGCAATATAGTTAATACCAATGCACGCTATTTATCAGAAATATGTGCAAAGCTCGGGCTTAACGTGTATTATCAGACTACGGTAGGCGATAATAGAGAGAGGATGACAGAAGTTTTTAAAACCGCTTTTTCAAGATCAGATCTTGTCATCATCGGAGGCGGTTTGGGTCCGACAGAGGATGATATTACCAAAGATGTCTGTGCAGAAGTCATGGGAATGCCTTTGGTAGAAGATAAGGATGTAAGAGCTCATCTGGAAGACTGGTATAAACAGCGCAATCGCACAGATATCTCTGAGAGCAACTGGCGTCAGGCATTGGTTCCGGAGGGTGCCGTAGTATTTAACAATACCAACGGTACAGCTCCTGGTCTCGCTCTTGAGAAAAACGGTAAAACAGCAATCCTTCTTCCTGGACCGCCAAATGAGTTATATCCTATGGTTGAAGACCAGATTTGTGCCTATATCCAGAAACGTTCCGACTGTGTGATTCGTTCACAGATGCTCAAAATCTGCGGATACGGTGAGAGTAAGGTAGAGGAAATGCTTCTTGATCTCATTGATAATCAGACAAATCCGACAATTGCTACTTATGCAAAGACAAAAGAAGTTCATCTGCGTGTCACAGCAAGAGCCGAAGATGAAGATGCAGCAAAACAGCTTCTAAAGCCTGTTGTAAAAGAGATCAAAAAACGCTTTGGAAATGCTATATATACGATGGATGAGCATGAAAATCTGGAAGATGTGGTTGTCAGACTGCTTAAGAAATATGATTTGACAGTGACAACAGCTGAATCATGTACCGGTGGTCTTATAGCCGGCCGTATCGTAAATGTACCCGGAGCATCTGATGTTTTCAACGAGGGATATGTTACATATTCAAACAAAGCCAAGAAAAAGATTCTCGGTGTCAGCAAGGCTACGCTTAAAAAATATGGTGCAGTGAGCGAACAGACAGCTCGCGAGATGGCAGCTGGCGGTGTATTTACTACCGATGCAGATATCTGTATTGCAGTTACAGGTATCGCAGGTCCTGACGGAGGAACAGAAGAAAAACCGGTAGGACTGGTTTATATTGCATGCTATATGAAAGACAAGGTTAAGGTGGAAGAGTATCATTTCCGTGGCAACCGAGAAAAAGTCCGTGAACAGACTGTGATTCAGGCATTGGATTTGCTGAGACGTTCAATTATCAAGAACTACAAGAAAGACTAGCTGATATCTGAAAGGAGTGAAAAACGGTGATATGGTATAAATATCTTTATCTGGGAGAAGATGCAAAAAAACATCGTTTTTCAATCCTTCAAAAGCTTCGTCTTGGAAAAATACAGCCGGGGGTTCATGTGATAACTCCGGCTTCTGGTAAGCACAACCTGCTCGATATTCTACCGGCATATGTCCTTGGTCAGAAATATTACAAAAATCAAGAAGATCTTCTGATCATCGGAGTCGGTGCGAGCTATGAAGATACAGTAGAGACTGCCGGGCGTATCATAGAGGAAACATATTTAAAAACAGGAAGCTTTGATGTAAACGCATA
>CAVKOQ010000110.1:0-8817 GCA_963657995.1 bacterium
ACAACCATGAGGAAATCTGCCGTCTTGAAGCAATCCGAGACAGCTTACTTCCTCGACTGATGTCCGGCGAACTTGATGTCTCCGACCTTGACTTTTAAGCAGCTAAATTCTTGTTTAGTTAAAATGATTGGAGGATATAACATGATTCATGTTGAACCGAACAGTTATAACTTGCTGTTGCGGTATAACAATTACAAAAAAACAGATTTCATTCAAGAACATCTTGCATGTTTGAAGAGCACTGATCATGTTTGGATCCTCAAGACAGGAAAGCAGCTACCGCAGGCAAAAATCAAAATGGTACTGGATAATGGAGGAGTCATGATTTTGCGGGCTCCCCAAAGTGCCGAAGGAAAATACTATCTGGCACATATCGTGGAATCCTTTAATGGAGATTCGTCTCCGGATATGGAGTTTCCCGAATACTACTATGACATGCTCGATGATGAAAATCTATGGACAGTAGAATCCGTATCTGGTACCTGGTTCAAGGTTGACCAAATTGAAGACATGCCGGAGGAAGCGATCATTCATCTGCGATTAATCAGCAACGGAAAGCTTGCTGATGAAGTAATAAAAACGACAAGAAGTGCGACTGTGTACGTATCAAGCGATATCGCTTTTTCAGGCATAGAAATCAAGTAAAGGAGTTGACGTCATGCCAGGATTTATTGAGGCCGATTATGAAAATTCGGTATTGGAACTGTTCCGAAACATGGGCTATCAATATGCCTATGGCCCGGATATTGATAGAGATTACAAATCACCGCTGTACGACGAGATACTGTTGGATTCCCTTTATCGGTTGAATCCCTCCCTTCCGGATGCAGCGATTGAGGATGCTCTTTATAAACTGAAGAACTTCGAAAATGGAACGCTGGTTCAGCAGAACACTGTTTTTATGAACTATCTGCAGAACGGCATCGAGGTTAGCTATCACCATAAGGGACAGGTGAAGTCTGATATTGTCTATATTGCTGACTATCAGAATCCGGATAATAACTCCTTTATCGTGGCAAATCAGTGGACTTTCACAGAGAACAGCACGAAGCGCCCGGATGTCCTTGTTTTCTTGAATGGTATTCCGGTTGTTTTAATCGAATTGAAATCTCCATCCAGAGAGGAAACAGATGCTTCAGAAGCATATCTGCAGATCCGTAATTACATGAAGGAAATTCCTTCCATGTTTATCTACAATGCAATCTGCGTCATGAGTGATATGTCTGTTTCCAAGGCCGGTACCATCACTTCTGGTGAGGACCGTTTCATGGAATGGAAAACCAAGGATGGAAGCTATGAGAACACTCAGTATGCTCAGTTTGATACATTCTTTGAGGGTATCTTTGAGAAGAATCGTTTTCTGGATATCCTGAAGAACTTTATCTGCTTTGATAATAATGGGATTAATTCCTTTAAGATTCTTGCTGGATATCATCAGTACTTTGCCGTTCGTAAGGCAATCGAGAGTACTCGTAAAGCCTCTGCAGTTGGCGGAGATGGTAAAGGTGGTGTTTTCTGGCACACTCAGGGATCCGGAAAATCTCTTTCTATGGTTTTTTATGCTCATCTGCTTCAGCAGGCACTGGACAGTCCGACTATTGTTGTAATTACTGACCGTAACGATCTGGATGACCAGCTGTATTCTCAGTTTGCCCGTTGCAGTGCATACCTTCGCCAGACACCAGAGCATGCTAAGAGCCGCGAACATCTTATGAGCTGGCTCGGTGCAAGAAATGCAAACGGCATTATCTTTACTACGATGCAGAAGTTTGAAGAGTCTGCACTGCCTCTGTCTGAGCGCAGGAACATTGTCGTTATGGCGGATGAGGCGCACCGCAGCCAGTATGGTCTGACAGAGCGAATCAAGATGGTGAAGAATGAAGAAGGCGAAGATGAGGCAAAACGAGTAATCGGTACTGCTCGAATCATTCGTGATTGTTTGCCGAATGCAACTTTCATTGGATTTACCGGAACACCGGTATCAAATAAGGACCACAACACCAGAGCCGTCTTTGGTGATTACATTGATATTTATGATATGACTCAGGCAGTCGAGGATGGAGCAACCCGTCCGGTTTATTACGAAAGCCGAGTTGTAAAGCTGCATCTTGATGAGGAAACAATCAAGATGATCGATGCTCAGTATGATCTTCTGGAAGCGACAGAGCAGGCAGATGAAACTGTTATTCAGAAGAGTAAGCAGATGCTGGGCAAAATGGAAGCCGTACTGGGCAATCCACAGACAATTGATTCTCTGGTCAATGATATTCTGGATCATTACGAGAATTACAGAGCCAATCTTCTTACCGGCAAGGCCATGATTGTCGCATATTCTCGTGGCATTGCCATGGATATTTACCATCGCATCCTTGAACTTCGTCCGGGATGGACAGAAAAAGTTGCCGTTGTCATGACGGAGAGCAATAAGGATCCGGAAGAATGGCGCGAGATTATCGGAAACAAAGCACATAAAAATGAACTGGCCAAGAAGTTTAAAGATAACAGCAGTTCGTTGAAAATCGTTATTGTTGTGGATATGTGGCTTACCGGATTTGATGTTCCTTCCCTTGCGACCATGTATGTTTACAAGCCAATGTCAGGTCATAACCTGATGCAGGCAATCGCTCGTGTAAACAGAGTGTTTAAGGACAAGGAAGGCGGCCTTGTTATCGATTATGTTGGTATTGCTTCTGCATTGAAGCAGGCCATGAATGATTATACTGCCCGTGACCGTAAGAATTACGGAGATACAGATGTTGCCAAGGTAGCTTATCCGAAGTTCCAGGAGAAGCTGGAAGTCTGCAGATCTCTGCTCTATGGCTACAATTACGATTCCTTCATGCGCGGAACTGATCTGGACCGTGCAAAGGCAATTACCGGAGCCGTGAACTTTGTTGCAGCTCCCGACAAGGAAGAACTGCTGAAAAACTTCCTGAAAGAAGCATTCCTTCTTCATCAGGCTCTTTCCCTTTGTTCTTCTTTGACCACTGAGCCGGAACGTCTGGAGGCAGCTTTCTTTGAGGCAGTCCGTGTTATGGCAAACCGTATTCTGGTTGATGGCGGCAAGGCAAAGATTTCTCTTACTGAATTAAACAAACAGATCAATGATCTCCTGAAGCAGAGCATTAAGAGTGACGGTGTAATTAATCTTTTTGATGGCGTCAAAGAAGAATTTTCGCTTTTTGATCCGAAGTTCCTGGAAGAAGTCGCAAATATGAAGCAGAAGAATCTGGCTGTTGAAATGCTGAAAAGGCTGATTGCAGAGCAGGTTGCTGTTTATCGTCGGACCAATGTCGTTAAGTCACAGAAATTCAGCGATATGATTCAGACTATTATGAACAAGTATCTGAACGGAATGCTGACAAATCAGGAAGTCATTGACGAACTTCTGAAACTGGCAAATGAGATTAAGAATGGTCAGCAGGCTGGTGAAGATCTCGGACTTACTTCTGAGGAACTTGCATTTTATGATGCTCTGACAAGACCGGAAGCCATTAAGGATTTCTATGAAAATGCAGAGCTGGTAGCTTTGACGAAAGAACTGACGGAAACACTTCGTAAGAATCGGTCCGTCGACTGGCAGAAGAAGTCATCAGCCCGTGCAAGAATGCGGATGATGGTTAAGAAGCTTCTGAAGAAATATAAGTATCCGCCGGAAGGTATGGATGACGCACTGGAGACCGTAATGACTCAGTGTGAATTATGGACAGACAACGAAGATATGGAAAATGTAACCGCTGCTCCGGCATCAGCTACAGCATTTAAGAAGCCAACAATGTACGTATTGGATGGTGAAAGGGATGTGCTGAAGGTGGCAGAATCTCCAGTACCGTATGGAGTAAAGAAAACGGAAAAGAACTGAGCAATTTAGAATTAGTACTAAGGAGGTAGTCGCATGTTATTCAAAGATTATGGCTTTCGCCCTGTCTACCATAATGTCTGCGTCTTTGAATTAAACGACAAATTGCGCGACCTGATTAAGGCATGCCCGGATGCGAACAAATCTTCACATGCAGTATGCTACGGATATATTGACGCAAAGAAAGGCCTGATGCTTGAAGTCCTCTGTGGTGGAAAGCAGGCTCCAAAATATTTTTACTTTAAGGATACCCATGAGGGTGATCGGATCACAATTCCTGCATCTGAACTGAAGGACGTGGAATTTGATGTGTTTGTAAAATTGGAGCCACGTTTTCGCAAGAAATTGGATCCTCGTATTACACCGCTTAAGAAGTATGATGCGGCAGAGGAGTTGGAAAAAACTCGTGGAGAGGAATTCGATTTTTTGGACGGATTCCGTGATCTACAGCATCCGGACGTAGTACGTGTCAACTTCCATAAGAACGGCCTTCAGGATGAGGTTGTGCCGGTTCGGCTTACCGGTACTGGTGATCATTGCCTGATTGGCACGATTGAGAAGAAGCCAAAGCAAGATTTTGGCTTTAAGAAGGGCGAAGCTGTCACTTTCGGTGTGCGGAAACTGGATGAGAACAGAATCGAGCTTTCTGCAGAGTTCAGCGAGAAACACGAGCTGACAAAAGAGGACTTGGAAGATGGCAGTTTTCTGAAATATTGTATTAGTGAATTCCTGAAAGATACAACAAATAAGGATGCTTTCGCTTTCCTGCTAGCTGTTATGAGAAGCAGTGGCGTTGTTGTGCCCTGCGATATTCATCTTTCCGATGAAGCGGCAGCTATCATGGAAAAGCTGAAAAAGGACGGCAAGGATCTGGATGCTCTTGAAGGATCCGATGCTGAAACTTTCCAGGCCGGAATGCAGTTCTTCCCGAGAATCCTTGAAAATGACGGACACAAATTCCTGCCAGCCTTTACGAATGAAGCAGAAATCGGTGAGGACCAGCTACAGGATGCTGCGCGGGTCAATATGCCATTCTTCCATGCTATTGATATGGCAAAAGATCCGGAAGAAAACATCGAAGGCATCGTTTTAAATGCCTATACAGATAATTTTATCGTTAATAAGGATCTGTATGATGCTATCTGCCAGATGAAACCTCTTTTTGAAGAACCGGAAGAGGAAACACACAGTGATATTCAGAACTTTACAAATCATGAAGATCTGGCGTTGGCTGTTGTAGTGGACAAGATGGCTGCTTTTAACTATGCACTTTACCAGAATAAGGTTAATCCGATTCAGGGTATCCGGATTATCAATGATACCGGAGATCCAGTCATGGGCTTATCGTTGAAGATTTCCTCTGATCTGGATTTCTTTAAGACATACGAGACAGCTCTGCCAAGCATTCCATCCGGAAAGCCTATTTCCCTTCCAGATCCGCATTTGAAGGTAAATGGAAAAGAACTGGCTGCCATGACGGATGCAGTGAATGCGCTGATTACAGTGGAACTTGTTAAAAATGGTGAAACTATCTGTGGTGTTCGTGGACACATGATGGTGCTGGCTTATGATCAGTGGATGGGCGGTATTGGATATCGCTATCTTTTACCTGCATTTGTTATTCCTACTCATCCGGTAATTCCTGCCCTTATGCACGATACTGCGGAAAGACTGGCAAAATGGGGAAAGCCTTCTTCTCTGGAAGGCTATCAGAGGAACGATCCGAACCGTGTAAGAGATCTTGCTGCAGCTGCTTATGCTGCGGTTCAGAAGAAAAATATTGTTTATGCGGAGCCCCCGGTCAGCTTTTTCTCGGCGACCGGTCAGCAGATCCGTACACCGGAAACAATTATGGAACAGCGTCTTGGAACCTGTATGGACATGACGCTTCTTTATGCTGCCCTCCTGGAAGGTATTGGCCTGCATCCGCTTCTTGTTTTGATTGATGGGCATATTTTTGCAGGCGTATGGCTGAAAGAAAGAACACCTGAAGAACTGAAGGCATCGAATGTAATCATTGATAATGTCGAACAGCTTACCATGCGAATCAATAATGGCAGTGATGAACTGACATTTGTGGAATGCACGTCTATGTGTGCCGGCAAGCAGGTAAGTTTTGAAGAAGCCGAGTCTATTGCAAAGCAGAGCAATCTGGATCCTTCTACCTTTAATATCGCCATTGATGTCTTCCTGTCCCGTCATCATGGAATCAATCCAATCCCGCCTCGAATGAAGGAAGGCGGCGTTTATCAGATTGAAGTTTCCGATAAAAATGAGGATGAACTGACAGATGCCCCGACGAATCTGGGCCTTACTATTACTGAAATTTCAGATGTTAAGCCGAAAAAGATAACAAATAAGCGCAAACTGTGGGAGAGCAAGCTCCTGGATCTCAGTACGCATAATATGCTTTTGAATCTGCCGCATAATTCCAGTGTTCAGCCAATCATGTCAAGCCATATTGATGAATTGGAAGATGCTTTGGCAGATGGACATGAATTCAATTTGCAGCCGGTTCCCGAGTGGATTCTTGCTGTATCCCGTGTTGAAAAGGATGCAAAGGGCAAAGAAAAAGAAACACTTTGGCTTTCCCTGATGTTGAAACAGCTCGGAGTTTTTGAAATTTCGGATTGGCCGGTAAGCGCTGACTTTGATTTCAATGAGAAATTCCGTCAGGAGTATCGTAACCATCGACTTTATACTTATTGTGCGCCAAAGCAGCTGGACAGAGACCTGACTACGATTTATCGTGCGGCCAGAGCTTCACAGCAGGAAAATGGTGTCAGCAGCTTATACCTTGCTATTGGACTTCTGCGCTGGTTCGCAGAGCCGGACAGCAAGGAGCCTTGCTATGCTCCATTGATTCTTGTTCCAATTGAAATTGTTCGTAAGTCGGCAAATCAGGGATATGCTCTGCATTCGCGCGAGGATGAGCCGCACTTCAATACAACTCTGCTCGAAATGCTGAAGCAGAATTTTAATCTTAATATCGGTGGACTGGATCCGCTTCCTTCTGATGAACATGGAATTGATATTAAGAAAGTATTTGCTATCGTACGTAATTCCCTGTTTACAGTGAAAGGCTGGGATGTGGTTGAAACCTGCGTGATTGGCAATTTCAGCTTTGCTCAGTTTGCAATGTGGAATGATATTCATACTGCCGGAGATATGCTGGAGAACAGCAACGTTGTCCGAAGCTTGATCAAAGGACATGTTGACTGGGACGTTAAGATCGCAGATAACCTGGACGATGAGAAGACCTATCTGCCGATTACCGTAGACGCAACTCAGCTGAGGGCTATTAAAATGGCAGCTCATGGCACGACATTTGTACTTCATGGCCCGCCAGGAACCGGTAAATCACAGACTATTACCGGAATGATTGCTAATTTAATGGCGCAGGGCAAGAGAGTTCTGTTTGTTGCTGAAAAGATGGCAGCCCTTTCTGTTGTTCAGAGAAGACTTTCTTCGCTGGGCATTGGAGACTTCTGTCTGGAACTGCACTCTGACAAAGCAAACAAGAAGCAGGTGCTCTCTCAGCTTGACAAAGCATTGGCTATTAAGCATCCGTCACGACAGACAGAATATGAAGAATACTTCAGAAGAACAGCTGCAAGCCGCGCAAAGCTTGACGGTTATGCAAAGCATCTTCATGAGGTACACGAGTGTGGATATAGTCTGCGAGAACTGATCGATCTCTTTGAAACGGTACGTGATGCAGAGCATTATATTAAATTCGACAGACAGGAAGCAGGAAAGCTGACCAAAGATCAGATTCGAAGTCATTCTTCACTGATTGGCAGATTGATTGCTGCTGGTGAAGCTGTCGGTGGCATTGCATCAAATCCTTTGATCGGGGTTGGATTAACCTCTTATAGTGCAGAGGTTCGCGGATCTCTGCGTCGGTATGCAGAAATCTATATGGACGCGCTGGGAGCTGTCCGTGAATCAGGCGCAGAGGCTGCAAGGATATTTGGCTTTGAAGCACCGCAAAACAAAAAGGCATTTTCTGCCCTTGAGAACCTTATTTCTCTGTATGACGAGAAGAAAGGAACAGATTCTCTGGTTCTTTCACTTTTAAATACAGATTCTTCTGTTGCCTATGACTATTTTGATAAAAAAGAAAAAGTGAATGCAGAAGAACAGTCCCTGCTGAGCATCTGGAAGCCTGAATTTTTGAAGATGGATATGTCTTCCTATCTGGCTAAGCACGAAGCAGCCGGGAAGAAATTCTTTGGAAAATCATCGGCAATGGCTGCAGTCACTGCTGAAGTACAGAAGTTTGCTCTTGTTGGTATTTCCTATGAACAGATACCGTCACTTCTGAAAAAGGTAACTGATCATCAGGCTAATGTTAAGAGCATTGAGGAAACGCACAATGCACTGCCAGGAACACTCCATAATCTGGTTGATCAGCTGAAAGACAGAGTTTCTTATGCTTCCGCAGAACAGGCAGCTTTTGAATGTCGGAAACAGGCAGAATCATTCCCTGGTGGATTAGATGCCATCATGGAACTGGCTGCCAAACCAGAAAATGAAGAGATATTCCGCACTTTCAGGGAAGATGTTGACCGGATGCTCTCAGAAGAAGAACATCTGGACAGCCTGCTTGACCGGAAAGAAAACGAAAATTCTGATAACTGGATTGAAAGCGAAATCGTATTCTGCCGTTATCTGATGAGAAACGCTGCAGCATTAAAAGACTGGGGACTGTACAACCAGGTTTGCAAAGATTGTGTGAATGCAGGTCTGACACCTGTTGTGGAAGCTTATGAGTCTGATCTCGATGCAAGAGATCTTGAAGTGGCATATGAGAAAGGACTTTATTATGCCCTGATCAATTACATAATCAGCAATGATGATGTGCTGAGTTGTTTCTCTGGAGCAACCTTTAATGAGTCTGTTCAGCAGTTTAAGAAGCTGGACGATCTGATGCTTCAGCAGACAAAACAGGAAAT
>CAVKOQ010000111.1:0-8780 GCA_963657995.1 bacterium
ATGCATAACAAATCTCTTCACTTTTTCCATTTAATTCCATGCCGTACTTAAATGTTGCCTCTTCTGACCTGCCGCTTCTGATAATATTCGCCCTCATTGGTTGTCTCGCCGCCATTTAAGTCAAATGTGACATACACATATTCTGAAGCCCAGTCTGCCTTTAATGTCACATCTCCGGTTGGAACATAGCTCCATGCATTTACAGGTTCGTTGGTTCCTTCTACCAGCCAGCCATTTAATAGCATTCCGGACGGAATATTATACATTTCATACTGAGACGGAAGGTTCTTGATGGTTGAACCGTATGGAACTAGCTGGTAAGTCTTAACCCCCGAATTAAAGATCGCTCCATTTGCATCGTAAGATACTCTGTAGCACTTTTCCCACACCGCTGTCAGCGTTTCATTTCCATCTGGAACATAATCAGCCAGCTCTTCTTGCATTAAAATATCGCCACGTTCTGTCTTCCATCCGCCAAATATCGTATTTCCATTTTCATCTGGCATTGCCCCAGGTGTCGTATACAATTTACTTTCCGGTAATGCATAACAAATCTCTTCACTTTTTCCATTTAATTCCATGCCGTACTTAAATGTAACTGCATACGCATCTTTCCACACTGCAGTCAGTCTTTCCGTATCTTCCGGACAATATTCCTTTAGCTGCTCCGATGTCATGAAAACATCTTTTGAATTTTTCCATCCAGCCAGAAGCTTTCCATTGGTCTGTAATGGCAAATCATCTGGGAATACAGGTTCCAAACCATCCAGAGATCTTCCCTTCGGAATATATGAATATGACATATTATTTTGTCCTATATGAATACCATCATAATACCATGTAATTACGATCGTCTCCGCATATTCCGCATATAATGTTTTTCCCTCCAGCGACTTAGAAATCGAATAATTTTTATTCGTATCAATGGCTAATTTCGTGCATTCCGGATCCTCATACCATTTTCCAGTAAAGCCCAGTTTTCCTTTTTTCGGTGTCCATGAAGTACTGTAAAGTTTTCCTCCCTGCGCCCCGTAGGCATCCATTACCTCATATGTATCCGAATTATATGTGTTGCCAAATTCTCCTCCATTGGCATCTAACTGTACGTGAACAACCGGTTCCGATACCACCTCTATCAGGATCCAGTCGGTTGCGTTAACCATTCCCCAACCGCCATCGGTTCCAAGCTCCAGTCTAGTTACACCGGCACGTTTTCCCGTTACCGTAACACTATCCTCATCCGACGTCACACTCAATGTGCTTTCATTGTAGAAAAAGTCCAATTCTCTGCTTCCTTTTTCTTCCAACTGAAACGTAACCGACTGTCCAACTCCAAGATATACTCTTTCTGCATTTGGTTTATCAGCAAATTTCGTGTTATACTGAGCTTGTAAAGCAACAGGAAGTTCTTCCAGCAACTCCGACGGCGTCGCCACCGGAATTTCTACTTCCTCCTCGATCTCCGGCTCTTCAATTACCGCATCAACCGGCAGCTCTGGTTTCACGGTTTCTCCCGGATTTTCATCCGATGATTTCTCACCATCTTCTTCTGATTCATCCTCGCCAAATGAATCCTTATCGCCATTTTCTCCAGAATCATCCTTTTTCGATGGCGCTTTTTCTCCATCTTCCTTGTCTGATTCATCTTTTTCAGATGGCTTGTCCTCATTTTCCTCTTCTGATTCGTCCTCGTCCGATGGCTTGTCTCCATCTTTATTGTCCGATTCGTCATTATCGGATGGTTCCTTTTCCCCATCCTCATTCTTTGACTCTTCCGAATCCTTTTCTGGCTCTTTCGCACTCTCCTCCGGTGCTTCTTTACTGGATGAATTCTCTTCGTTTACATCCGGCTCGTTATCGTCGTCGTGCCCCCCCCGGCTAATTTCAGACGCATCATCGTCCAGATGTTCCGATAACAGCACCGTCGATATATCCGGAGATGCCGTCGCCGGTGTCACCTGTCCAAGCGCCAGACAACCACTCAAAACAGCAGCCAATCTTCTTTTGAAAAGTTTCATACCTATTTTCCTCCTATATTTCTCTTTTGTGACCTTCCCACCGCATTTTATATAAAATATACCATACGAACAGTCAGCCCCAATTTTATCCGTTCATCATAACATTTTGCGTATATATTTGCAACCATTTAACAATTTTCTGCAATTTAAAATTTATTTTTTGTTTACTTTGATAGTAAGTTATGATAAAATATGTCATTATCTAAATCATATATTTTTCAATTCATTCTGACTATTATGTTGACGTCAACAAAGTGATTGAATCCCCCTTATTTGTCAAAGAAGCATCACTTTGAATAACCTGCTATCCACCGAAACTCCCGGTCTTTATAACACCCAAGATCAAAGAACCGTTTTTTACAAGACGGGCAGCTACCAACATAAAACTGAACCAAAATCGTCATATTGATATTGTGCATAAAAAACAAGAATAAAATAAAAATTTTTTAATATTTTTTTGTACACTATTGACATTTTTACTGTTTTGAGGTAGATTAATAATACCACATATGTGGTACGAAAGAATCTAATCATTGCTTTTGCAATGTGCTAACTTGAGAGTATACCCCTAGCAGTAATCCTCCCACCATAAGGGATGCGATGACGCTAGGGGTATTTTTTATTTAAATTAAGGAGTATTACATTATGATAAAAACAGCGATTCTTGTAGACGGAGCTTTTTACAGAAAACGTGCTTTTTATTTATATGGCGACAAAACTCCAGCAGAACGCGCAAAAGAACTTTCACTTTACTGCCACCGCCACATCGCAGAGGAAAAAGAAGGCGCTTCTCTGTATAGAGTTTTCTACTACGATTGCCCGCCAAGCGCAAGAAACATTTACCATCCACTATTAAAACGCGCTATTAATTTATCTCAGACTCCAGATTTTTCTTGGGCAACTGATTTTTTCAACGAATTGAAACATCAAAGGAAATTCGCCCTTCGGCTTGGACGTTTAGCCGAAGAACAAGCTTTGTTTAATATTAAACCAGATATCACTAAAAAGTTACTTTCTGGTCGAATTTCTATTTCTGATTTAACTGAAAAAGATTTTTTTCTGTCCATCTCCCAAAAAGGTGTGGATATGCGCATTGGTGTAGATATCGCCTCTTTAGCTTTTAAAAAGCAAGTAGATCGTATTATTTTAATTTCTGGAGACAGCGACTTCGTTCCGGCTGCTAAGCAGGCTCGACGCGAGGGAATTGATTTTATTCTGGATCCTATGCGTTCTCCCATCAAGGATGATTTATTTGAACATATCGACGGAATTCGGACAAAAGCTCCAAAGCTGCCAGATGCAATTCCCAAATAAACTGACTCCACTCTCGCAATAGCTTATGAAATATCGTGTTTCTCACAAGATATTTGCTTCAATATTAATATATGTTAAAAATCATGTTGGCTTTCTACTTCACAAAAAAGGCTCTAAAGTCAGTAATAGGGCGGGATTCTAACGAATCCCACCCCAACTATTGACATAGAGACAGGTTAACAAGTATGGTTAACAAGTAATTAACAAATGATGTACTTTTTACTACTTTTTATCACATCGACCCACACTCAAAACCCTTAAAAAATCAACATTCTTTAGAATTTCCCAGCCTTTGCTGCTTCCTCTACAGAAACCGCTACTGCTACTGTCGCACCAACCATAGGGTTGTTACCCATACCGATAAGTCCCATCATCTCTACGTGAGCCGGTACGGAAGATGAACCAGCGAACTGTGCATCAGAATGCATACGTCCCATAGTATCTGTCATACCGTAGGAAGCCGGTCCTGCTGCCATATTGTCCGGATGAAGTGTACGTCCTGTACCACCACCGGATGCTACTGAGAAGTATTTCTTACCCTTCTCAACACATTCCTTCTTATATGTACCTGCAACCGGATGCTGGAAACGTGTCGGGTTGGTGGAGTTTCCTGTGATAGAAACATCTACTCCCTCTTTCCACATGATAGCTACGCCCTCAGTAACATCATTTGCACCGTAGCAGTTTACTTTCGCACGAAGTCCATTTGAATACGACTTTCTCCACAGTTCTTTCACTTCACCTGTATAATAGTCCATCTCAGTCTCTACGTATGTAAATCCATTGATACGTGAAATAATCTGTGCTGCATCTTTTCCAAGACCATTTAAGATAACTCTAAGAGGTTTATTACGAACCTTGTTTGCTTTCTCAGCGATACCGATCGCACCCTCTGCTGCTGCAAATGATTCATGACCAGCTAAAAAGCAGAAACAATCTGTCTCTTCTTCCAGAAGCATCTTTCCAAGGTTACCATGTCCAAGACCTACTTTACGCTGATCAGCAACTGAACCAGGAATACAGAAAGCCTGCAAACCTTCACCGATCGCTGCAGCTGCATCAGCAGCCTTGCGACAACCTTTTTTAATTGCGATTGCTGCACCTACAGTATAAGCCCAGCATGCATTTTCAAAACAAATCGGCTGGATCTTCTTTACCTGTTCATATACATCCAGTCCGGCATCCTTAGTGATCTTCTCAGCTTCTTCAATAGAAGCAATGCCATAGCTATTTAATACGGAATTGATCTTATCAATTCGTCTCTCGTATGATTCAAATAATGCCATTGTGATGTTCCTCCTTCAACTATGTATCCTGTGATTATTCCTGTCTCGGATCGATGATCTTAACTGCATCATCAACGCGGCCATACTGGCCTTTTGCTTTCTCATATGCAGTAGTCGGATCATCACCTTTTTTGATGAAGTCTGTCATCTTACCAAGGTTTACAAACTGATAACCGATAATCTGATCTTCTTCATCCAGTGCAATTCCTGTTACATAGCCCTCTGCCATCTCAAGGTAACGCGGACCTTTTTTCAGAGTTCCGTACATCGTACCTACCTGAGAGCGGAGTCCTTTTCCGAGGTCTTCGAGGCCGGCACCAATCGGAAGACCCTCTTCTGAAAACGCACTTTGCGTTCTGCCATATGCGATCTGGAGGAACAGCTCACGCATGGCGGTATTGATTGCATCACAGACAAGGTCTGTATTTAAAGCTTCCAGTACGGTTCTTCCCGGAAGAATCTCCGCTGCCATAGCTGCAGAATGAGTCATACCAGAACATCCGATCGTCTCTACCAGAGCCTCCTGAATGATACCGTCCTTAACATTCAAAGTCAGCTTACAGGCACCCTGCTGCGGTGCACACCAGCCAACACCGTGTGTTAAACCAGAAATATCCTTTACTTCTTTGGCTTTAACCCACTTTGCCTCCTCCGGAATCGGAGCAGCACCGTGATTTACGCCCTGGGCTACTGGACACATGTTTTTTACTTCTTGTGAATAAATCATTTTAAGACTCCTTTCGAAATGATTGGATTATTACTTTGTTAATTTTATCACATCAATCCTTTCTCATTATCTCACGAAATTCTCAATTAGTCCATAGATTTTTATCAATTTATAACAGAACATGACTTACCAGTTATAGTCTCTATATAGAAAAAGGAATGATCTCAAACAAAAGATCATTCCTCTTATATCAGTGCCTATAATCTCACAACTTATTTTTCAGAAAGATATTCATCGATACCTCTTGCACCTGCACGACCAGCTTCCATTGCCAGAATAACCGTAGCTGCACCGGTAACGGCATCACCACCAGCGTAAACTCCCTCTTTCGTTGTCTTTCCGTTAGACTCATCTGCTACGATACATCTCCAGCGATTGATCTCCAGCCCCTTGGTAGTATTGGAAATAAGTGGATTCGGTGATGTACCGAGTGCCATGATAACTGTATCTGCATCAATGGTAAAGTCAGATCCCGCAACCTCAACCGGACGTCTTCTTCCGGATTCATCAGGCTCGCCAAGCTCCATACGACGACAAACAATACCTTTAACCCATCCATTCTCATCCTCGACAATCTCAACAGGATTGGTAAGAAGATCAAAATAGATTCCCTCTTCCTTAGCGTGATGTACTTCTTCCACTCGTGCCGGAAGTTCTGCCTCACTTCTTCTATAAACAATATGCACTTCTGCACCAAGACGAAGAGCTGTTCTTGCAGCATCCATAGCGACATTACCACCGCCTACTACTACTACCTTATTTGAAACCATGATCGGTGTATCATAATCATCACGGAATGCCTTCATAAGATTATTTCTAGTCAGATACTCATTGGCAGAGAATACACCATTGGCATTTTCACCAGGAATTCCCATAAATTTAGGAAGACCAGCTCCTGAACCGATGAAAACAGCCTTAAAGCCTTCCTCATCCATCAGTTCATCAATAGTAATGGATTTTCCAATAACAACGTTAGTCTCAATTTTAACACCAAGCTTACGAACATTCTCGATCTCTGGCTGTACTACCCCACTCTTTGGAAGACGGAATTCAGGAATACCATATGTAAGTACTCCGCCCGGTTCATGAAGTGCCTCAAAAATGGTCACTTCATAGCCAAGCTTAGCCAAATCACCTGCACAGGTTAAGCCAGCAGGACCGGAACCAATAACAGCTACCTTCTTACCATTAGTTTTCTCAGGTGCAGATGGTACAAAACCATTTTCACGGGACCAGTCAGCAACGAAACGCTCAAGCTTTCCGATGGAAACTGCCTCTCCTTTTATACCACGTACACACTGTCCCTCACACTGGGATTCTTGAGGACACACACGTCCACAAACAGCCGGAAGTGCAGAAGAAAGTGCAATTACCTTCGCTGCCTCCTCAATATTGCCAGCCTTAACTTCCTGAATGAATGCCGGAATATTGATAGAAACCGGGCATCCAGCGATACATTTTGCATTTTTACAGTTCAGACATCTCTCAGACTCTGCAACTGCTTCTTCCATATTATATCCAAGACATACTTCTTTAAAATTGGTTGCACGCACCTTCGGTTCCTGCTCTCTTACAGGCACCTTTTTCATCATATCTCTCTTAGCTTCCATTATTTGTCACCTCCGCACTGTCCGCATCCGCCATGATGAGTATCTCCTTCTTTCAAACGAAGCATTGCTCTGCCTTCCTGAGTTTTATAAATTCTCTGGCGTTCCATCGCCTCATCAAAATTAACAAGATGACCATCAAACTCCGGTCCATCAACACATGCGAATTTGACCTGATCTCCTACAGTGACACGACAGGCACCGCACATACCGGTTCCATCAACCATAATCGGATTAAGGCTTACAATAGTAGGAATCTCCAATTTCTTTGTAAGCAGACAAACAAATTTCATCATAATCATAGGTCCGATCGCTACACAGACATCATATTTACGTCCCTGCTTTTCCACAAGATCCTCAATAACGCCTGTAACCATACCCTTGATACCAAAACTGCCATCATCGGTTGTAACATAGAGATTGCCGGATACTTTTTCCATCTCTTCAGTTAAAATCAGCAGATCTTTCGTCTTAGAACCAACAATGACATCCACATCAATGCCATGCTCATGCATCCATTTTACCTGCGGATATACAGGTGCAGCTCCCACACCGCCTGCTACGAAAAGAATCTTTTTATTTTTTAATTCTTCTACATCTTCATGGATAAATTCAGACGGGTTTCCGAGCGGTCCTACAAAGTCCTGGAATGAATCACCAGCCTTAAGAGTACTCATCTTTTCTGTTGATGCTCCTACTGTCTGGAATACTATAGTGATTGTTCCTGCCTGACGATCAAAATCACAGATCGTCAGTGGGATTCTCTCACCTTCTTCGCCCATCTTGACGATAACAAACTCGCCCGGCTCACATGCACGTGCTACTCTCGGTGCTTCTACAACCATCAGATAAATCTTATCTGCCAGTTTTTCCGCTTTTAAAATTGGGTACATTATACTCCTCCTCACCTTCATCTACATTTAGAATCATTTCTTATATTCTCTGAACTCATAGCATAGGTTAAAATAAGTCTGCTCATCGCTTTGTCTTGTTATTTTCCACCCCTGCTTATCCAAATCCACCATATGAGTATCTGCAACATATGAAAAATCAATCCATGTTATCTGCGCCGTATCGCAAAATGGCAGAAATTGACGATAAATCGATTCTCCTCCTATAATCATGACATCCTCATCCGTCAGATTATTTTCGTGCTTGCATTCATCAATTTTAGTTAAGGCAGCTTCAACACTTCCACAAATTTCTGCACCTTTTATGTTTAAATCCTTCTTTTTCGTCAGAATAATATTGATCCTGCCATCCAAAGGACGTCCACCAGGAAATGTCATAAACGTCTTGTAGCCCATGACTATGATTTTTCCCATTGTTTCCTGTCTGAAAAGCTTTTGATCTGTCGGGATTACTGTAAGCATCTGCCCTTTGTTTCCGATACCCCAATTTCGATCCACTGCTGCAATCAACTTGAAATGCCTGGGAAATCTTTCAGGAAACTGTCTCCTAAGCGTTTTCATCATACTCGCTGCATTTATATAAAATGCCTCATCAGGCTGTTCCTTCTTATCTATACGAGAATGGAATACTTTTTCCATCTCACAAAGTGCAGCCTCATCATCCGGAAAACGCCTCATTATATCAATCATTTCTTCGCGGCTTTCTCTGAGCTTTTGCATCAAAAATTCCCAGATAGTTGCCTTATCTTCTTCCCTTACAAAACCATAATGATTTAAAATAATTTCTTTCGCATTTAACTCAGAGGAATACTCTATTGCTTCTTCTGCAGCCTTATAATCCACCAAAAAAGATGGCATATAACTTTTGTCACGGCCAATCACTCCGACTGTCTCACTGCATAGCATCAGCTCATCAT
>CAVKOQ010000112.1:0-8779 GCA_963657995.1 bacterium
TGCGACCTCTCGGCCCCCAGCCGAGCGCGCTACCAAGCTACGCCATACCCCGATACACTTAGCTTAAAACAAACGGCTAAGTGCATATATTATAACATATTTTTTTTATTTGTTAAAGATATTTACGCTATTTTTATACCCGATATTTCTGGCTCTTAAATACATATACATGAGCAAATAAAGTCACAAGAACAATCCCTGCCAGTATATAGTCTCCCATGTCACCTGCAATATGAAATGCCATACCAAAAAGTGCCAAGGTATCTATCGCAAAAAGCCACTTCTCTACAGCATACACATTTTTCAGGTTATACTTCTTTGCATCTATCGAATCTGATATGAAAATCAGGAAATCTTTTCCGCAAAAAAGATCAATGGTTTCAGCCAGTCCCAGGCATCCCGTCAAAAAAAACAGTATATCCATCTATCCCTCCTGAGTTAAAACCGTCTCCATGTTTCCCTTGAAAACAGTAAAAGTAAAGGGAATATTTCCAGACGTCCGGCCAGCATATCAAAGATCATAACAATTTTCGAAAAATTGCTGAAAAAACCAAAATTTCCTGTAGGTCCAACCATAGCAAGACCCGGGCCGATATTATTAAATGTAGCTGAAATTGCCGTAAAATTGGTCACAAGATCATGATTGTCCAATGAAATAAGCAGCACAGAAGCCGCAAAGATGATCACATAGGCAACCATATAAACATTAGTCGAACGCACAACCTCATGCTCTACCACTTTGCCATCCATCTTGATCTTATCAACTGCACTCGGATGAAGGTATTGCTTCAGTTCTTTCTTTACTGATTTCAGCAAAATCGCAAATCTTGATACCTTTATACCACCTCCGGTACTTCCCGCACAGGCACCGATGAACATAAGAAGAACCACCACAGTCCGTGAAAGCTCTGGCCATTTATCAAAATCAACAGTTGCATATCCTGTTGTCGTGATGATAGAACCAACCTGAAAGGCAGCATCCTGAAAAGCCTGCAGTACACTACCAGAAATATGCATCGTATTTACGGTAATAATTCCTATTGCTGCTGCGATTACCAGAAAATATCCCCGCACTTCCTCCATTTTGAATGCCTGCTCTGCTTTTCTTATCAGCAACAAGAAATAAAAATTAAAATTCACACCGAATAAAATCATAAAGATTGTAACCACATTTTTCTGAAAAGCTGTATATCCGGCAAGACTGTCATTTTTGATTGCGAAACCACCTGTTCCGGCCGTTCCAAAAGTAAGTGTTATTGCATCAAATATCGGCATTTTTCCAAGAATTAATATAATTGCTTCAATTATCGTCATTCCAAGATAGATCTGATATAAAAGTTTGGCAGTCATCTGAACCTTGGGTACGAGACGACTGACAATCGGCCCCGGGCTCTCTGCCTTCATAAGATTCATGTGTGAACCGCCAACCATAGGCAGAACGCTTAAGAGAAAAACAAGTACACCCATACCACCGATCCAGTGTGTGAAGCTTCTCCAGAATATAAGGGATTTTGGCAAAATCTCGATATCACTTAATATACTTGCACCTGTGGTTGTAAATCCTGAAACCGTCTCAAACATTGCATCGATTGGATTTGGAATATATCCACTCATAACAAAGGGAATAGCTCCCATGGCACTGAGCAAAATCCAGCTTAGAGATACAGCCACAAAACTCTCCGCTACATAAAAAATCTGATTTTTAGGTTTTTTTCGGGTAAGTAGCATACCTAGTACAAGGCAAATTGCGATAGATGCCACAAAAGACCATACTACAGATTCACCGTAAATCACCGCAACCAATGTCGGAAGCACCATAAATGCTGCCTCTATGTTGAGGATCCATCCCATAATATAAAATACTATCGAATAATTCATATATGCTGCCTACTTTCTCATCACATCGCGAATATCGCTTAAGCCTTTCTGGGTTGTCAGAACGATAACCGTATCACCGACCTTTATACAGTCCTGTCCACGTGCTATCTTGATATTGCCGCCTCGATTTATGCATCCTATCAAAAGATTGCTCTTCAGATTCAGGTTCATAAGTGGAATATCTGTCACCTCAGACTCCTCACGAATCACAAACTCCAGTGCCTCTGCCCTACTGTCAAGGATGTGATAAAGTGTCTCAACATTGCTTCCGATGGTATTTTGCATAGCACGCACATACTGTAATATATAATCTGCCGTGATGTATTTAGGATAAATAAGGCTTCCGAGATCAAGTTTACTGATAAGCTCGTCAAATGCAATTCTATTGACCTTTGTAACTAATTTCGCATTAGAATTTTCTTTCGCATACATGGCAAGAAACACATTTTCCTCGTCCATGTTAGTCAGTGTAACAAAAGCCTCGGCAGTCAAAAGTCCCTCTTCCATAAGAAGCTTGCGATCTGTGCCGTCACCATTTAAAATAAGGGCACCATCTAAAAGTTCAGTAAGCGTCTCACATCTCTTTTTATCCTTTTCCACGATCTTGACCCGAATCTTCATCGCAGTCAAAAGCTTCGTCAGGTAGTAGGCGATAGTACCGCCTCCTACTATAAGCGTATTTTTTACCTGATTTGTCTGAATTCCGATCTTGCGGAAAAACTCAGCTGAATTGGACGGTGATGCGATAATCGACACCATATCACCATTCTTTATAACAAACTTACCGTCAGGAATCGCTACCTCATCGCCTCGCTCAACACCACCGATCAACACATCACAGTGAAACTGATTGTCTATATCCATAACTGAAAGTCCATCAAGCTTAAATTCAGGTTTTACCTTGAATTTAAGTAACTCAACTTTTCCTTTGGCAAATGGATCGATCTTTATTGCCGAAGGGAAACGTAAAATTCTGGAAATTTCAGTTGCGGCCGCATATTCAGGATTGATGATCATCGAAATTCCGAGCTGCTGCTTTATAAATGTTATCTCGTTGCTGTAAATCGGGTTGCGCACACGTGCTATCGTATGGCAATGTCCTACTTTTCTAGCAATCAAACAACATAGAAGGTTCATCTCATCAGAACCTGTGACCGCAATCAACATGTCAGCCGTCTGAACGCCGGCTTCAATCTGCATAGAAATACTCGCGCCATTTCCAACTATCTTGATCGCATCAATTTCATCCGATACACGCTGCATTCGCTCCGCAGATGTATCGATCATAACAACATTATGGTTCTCTTTGACAAGTTGCTCTGCCAATGTCGTACCAACCTTGCCGCATCCGATAACGATTATATCCATACTTTCCTCCGAAAAATATTTTTTGCTTTTAAACTCAATACTGTATTATAACACCTATTACTTATTTTTTAAACATATATTCTATAAAGAGATACCTTTTATACGAAAAATTGATGAAAAAATAATGTTTTCTTTATATCTTTTTGGTACAAATTTGATATAATCATAACTAGGCAAAGCAATTTTAATGTTGTTGGAGGGAGACGTTAGAAAATGAATATATTATTTTTTTTGACACCTAAAAACGAAGTTATCTATGTAGGCGAGGACGATACGGTTAAGCAGGCCATGGATACTATGGAAAAGTACACATATTCTGCTGTTCCGATCATAACAAAATCTGGTCGATATACCGGCACTCTTACTGAAGGCGATTTACTGTGGGGACTAAAGAGAAAAACAGAGCTTATGCAGAAAGGACTGGATAAGGTACGAATCACCGAAATTCCACGACGTTCTGATAATCAGCCGGTTCTTGTAAGTGCAGATATAGAGGATTTACTTGGGAAGATCATGAATCAGAATTTCGTTCCGGTATTGGATGATCAGAAGAATTTCATCGGTATCATCACAAGAAAAGATGTAATAAGTTACCTATGTAAAAAATAAAAAAGAAAAAGTAAAGAGAATGTGCTCCGGCACATTCTCTTTTAAAAAAGCAGATAACGGGAATCGAACCCGCCTTTCCAGCTTGGGAAGCTAGCGTTCTACCGATGAACCATATCTGCTGACACACGTCAATTATATCTTTTTTTTTGAAAAAGTCAAGAATGTGTAAACCTAACATCCAAGTTCTTCATCAATAAAGACAACCTCAACTTCCATGCCATTGCTCGGACGTTCCATAATAACTGTCGAATGACATACTCTGGCAGGGCTGTTGCAATCAACACAAACTCCCGTCTTTGCACACGGTGTAGCAACCTGAAGGCGTGCAGCGTTCTTTGGTGCAGCGATTTTTTTTGCACGTTCCATGGCAAATGCCAAATCAGGACAGACTTTGTTATTTCCGACAACAAAATATACTTTTTCAGGACCAAAAAGTGTCTGTGCTACACGGTTTCCTGTTCCGTCAATATTTACCAGTTCACCGGTTGCCGAAACCGCATTTGCACTAGCTATATATACCTGTGCGTTTCTTGCTTCCATAAGTGTCTCTCTGCCAGGTTTCTTCCAATGCCAGAGAACTTCATTATTTTCAGACAGCATATCGTAAAGTCCCATTTCCTGGGATGTCATACTTCCACCCAAGGCAACTTTCTTTTCTGATATATTTTCTTTCAGATATGCAGCAGCCTCTTCTTTTGTATTGAAGAAACTGGTTTTAAATCTGTGATTTTCAAAATTCTTTTTAAGTAATTCACGTTCCATTGTTTTTCCTCTTTTCTTCATTTAAGAAGTTTATTACTGTAACGTCAAATCATCCAAAAGCCAGCTAAGCAATCCTTTTTTGGTCATCTTAATCATTCCGCTAAATTCCATATTTTCTTCCGGTGCCAGTGCTTCTGCTCCCTTTTGAAGACAAAACCTCACAGATACCTTATACTCATAAGTCCTTGATCTTTTGTCACGATTCATCTCACTCAATTGACATTTCGTCACATATACACGCTCCACAGGTGCAGAAAATTGTGATAATAAAAGCACATACGGGAGTCCAGTCCTGCCAAGAGCCTCTACCCCCTCTTTTGTTGCTGTCTTTCCATATTCTTTTGCATAGATTGACGGCAGACCATCTTCATATACCTTATCCAAATCAAAATTTCGATTGGCCGTATAAAGTGTATAAATTTCTTTCTCAGCCTGTCTGTATGGACTGCTTTTAAATGAAATGAATAAGATAACTGAAATAATCAAAAAAAGGAAGGCACCTATCAAAGGTACTGAAATCTCCCGCAGATTGAACCAGGATCTTTTTCTGTATCCTCTCATAGATTGTCCTCCCTCTAATATCATTACCTTTGAGAAAAAGAATGTACCAAGGCACATTCTTTTTCTCACTTATTTCATTTCTTAATTATTTCAGTGCTTCAACTGCGTCATCCTCTACAAGGATCTTCTTTAAATGCCAGATATCCTGTACATATTCCTCGATAGTACGATCAGATGAGAATTTGCCGGCACATGCTGTGTTGAGCATAGCTGCCTTAGCCCACCATGCTTCATCACGGTAAGCAGTTTCCACTCTCTTTTGTGCATCTGCATAAGAACGGAAATCCTTTAATATAAAGTATGTATCTGCTTTTGAACTATTCTTTGTATTTAACAGAGAATTGTAAATATCGCGGAACAATTCCGGATCCTGAGGTGAATAATAGCCGTTGATAAGCTGCATCAGCACACGGCGAATATCCTGGTCTGTGTTGAAAATCTCTTCAGGATTGTAGCCACCATGGTTCTCGTAATTTATAACCTCCTCAGCACTCAGACCGAAGATAAATGCATTTTCTTTGCCAACTTCCTCTACAATCTCAACATTGGCACCGTCCATGGTTCCCAGTGTCAGTGCACCGTTAAGCATAAATTTCATATTTCCGGTACCTGATGCCTCCTTGCTGGCTGTAGAAATCTGCTCACTCACATCAGCTGCCGCAAAGATCAGTTCAGCATTGGAAACACGATAATCTTCAATAAATACAACCTTCAGTTTTCCGTTGATTGATTTATCGTTATTGATAACATCTGCAACTGAATTAATCAGCTTAATTGTCTTTTTAGCAATCTGGTATCCTGCGGCTGCCTTGGCACCAAAGATAAATGTTCTCGGAACCATATCCAGATTTGGATTGTCCTTCAACTGGTTATACAGGTACATAACATGAAGGATGTTGAGGAGCTGTCTCTTGTACTCATGCAGACGCTTAACCTGAACATCAAAGATTGAACGAGGATCTACGTCAATTCCGTTGTGCTCCTTGATATAGTTAGCAAGACGCAGCTTGTTCTGATACTTGATATTCATAAACTCCTGCTGGAATTTCGGATCATCAACATATACCTTTAACTTTGCAAGATGCGGAAGATCCGTAATCCACTCATCGCCGATATGCTCTGTGATCCAGTCTGCTAAGAGCGGGTTGCCATGCAGAAGGAAACGACGCTGTGTGATACCGTTTGTCTTGTTGTTGAATTTCTCAGGCATCATCTCGTAGAAATCCTTAAGTTCCTGATTTTTAAGAATCTCCGTATGAAGTCTTGCAACACCGTTAACTGAATATCCGGCTACAATAGCAAGATGAGCCATCTTTACCTGACCATCGAAGATGATTGCCATTTTCTTAACTTTCTCATAATTATCCGGATACTTATTCTGTACTTCAATCAGGAAGCGGCGGTTAATCTCCTCCACAATCTGATATACACGTGGAAGAAGTCTTGAGAAGAGCTCTATCGGCCATTTCTCCAGTGCCTCAGCCATAATGGTATGATTGGTATAAGCACAACATTTTGTAGTGATATCCCATGCCTCATCCCAGTTTAAGCCTTCCTGATCAAGAAGAAGTCTCATAAGTTCCGCAACTGCAACAGTCGGATGTGTATCATTCATCTGGAATACTACCTTCTCAGGTAATTTATGAATGTTATCATTGGACTCTTTGAACTTTTTAAGTGCTACCTGCAGGCTGGCTGAAATAAAGAAATACTGCTGTTTCAGACGCAGCTCCTTGCCGGCATAATGGTTGTCATTTGGATAAAGGACCTCGACAAGGTTCTTGGCTAAGTTAGCCTGCTCCACTGCCTTCTGATAATCACCTTTATCAAATGCTGAAAGGCTGAATGTATCGATCGGCTGTGCATCCCAGATTCTTAAAGTATTAACTACATTGTTGCCATAACCTACGATAGGCATATCATACGGAACTGCGAGAACCGACTGATAACCTTCCTGCACGAAATGGTTGCGCTCTCCATCCCACTCGGTCTTTACATAACCGCCAAATCTGACTTCTGTTGCATACTCCGGACGGCGAAGCTCGAAAGGATAACCGTTTTTCAGCCACTCATCCGGTACTTCAACCTGATATCCGTCTTTGATCTGCTGTTTAAACATACCGTAGTGATAACGGATGCCGCATCCATATGCCGGATAGCCAAGTGTTGCAAGAGAATCAAGGAAGCAGGCTGCAAGACGACCAAGACCGCCGTTTCCAAGTGCCGGATCCGGCTCCTGATCTTCAATAGCATTAAGGTCAAATCCAAGCTCATCCAATGCTTCTTTTACTGCCTTCTTGGCACCAAGGTTGATAATATTGTTGCCAAGTGCACGTCCCATCAAGAATTCCATGGAAAGATAATATACTTTTTTTGCTCCGGTTTCATCAAACTGCTTCTGAGTTGCAATCCAGTCATCAATAATGATGTCTTTGATCGCATAGGATACAGCCTGAAAAACCTGCTGAGGTGTTGCCTCATCGATTGTTCTGCGATATTGATTCTTTACATTTTCAATTATGCTCTTTTTTAACTCTTTTTTGCTGATCTCTCGCATCCTGTCCTCCTAAGATTGTAGTATTTTGTATGCTGCCAGGGTCCAATCCTATTGTGACCCTGATTATTCGACCCCGGCACTCACTATATAGTTTAGTCTGTCGTTTTTTCTACGCCAAACGTAACTTTTTCGCCATTGATATCCCACTCTTTTGTATATCCGCCCATGGTGCCAATCAGGATATTGTCAGCTAAAACTTCTTTTTTGATTTCATCTGTATGTTTCTTGAGAATATCTGCTATCTTATCATTGCAATCCTGGAATACGTTGATATGGTTCATGACTTCAAAACCGGCTTCCTTACGCATCGTCTGGATCTTACTGATAATCTCACGAACAAATCCCTCCTCGATAAGTTCAGGAGTAAGGTTTGTGTCAAGAACAACTGTCACAAAATTGTCACCCTCAGATACAAATCCAGGTACCTGTGCCATATCGATAAGCAGGTCTTCTTTTGCAAGCTCAACCTTTGTACCATCTTTAGTTTCAAAGCTTAAGATTCCGGTCTCATTTAATGTATCCATTGCCTGATTACCGTCTATTGCTGCAAGAATTTCCTTGATTTCATTTACATATTTGCCATATTTACGTCCAACGGTTCTAAGCTGTGGCTTAAAGCTATAAGATGTGAACTCACGTACGTCATCTGTAAACTCAACCATTTTCACATTCAGCTCATCCTCGATGATCTCCTGATAAAACTCAGGCAGTGCTGTCTCTGCCTTAACAAACATGCGACCGATAGGCTGACGATTCTTGATATTGGCTGTATTTCTTGCAGATCGTCCGAATACTACAATCTTAAGAACCTCATCCATCTTAGTCTCAAGTTCTTTATCGATATATGTTTCATTTACAATCGGATAGTCGCAAAGATGAATGCTCTCAGGTGCAGACTTATCTATACTTCTAACCAGGTTCTGGTAGATATCCTCTGTCATAAATGGAATCATCGGTGCAGCTGTCTTTACCAGTGTAACAAGAGCAGTGTAAAGTGTCATGTAAGCATTGATCTTATCCTGCTCCATGCCCTTTGCCCAGAAA
>CAVKOQ010000113.1:0-1736 GCA_963657995.1 bacterium
GAGTACATCGAAATTATAGAAACCATAAAAGGTGAGATCAGGGGAGCGCAGTATAAGGCTGCACTCAGCGTGAACTGTGAATTGATTATGCTTTACTACCATATCGGTACGGTCATAAACGAGCATAAGACTTGGGGCAGCAAGTTTATTGAAAATCTTGCCGCAGATATTCGCATTGCTTTCCCGAATGTCAAAGGCTATTCCGTGCGAAATCTTAAATATATGGCGAAGTTTGCAGAAACCTACCCTGACGAAGAATTTGTGCAGACGGTGTCTGCACAAATTCCGTGGTCGCACAATACGGCTATTTTAGATAAGGTCAAAGACGCCGAACAACGGGTTTGGTACATCAAAAAGACTGCTGAAAATGGCTGGTCGCACAATGTCCTCATTCATCAAATCGAAAGTGGCTTGTATGAGCGTCAAGCGCTTGCGGAAAAGATTTCAAATTTTGAGACTCGTCTTGCCTCACCGCAAAGTGAGCTGGCAGTACAGACTATGAAAGACCCGTATATCTTCGATTTTATCCCGTTCAGAGAAGATATGGTCGAGCGTGATATAGAAAATGCTCTGGTTAAGGATGTTACTAAGTTGCTACTGGAACTTGGCACCGGCTTTGCTTTCCTTGGCAATCAGTATCATCTCAATGTGGGCGGCGATGACTTTTATATCGATCTCCTGTTCTATAACCTCAACCTGCGTTGCTATGTGGTGATTGAGCTAAAAACCGGTGAGTTTAAGCCCGAGTATGCCGGACAGCTTAATTTTTATCTATCAGCGGTGGATGGTATCATTAAACACCCGGAGGATAATCCCTCTATTGGACTGTTGCTCTGCAAGAGCAAGAACTACCTTGTTGCCGAGTACGCTTTTGAAGGATATGTCCAAGCCCATCGGCGTTAGTGAGTACAAAATCACCAGTAGTCTGCCGGAAGCATTGAGCAAACAGCTCCCCTCCGTTGAGGACATTCAAAAGCGGATCAAGAAGTGATTGCTACAGCAGCGGAAGACGATATGGATGACTACATTCTCAACACAGTCAATTATGACTATACGACCTTGAACCACGAAGGTTTCGACGGCGTATGCAAGTATATTGCCACGCCAAAAAGCGAGGAACATTTAAGGCTTCTCGTTAAGCATGAAAATATACAGTCTGCCTGCAACACCTTTATGTGCAGTCGGCTTGCCGAACTATGCGGTGTCTATGCGCCGAAAGCCTACATTATGAGTACAAGCGGTGAAAACCGCAGATTGTTTCCGATGCACCCATTTGTTGTTGGAACTGAATGGGTAGAGGATTTTTCTGCGGTCGATTATGGCAGCATAAAAGAGTCCCCGACACTGCGTCAGCAGTATTTGGACAGTATGGCTCTCTATGCAATGTTCTGCCGGATCGCAGACACGCCGCAGTTTGCATACTCGTCCACCAAAGGCGTATTCGCCTACGATTGGGACGAAGCGTTCGATGTAACGGATTTCATAATCAAGCTATGCCTATATAACAGCAACGCAGGGACAGAACAACTGGGGAGAATGCTTCAGCACTTTTCTCAGTACCCATTTGAAGGCGATGCTAAATTGTGCTTGCAAAGTGCGGCATCTCACCTAAATATGGATGCTGACGCACTACGACCAAGTTATATTCAGGCAATGAATCGCTTTTGCAAAGTGACGAAGGCACAAGTAGCAGAGCTGACCGGTGTGCTTTCCGACATCTATCCGATACCGCTGAT
>CAVKOQ010000113.1:2123-8437 GCA_963657995.1 bacterium
CAATTTGGGCTTGAAGGTCTTCGATAATTTTCTGCTGATTATCCAAGGTAATCTGCTGCGATTCAATCTTTTCAAGCAGTTCGTTAGGTGAGAACGAGTTTCCATCTTGATTATCGTAAAGTTGCCCTTGCCCAATAGCGTCAATCTCTTGCTGCTGTGTTTGAATGAAATCTTCCAGTTTGCGATTCTGCTCAATTAACGAGCTACGCATATTGAACATACTGACCAGACTTATGCCAGCAATAAGGATTGCCAGTGTAGACAGAATTGGTAATGCTTTTCCGCTTTGATGCGTGGGCTGCTTGCGAGTTGTCTCTCTTTCAGGTTCAATCTTTATAGATTTTCCCACATCATCATAAATGTAATAGCCCTTAAGTTTCTCGATTTTCCCATTCTTCCACTGAAAAAATCCGCGAATCTTCTGAATCGGGTCAATCACATAGGCCACTTGAAATGGCAGATTGAAAAAGTTCTCTTGAATAAACAAATCATAATTTGAAAGGAAGATACCGTAGCTCGGGTGTGTGTGCTGCCAACCGACTATTTTTTTATCAGGGTATTTTGCACCCTGTTCTTTATATACATAGTCCCATGTTTCGTGAGTGAAAGTCAGCGTTGATGCCGAGGCATCCGTATATCTCGCTTCAATATAATTTGAGATTATAACATGTACCTTGCCAAGATCTTCGCAGTAATCTCCCAGTAGAATTGTCCCTCGCTCGTGTTCGACATCTACCAAAGCGTATTTTTCCAACGCTCGGTAAACATCTTGCTTGATATATACCTTAACATCGTCAGGCTCAATCTCCCCAAACGCAAGAAAATTCATAGGGAGCTGCACATGAGCTTCGTTTTCATCATGACTATCTTGAATTTCTATATCAAAGTCTTTTTCCAAATCCAACGCCTCCTCTTTACAACGATAAAATGATTACAAGGAGAGCATAACCTACAGCGGTCAGAATCGCCGCAGTAGAATTCACTCCGCTGTTTTGCATGACAAACTGTGTTTTATATGGTTCATTCATCGCCTTGACTTGGGTTGCCTTCTTCTCAAGGAAATTCATATAGATATAGTTCCCGAAAATGCCAAGGGCTATATAACCGCATAGGGATAGCAAAGAACCAATCGTTGTTCCAAGTAAAGAAAGGACAAAAGAAATGCCCAATACCGCCGCACCGTAAGCATACATTTTACGGTAGATCATCCAGTAAGGCGCAATCAGAAATGCTGGCCAATTCCAAGTGTTTTTCTTGTTTTGCACTCTCATCTCTTGAAATTTAGGAATATAGTATTCCGATTTTACTCCAATTAGCATTTGGATGTCTGCATCAATTTCTGCGGCATTATAGCCAGAAGAGGTATAATAAGCAGATTCTTGCTGCCTCACATATGCATATGGGTTTGTGTTGCGGGATCTGATTGCTGAAAGGGTCGGTGCTTGAGCGGCAATCGATGTTGACAATCTGTTACCACATTTTGAACAGAACAAAGATGTACTTGCATTTTGCTCCCCGCATTTTGTGCAATAGACAGATGTTCCGGCGGGCTGCGAAATATCTTCAAAGTTCATTTCTTTGGTTGTAACCGAACTGTTGTCATTATCAGCCGCCTTGATTGTTCCGAGGCACCCAAAGGTTGTACAGCCCTGATTTTCAATCCAGCAATCCTTGTGGTGTGGCATATCACATTCACTGCACACGACGATTTCATCATCAGGCTTAAATGCAGTTTTGCAATATGGGCATATTTTTCCGGTGTAGTCGTTCATAGGCTTGTCCTCCGTAATTTTATTTCTGATCTTCTCCATTTCTAATCAAGGTTCATTGTCGTTACTCGACTGTGTATGAGGAGATGATGAATCGCCTGTTCCTTCTACACTGCTATTGCCAATGTCATTTGGCTCAGTTCCCGTAGGCGTGTTGTCTGTTTGTGAAGAATTGCCGGAAGTATCATTTCCGTCAGTATCTTGCGGCTCTGTAGTGCTTGACTCAACAACAATTCCCTCTTCAGTCAAAGCGTTCTTCAATTTTTGAATCTCATCAGCCTGACTCCAAATGAGTTGTTGCATATACGAAAGGCTTTGGTTTGCGCTTGCGGCAAGCGTGTTTTGCTGTTCTTCAAGCTTTGATAACTTTTGATTCGTTGAAATATTAGAAAATGTCAACAGCATCACTGCAACGGCAAGCACGGCAATAAGAACATTTCTGATGCTGAAGATAGAGGATTCTTTTGCTACTGCAACTTCTTCCTTATCGGCATCAACTGTAATTTTTGCTCCGGTCTTATCGTAAATGTAAAAGCCCTTGCATTTTTCTATTTTCTCATTTATCCAAAAATAGAACCCCTCGATTTTCTGAATAGGGTCAACCACATAGGCAACCTGATAGTCCTCATTAAAGAAATTTTGGTGAATAAACTTATCATATTCAGACAAAAAGATGCCAAAATCAGGGTGTGTGTGAATCCACCCAACAATCTTCTTTCCGGGGTGCTTCTTTTCAATTTCCTTGTGAACATATTCCCACGTTTCGTGGGTGAATTTCAATGTGGTTGGAGTTGCTTCGCAGTATTTTGCTTCAACAAATCCGGAGATAATAATATTAGTTTTTCCAAACTCCTCGAGAATCGTTCCAACCAGCATTCCGCCGCTTTCGTTTGTGGTCTTATTCTGTGTGAACTTGTGTATTTCCTTGTAAACCGATTGAAGAATGTAGATGTTTTTATTTTCTTCAACACGATCTCCAATAGGAAGAATGTTCTGCGGCAGCATATTCTCAGTTAACTCAGGTTGTAAAGCCTTCTTCTTGCTATTCTTTACTCGCTTTCCCATTTTCTCACTCCCATATGTCAATATCGAAATCTGTCCGTTCTGATGGATCGAACTTTAGGGTTATGTTTTTCTTTCTTTGATATATAAGCAAAATGCTTAAAATGATATTTCCGGGCAGCGATGCCGCTGCAATCCCAATCGCAACATAGGTTACTGTCGGCAGATCGCATTTCTCATGCTGCTCAACATTTTTATCAGCATTGAATTGATTATCAGCCGGAGCAACTATATTTGGCGGTTGCACCGCGTCAGGTATGTTGCCTTTTTCGTCTGTTTCAATGCCAAGTGATTTCAAGTAGTTTTCTATTCTGTCAGTCGGTATCGATAAACCAATTCCTTCACTATCGGTCATTTTCAAGGTGTTCATTCCAAGGACTTCGCCGCTATCATTTAGAAGTGGGCCACCGCTGTTACCTTCATTAATTGCAGCATCAATTTGTATATAAGACTTCTCTCTGATAATCCGCTCTTTTGCAGAAATTGTTCCCTTGGTAAGTGTATATGCCATTCCTTTTGGAGCACCAATCGTATAAATGTCGTCACCGATTTTCACGGCTGATAAATCCGCCATTATTAAATAAGGGAAGGTGGCATTCTCAATTACAAGAACGGCAATATCTTCATCCTCGTTAATGCCAAGCGGAGAAGCTGCGTACTCAGTGCCATCATAGGTAACAATCGCAATATTATTGGGATCAGCAATTACATGAGCATTTGTGATAACGCAGTTCTCGCCAATGGCAAACCCGCTTCCAAGGGAAGCTCCCGAGTAGACAACAAAAACTGATCCATATGCTTTTTCGGCATCAAAGCCGATAGCGCTTACAGATGAAGCGGAGGCGAATAATACCGCCGCCACCATCAGTAAAGAGAGTAACACTCTGACTGGCTTCACGATATTACTCGCCTCCAAATCCATTATTTTGTATTAAACACAAGCACAGAATTTCCGATTGCAATGGCATCGCCCTGACGTAGAATATGCCGTGCAACTTTCTGACCGTTGACAATAGTCCCCATTGGTGTTCCACAGTCAGTCAAGACATATTTGCTGCCATCAAGCGTAATGTCGCAATGATGTGGACCGACCAGCTTATCCTTGAACAGAACAATCGTGTTTTTGCCGTTGTTGCCAATGCTGGTAGTGCCAGCAAATACAAGATATTCTTTTCCTTCAAATTCACCACGGATAACCTTGAACCATGCGACCTTTGCAAACTGTTCGAGCAGCCCAACACCAACGCCAATCAAGATACCCATTATAACGATAGCAACACCTCTCGCTACAACATCATTAGGAATCACCTTGCAGACATAGTTGAATAAGAAGCCGCCAACAAAGGCTCCGACCAAACCGCCAAGGGAACAGAACAAGATTCTCTTCTTTTCGGGTTTGATCAAACCAACGGCTACACCGATACCAAGTCCCATGATGGCCCACCCTAAACCACGCACGAACGCAGCAGTAAAATCAGCAGGGTCATCACCTAACAGACCTGAATACATCCACTGTGCAAGATAGCCACTCACAAAACCAATAGCAAGAGATACACCAGCGCCAATTAAAGCATATTTGACTGCTTTTTCCTTGGAGCCATAGTAGACACCTTCGCCAATTCCTAAAAATAGGCCGATGAAAAGTGCGATGACTGCCGACCACAGAGCCGTTCCAGTCCTTGTTACCGTAGCAATGGCCTCTCCGAGCTTATCTTCGTCACCATCATATTTATCGCTGTAGGCATCATAAAGTGCGTCATCCGCCTTATCATCGTAGGTCGAATAGTCGTCTAAATAGCCCTTTGCCTCAGAGGATGCAACAGAAGAATACCAAGTGCTAAAGGCTGTGGTAGAGTCAGAATCTTTGCCTTCTTTTTTGCAATAACTTTCAAACTCGTCAAAGGCTTTGTCAAAAGCGGCATCTGCTTTTTCACGGTATTCAAAGTAGTCTACAAGTTCAGAGTGTCCACTGAGACGAGCGGCAGCAACATCACTGGTGATGTTTTTGTCGGTCAGTTCTGAGATTCCAAACCCTACAAATGCACCAATCAACGCCCAAAGAAGACCTTTGACCAAAACAGTTTTGAAGTTCAGCTTATTTCCTTTGACTGTGCCACCGTGAGAAACGGTTTGCATTCTTTGTGCTGTGGGAACAAACTCGATTCCGGTCAATTCTTCTGCTGTGATTTCAAAATCATTTTCATCTGTTTTTTCAGAAATTGTTGGCGCACCGTTGTTGTTTTCCTGCTTTGCCGTTGATGCGGGTTCATCGCTATCTACAGTTTTTCCTTCTTCGTCAAACAGATCAATCTCAACCGGCTCCTTAGAGGAAGCGTAGTCGGCCACATGAAGGTTGATATTGCCTACAGGGAATAGATGCTTGTTTTCCATCGCCCACTTTGCGGCATCCGCCGACAAAGGACTGTAAGAGTTCCATGATTTATACTGAATCATGTCGCCGATATTGATGATGATGTCGCTCAGGGACTCACCTGCACCCCAAATATCACCGATGCAGATCTGGCCATCACGGAAGTTTGGATGCCAAATCGGAGTTAGAATTTTGCAGATGGGCTTATAGCGGGGGTAGTCTGCATGAAGCGTAATTTCAACTTCATGCCTACCCAATGTTTCGATTCTACCGTCCGGCAGAAGATAGATGCCGTTCACAAAATATGTAACATGGTATTTCTCGGGTGGTTCACCACCGATGGGAGTTACAATAATATTCTTGTGACCGGCAAAGTTTTTCTTGATTTCCTCGTAGTCTGAGGCAAGTCGTCTCATTCTTGCGGTCATATAGCTGCGTCTCCTTTATAGATTTTCAAACACTTCTGCCTCGTCAGAGGTAAATTCGTAATAGGTGGTGTCCATTCCGATTCTGCCTCCCACGATATGCAACAAAGGAATGCCGATTTCCGTGGGTGTTTTGTTCAAGAAGTCCTCGTCCCCCGTAATGGAATGGACGCTATCAAATGTCATCTGCGTTCCACATTTCGGGCAGGTCAGCATTTCTCCTTTTAGCTTGTGGACAGGCGTAAACAGAGCTCTATTCTCTCCGCAGGAGCATTTTGCTGTTGTCGCAATATCTCGATCAAAGTCAAGAACTGCCTTTTCACCAAGCTCACTACGGATTTCTGCCAGCATTTCCCTGAGAGAGGTTGCCCGTGCAGACCAAGGCTTTTCGATAATCTTCTCGTAGGTATCGTGGCTCATGCAGTCGTCCTTACGCTGATACTCAACGACATAGGAATCATGAGTGAGACCGTTGAACACATATCCTTTGCCAGCAAGTGTAGGAAGATTCCGATCCGCATGGAGCAGTTTCAACATTTCCTGCACTTGAATACCAGCAATAACAGAAGAAGATGTTGGCGTAGTTGGGATTTTCCCCTCGGCCATTTGTTCGTGCGTCAGCAGGGCACAGGATTTGCGTTTGTTAATGAGCCGCCAGTCCATTTCTGTCATGGTGCATTCATAGCA
>CAVKOQ010000114.1:0-8389 GCA_963657995.1 bacterium
ACACAGGAGGAACTGACTATGAACAGTAAAACATACCGTGCTGTGATCTTTGATCTGGACGGCACACTGCTCGATACTTCCGAAGGTGTTTTTGACAGCGTTCGTCATACAGTAAAAAGCCTTGGAAAACCGGCTCTTGATGAAGCTACACTGCGAACTTTTATCGGGCCTCCGGTTAAGCTGTCTCTCATCCGTCTGTACGGGCTTGATGAGGATGCCGCTAACCGGGCAACCGAGATTTTCCGCACTCAATATAAGGAATATGATTTACTTAAAGCCGAGCCTTATGAGGGCATTAAGGAACTGATTCTTGCTCTCAGAGAACATGGATTTAAAATCGGTGTTGCCACATTGAAACGTGAAGACTATGCGCTGACACTCCTTGGGCATTACCATTTTACTGAAATATGTGATTCCATCTGCGGCAGCGATTTTGACAGCAAGATGACCAAGGCGGATGTCCTTAATAAGTGCTTGAATTCGCTTAATCTGTCCCCATCCGAGGCTGTTTTGGTCGGTGACACTTCTTCTGACGGAATAGGGGCGAAAGAGGCCGGTGTAGACTTTATGGCAGTTACCTACGGTTTCGGGCCTGATACCGAAGAAAAATGGCAGGAATATGAACCTGTTTATGTTGCCAAAGATACCCATGATATAGGTAAGTTTTTCGACTTAACATATTAATTAATGATAAACAAAGAGGATCACAATCATGAAACAAGTCAAGCTGCTTGACTGTACTCTCAGAGACGGTGGATATGTCAACGACTGGGAGTTCGGACACGACAATATAGTAACTATTTTTGAACGCCTGATAAGTGCAGGCGTAGACATTCTTGAGGTTGGTTTTCTTGATGAGCGACGCACTTTTGACAGAAACCGTACCATCATGCCAACAACTGAGTGTACTGACAAAATATTCGGAAAATTAGATAAAAAAGACACAATGATCGTAGCCATGATCGACTATGGCACCTGCGATATTTCCAATTTAAGTCCTTGTGAAGATTCATATATTGACGGTATCCGCGTCATCTTCAAAAAACACGTGATGAATGAGGCGATAAGCTTTTGCCACGAGGTAAAAAAACTTGGATACAAGGTATTTGTGCAGGCTGTTTCGATCACCAGCTACTCAGATCGTGAGCTTCTTGACCTGGTAGCCCTTGTCAACGACCTTGAGCCGTACGCCATGTCCTTGGTGGACACCTACGGACTTCTGCACCAGGACAACCTGCTGCATTATTTCCAGCTTTTAAACTACAATTTGAAGCCTTCGATCGCCATCGGTTATCATTCACACAACAACTTCCAGCTTGCTTACTCCAACAGTATGGAAGTTTTGCGTGAACCGGCTGACCGCACCGTTCTTATCGATGCCTCGCTATATGGCATGGGAAAAAGTGCCGGAAATCTTCCGATCGAGCTCATTTCCATGCATATGAACACTGCCTATGGTCGAAATTTCAATATCAGTCAGATGCTTGAGGCGATCGATATCAGCATCATGCCATTTTTCCGTATGAGTCCATGGGGATACAATCTTTTCTACTATATATCCGCATCCAACAACTGCCATCCAAACTATGTTAGCTTTCTGATGGGTAAGCATACTCTCTCGCTCAAATCCATCAATGCGATTCTTGATGCGATCGAGCCGGAGAAAAAGCTTTTGTATGATAAGGACTATATCGTAGAATTATACCGCAAATATCAGAGCACTGAATGCAATGACGAGGCCGATATAAGAGAGTTAAGCAAAGCCTGGAGTGAGCGTCCTCTTCTGCTTCTAGGTCCGGGAAAGAATCTGGACCTTGAAAGAGACTCCATAATTTCTTATATTGAAAAATACAATCCGATCACAGTCTCCGTCAACTTTATCCCTGACGGAATCCAGATTGATTATGCGTTTTTAACTAATTCAAGACGCTACATCCAGCTAAACAACCGCCTTTTAGAGCTTACTGGCAATCAAGAGCGCCCGGTTAAGGTTATCGCAACATCCAACGTAACCAATGTCAAGGATACTCATTTTGACTATACCTTAAACTACAACTCACTGATAGACCAGGATGCAGAAATCATAGATAATTCATTTGTCATGCTGCTCTCAGTTCTTACAAAAACCGGCATACACCATGCCGCATGTGCCGGATTTGACGGCTATACAGTTCACGGAGAAAATTATTATAATTCATCCATGGACTACCAGCTTGCAAGAGAGAAATCCAAGTATATCAACGAATATGTGATCGATGCACTTAAGAATCTTTCAGATACACTGACACTTGAATTTCTCACAGATTCAAAGTATGTTGGGTGATTTGGGTTACAGTGCCAAAACTCCAACTTTCACCACAATTAAAGAAACCTGGACTTTTCACAACCATGAAAAGCCCAGGCTTTTTTTATCATTAAAAAACAATCCACTATTCAGTCAAGACTCGCTCGCGAGTCTTACGTGCCGGATTCGAGTCTGCCTTAGCAGACATATACTCTACTCACTGGTCTTGGCATCTCTAGTCATAGAAAGTCCCATCGCAAGCATAGCCCACATAATCGGAGTAGCTATCGGAAGGTTGATATTAACAAATGCCTGTGCCGCGTAACATAAAACTGCCATGACAGGTGCCATAATCCATGTACATTCCTTCCATTTTCTGCATATTCTCGTGCATGAGCTGATAAGGAACACAAGATAAGAAATCAGTGCAAACGGTCCTATGGTAACAAGATACTGCAGATATTCGTTATGTGCGTTCTCGTAGAAGACTCCGTATGTATCCAGCGCCTCCTGTCTATAATCCCATGTCAGGATTCCAAATGTATCCGCACCAAATCCAAATAACTGGTGAATGAAGGACTGTGCACGGTATGACTGCCATCCGATTCTCCAGCAATATCCTCTGTCAGTTCCCCAACTATCATTAAAGACAAGATAACTTGATAATTCACTGTATCTGTCTGCATGTCCCAAAAGGTTTGCATCAGCTAAAATAAACAGTAACAGAAGGAACGCCAGTATGAGCACTATACACCATCCACGCCAGATCATGTGAAGTGATCTTGTCCGCGTGTCGGCCTCTGTGCTGTTCTTTTCCATCTTTTTGCTTAACATATAAAGTGCCAGAGCCAAAATCCAGAATATGGCAACCAGAATTTCCAGATACTTATACTTAACCAGGAATTCGAACAGACCGCTAAGACCAATTACCTGATCTGCATATACTTTATTAACAGTATCTACAATTTTGATTACTGTTACAAAAGTGGCAACAAGAATACTGTAATCTGCGATTCCATGCCATGTGGTAAATAAGAATAAAGGCATGACTGCAAAAAGGATTCCAAGTGATAAGTATGCATTATCACTCTGACCGGTAATCAGAGAAAAAAATGCCAGTGCCGCACAAAGATAATACCATAAGCGACGTACTATGTTTTTCTCACTTGCAAAAAGTCCACATGAAATCGCCATAGTAAGTGCTACAAAAGCAGTATATGTGTTGATATTTCCCAGAGTTGATACAAAAATTTTACTCTGATAATCGTTAATGCCCCTTTTCCATCCAAGAAAATCCATCTGAAAATAATCTGTGATGCCAAAGAGACAAACCAGTACAGACGATAGCAAAAATACGTCGAGATACCATTTTCTCATGCGTCCGTATTTGCCGATAACTATCGTCCCAACTACATACAATGTGATAAGAAACAGGCCGCTGTAGCGTCCCTCATTTCCCCAAAAAGACTCATAGACATAATCAGAAAGTATAGTCGATAAAAGTGCAAATATCCAGAAAATGACCACAGCCTTATATGCGAGAGGCTGTTTTTTTAACTGTGACGGCTTAAATGCAGTGAAAAATCCTTTCACATGCTCCCCGCCAAACTGCCCCATATCCATGACAGCAAATACTGTGGCTGCTATAAGACATAAAGCCAGCATAACCACCGTGCTAATCCAGTAAAACTTATACTTCGCCACCAGAATATCAAAATAATAATTCTGAAAATACAGTGGAAAAACTCCCAAAATAACAATTATGTATAAAGCCACTATCCCGGAAATAGTCTTTCTGGCTTTTTCTTCAAATATCTGACTTGCCGAAAGAACAGTCCCAGATTCATTCTGCTCTATCACAACGTCTGTCTGATTCATGACCTTCGCTCCTTTTCTTATGCCGTAATCTTTAGAAACGGCTTTTTCCAGTGTACCATCTTGATATGGGGATAGCAAGTGCAAAAATGATCTCTTGCAATTATATAATTGCTTTTATCTATCGTTTTATAAATTCAATAATCTGGCATTCATGTTTTCTCGTTTTTAAATCGTAATTTATTCCAATCAACAACATATTTCCTGAATAATCATCCAGATTTTTGAAATATTGTTTCTTTAATATCTGCTCGATTGCACCTTCTGCCGATTTGTTCCATTTAAGTTCAACTACTAAAGCCGGCTTATCCGGAAATTCTTTTCGTGGCATATAAACCATATCCGCGAAGCCAGAACCTGATGGAAATTCACGATAAACATGATAAAAGTTTCTGGCGGCATAGAGTGCCAATGATACAGTATAACTCAGTGCATTTTCATCATTGTACTGTAAATGAGATGTTTCAAAATGTGCCTGTTCTATATAATCAGCAACTTTTACAGCATCTTTTCTCCAAATAGCATTTAACAAATCAGCCGAATTCTTCAATGCCTTCGAAACCTCTCCCCATTGAGAGACAGAGACAGCATTTACGAATTCACCACGAATCTCATTATTCGGTATAAAGACTACTTTATGCTTAAAATCATATCCTAGATATCCCAGATGTATAAGTAACGTCAAGACATCGTCTTCTCTGTAAAATGTAGTCATATCATTGCCGAAACTTCCAGTATTGACAGGAACCATTTCTCCAGCCATCATGCTGAGAACATCATCTTTAAGACCATCAAAATTCATATCAATATATTCACGAAGTGCCTCAAAACTTTCAGTTTGGTTCCAGTATGAATCGCAGGTGCCGGAAGTCATGGCAGCTACAACTGAACGCGGGCTATAAATAGAGGCAGCTTTTTCAAAGCGGTAACCGTCATACCACTCTCGTATTTCTGATAAATTCATTTGATATTTCTGACATAGAACTGCTACTTCATCTTCTGTAAAGCCGACATATTTTGCTAATACTCCCGGATTTGCCATCGAAAATTCATCAAACATATTGAGTGCTGAATGTGTGCCATATTTTTTGATAGGTAAAATTCCTGTCATATAAGCCAGATGAATGTGAGGTTTGTCCTTTAAAAAATCTCTCAAAAAATCCAAATATCGCTCCTGAGCAGCCTTATCATCAGTATATTCTCTAAAGATACAATCCCACTCATCGATAATGACAATGAATGGCTGATTAGTTTCAGCATATATCTCTTTCATATTCTCTGTCAGATCAAGTTCTTCATAGAAACTAATATCAGGATATTCGCGATGTATTTCACGCATCACAGAGTGCTGAATTTTCTGAATCAATTCATTTACACTTGAACTTCGACTCAAAAATTCCTGAATATTTAGGAATATTGTTGTGTATGTATTCAAATATTTTTTATATGATTTTGAATGACTTATATTCAAATTCCTAAATAAATCATCAGAATTGCATCCCTTGCTATAATATGCAACCAGCATATTGGCTGTGATCGATTTTCCAAACCTTCTGGGGCGGCTGACACATACATTCTTCTGATTCGTAGCCAATACATCATTTGTATATGAAATGAGTTCTGTTTTATCTACATAGATCTTGGAATGCACAGCTTCCGAAAAAGCTGCATTGCCAGGATTCAGGTAAACTCCCATGAAAAGGCCTCCCTTCTATGAGTATCATAACATATTCTTTCTGGTGTATCTAGTTCTATTTGATCATATAAAACATGATGCGAAAAGGTGCGATCAATTCTTTCTGCTAATGAGTTTGATCGCACCTTTTTAGTTATTTTTCCTTGGCCTGTGCCAAACGGCTAAATCCCCATTCACTCGCATACAGCACTGCCGCTGCCGGGATCGCAGTCACACACACAACAACTAGATTGAACAGCCACTTGAAATTAGTGATAAAATGAAGACTCTGAGGAACTGTTATCTTATCATATAGAAAAGCTAGAATCTGCGGATCTCTTGTCAATGTAAATGCCAGAAATGCAATTCCGGCACCAAGCACACCAGCTATACCAAAGAGCATCACCCAGACACCCCATCTTGTCTTAGAATCTATCATCATGCGTTACATCCTCCTTGAATTTGATGTCCGTAGTGTAACGCACAGATGTGTTACTTTTGTGAAAAGAATGTAAAAAACTTATAATCATTCTCAACTTTCTTTTATCTTAACCATACATCTCTTTTTGTAAAAAGATATCCCATAGCAAAGAATCTTATCATATGAATCTTCAAAATCTTTAGCGTACATCTTTTCATTGATCTGTGAAATTGCCTTTTCGCAGGATTTTTCCATCTCATCCAAAGTTCTGGAATATTTTACCTCAAATATGGCCATCTGACCATTTTCAGGATCATAAACGATTACATCACTGCGTCCCTCACCGTGTTCTTTGTTTGATTCGACAATAAAACCTGCACCGGCAAAAATCCCCGCTAAAAATGCATGATAAAAATCTTCCCGATAATCGTGATAACTGATTGTTTTTCGAAGAAGTTTATTCATCTCAGCTGTCATGATCCTGGCATTTCCGTGCCATACAGCATCAAATAATTCAGTTCTATTCCAATGTTGTGCAGATTCATTAAACCACTTGATTATCGTAGTCTCAAAAATATCCTTAATTTCATCATTGGGAATCATCAAGGCTGTCATTCCATCCGGTAATATTTCTATTAAATCAGCTGTTCTGACACGGGTTAAATATCCGGTCAGATACAAAATGCTCCATAGATTGTCCTCTGAAGAATGAAGATAATCATAAGTTAAATTTTCCTCTATCCTTTGAACTACATAGCCACCTTCCAATAACCTCTCCAGTTTCATCGTTATACTACTGCCAGCGAAATCAATAAAAGAGCGGATAATGGCGTTGTCGCTTGTATTTTTCCAGTAACTTGCAGGTTTAAGTGATGGATTATACTGCAGATCTCGCAGATAATTCATGACATCCCAGGGACAGTATACATCAAAATTTCCAAAATGATACCCATCATACCACGCCTTTATTTCAGTTGCATGCTCTGTTTCATGGGCATCCTCTAAAATCCGATCCACATCTGTCTGTGTAAAACCAAAGTATTCATTTAAATGTGAGTCAGTGATTGTATCTGAAACGAAATTATTAGTACCGGTGAAAATACTTTCTTTGGCAATTTTTAAACAACCGGTGATAACGGCAAGGCAAAGTGCGGTATTGTCCTTTAGCGATGTACTCATCATTGGCTTCATGATCTCCATCATTTCCTGATAATAACCATGGCTGCTCGCCTTAGAAATCGGCACATCATATTCATCCAAAAGCAGAATAACAGGTTTTCCATAGTGAATCTTTAGCATTTTAATCAGAACAAGGATGGCTCCCTTAACGTCTGTAGCCGAGGCAGTCTGATTTTTTAAACGCTTAAAAATATCCTTGTAAGCCTCACTGATTTTGGGATCATCTTCCAGATACGAATGGTCGATACAAAGCTGTGATAATGTGAATTTAAGCATGTCAAAAGCACTGAAAAATGTAGTTCCGTCCACATCTTTGAATGTAATAAATAGCGTTGGAAATTGATTCATCCACTTTTGACAAAATTCAGTGTGAGCACTGATTTTGAGATTATGAAAATGTGCATGACTATCTCTTTGAATATCAAAAAAATCAGCCAGCATACTCATAGCCAAGGTTTTTCCAAAACGTCTTGGACGTGTAATTAGTGTAACTTTGGTCACACTTTTCTGCAATAACTCATAAATTAAGTCTGATTTATCAACATAATAGTATCCCTGTTCTTGAAACTGTGAAAAATCAGAAATTCCTACAGGAATATTTAAATTTGCCATATTGATCACTCCCACGAAAAGCCCTCCCTTCTGAAGATATTTTACAAACATTTGATTATTCATTAAGTTTAGTTCTTTTAATATGATAGCATATTCTTTTTAGTGTATCTAGTATGGAAATCGGCAAAATCTCCCACCTCCGCTTTATCTTACGGCACTTTCAGTCCAGAAAGTGCCTACCTTCCCAACTTGCGATAATTTTGCCACAGTCCTTGCTTCGCACGAACTGTGCCGATTTTGCCGATGCTTCGCATTCCAAATCGGCAAAATCTCCCACCTCCACTTTATCTTACGGCACTTTCAGTCCAGAAAGTGCCTACCACATACAACTTGCGATAATTTT
>CAVKOQ010000115.1:0-8099 GCA_963657995.1 bacterium
TGATTCACTGGAACATATCTTCCAGCGTTATCAGCTGAACCTCACCGCGCTCTTGCGCCTGAAGAAGTCCATCTGTGAATCCGCCTTTTGAGAAGATATAGTAATGGTAGTTATTGCCTTTTCCGAAAACCAATGCGTAATCCCGAATTAAATCGAGTTCATCTACACCAATTTTCTCATTTCTGTACTTGCATGAACCGATGATATAATCCTTACCCTCAACAGGTGTTCCGACGATATCGATTTGTATCTGCTTTTTCTTTTTCGGATCTGTTCCCCACCATTGACCGATTTCACTCAACTCAATAGAAAGATTATCTGAATAATAGAGCAAATACTCTTGACACATTTTTTCAAAAATCAGACCCATATAATCCGGAATATACTGTTTTACCGCATGTGGGTAGGTCTTTGCAATTCTGCCTGAATCAATAGCACTCATATTGACTGGAACAAACCGATACCAGAACCGGAAGAAGTTATCAGCCAGCAGATAGATGGTTTTCTTACCCGTTTTTTCTGTAATCGGTGTTTCTTTCTTAACAATGCCAAGGTCAATCAGTGTTTTTAGATATTTCGATACGACCGAATTTTCCTCTCCGACCTTCATCTTGATATCATTCATTCTGGAAGCCCCCTCTGCAACCGCCTTGATGATTGCATTATAAATGGCCGGCTCCCGAAGTTCCTGTTTCAGCAGATTTCCCGGCTCCTCATACAGATAGCTGGAGCGGTCAAAGAAATTATCCAGTAGGGCTTCATCCACGCTACCTCGCACATCCAACTTGTTTATATAGTGAGGAACTCCTCCCGTGATTCCATAAATCAGGGCATTGTCTTCTGCTGATAGATTCGGATGGAACACAGCTGTTTCCTTATAGTCCAGCGGTTCAACCTTAAATTGGCCAGTTCGTCTGCCGTACAGTGGACTTTCTTTACCAAGCACCTGACTCTCCATAAAGCTCATGGATGAGCCGCAAAGAATCAAGTACAGCTTGGACTCCGTCCACTTGTGATCGATGATGTGTTGCAACATTGCTGAAATAGCCGGCTTTGCCTTCGCAAGATACGGATACTCGTCAATAACAAAGACAATCCGTTTTTCCTTTGAAAGTGCTGTCAGCTCATCCAAAGCTGCGTCATAGGATCTGAACTCTGGTGCAGACTCCATATCCGGCCGCTCAAAGCTCATAATCGCCTTCGACAGAGCCTCTAGATTTTCCCTTTCAGTCGTATTCAAAGCAGAAAAGAAAATAGTCGGCTTGTCCTTACAGAACTCATTGATCAATGCCGTTTTACCAACGCGCCGTCTACCATAGATGACAATACATTCAAACTTATCACCTGCGTACCGTTTATTCAACTTCCGAAGCTCATCCTCGCGACAATAGAATTTACTCATCCGTTCACCTCCAACAATTATACTCGTGAGTTAGTAACTCGTAAGTTACTTTCTTACGAGTAAGATAAATCAGCGGTTAACACAAATAGCACATATTCCATAAACACATGCACTGGGAATCACCTGAAATACTTCCAGTCTCTCTTCTTATCAAACAACGCATAATACTGCACGATACGATATCGCTCAATCCATGCTCCATATTCATTCTCTGCCCAAATATCATACCACATTCCACCGTCTGCCATGTATCCTGCAAAATTAAATACGGGAAGTTGTTCTCTCTGAGTCATCCGATATTCGTCATACGCTGAAAGTTGTAATCCTGCATATTTTCTCGTCAGCGTTCCAAGATAATTTGTGCTGATCACATCCTCACCAGCAGAATTTTTCTTTGAGTAATCCTTCGAAATATCGTAATTGCTCCAGATAAAATACGGCACCGTGTATGTTTTTTCCGTCAGAGTGAGATCTGTATCTGTATCCTCTCTCCCGTTCTCTTTGAGTACATCCTCAAGTTCAGAATTCAACGCCGGCTGATGATCACCAAAAAAGCAGATCAGTACTGGCCGCTCCACCTGTTCAAAATAAGATATCAGGTATGACAGTGCCTGATCGGACTTTGCAATCAATGATTCATACATCTGGAGATCTGTATAACCACTGTATTCCTCATCTACACTTACAATCTCCTCCGGCTTCAGTTCTCCGATCCCATCATATCCGCCATGATTCTGCATTGTCACATTAAAGATAAAACTCGGCTCCGTCTGTGATTCAAAAATCTCAATCAGTTTCTGGTAATCCCCTAAATCAGATACCCTGTTCCATATGGTTCGTTCACTGTTTTCAAATGCATCTATGGATAAAAACTCATCAAAACCAAGCTTCGGATAAACAATACTCCTGCGCCAGTTTCCCGGACTTTCCGGATGCATCGCAATTGTATAATAACCCTGTTCTTTTAAGAGTGAGACCATGGATGGCACATTCGTAAAATCAAAACCAGAATACGGATTGATTCCGTTTGTATATGCCATAGAATTTCCGGTCAGATATTCAAACTCTGTAGTCGAAGTTCCTCCCCCCCTGGTTGAAACATAATTCCACCCATACTCCACCGTATGCGGATCATTCTTAAGTGAATGAAAAAATTTCAGGTCATCTTCTGCACATGAAAGTGGTCCGAGTGCACTGAGATCGCTGAAACTCTCGTTCATGATAGCAATGATCGTCGGCTTTACATTTCTTGCCTCATCTCCGTCCTCATTTACACTTTCCTGCACTCCATACTCATCAAGAAGCTTCTCTGCCTCCTGTTCTGTATATCCATCAGGCTTGCTGATCTTCATCCGCTGCCAAAATGAGATAAATGCCGGAGCAAATCCACTCGCTTCGTATGTGTTTGCCTGCCACCAGAAATCAACACCGATATTATAGGTATCCGGAAAATCATAGTTTCCAATCCAGAACAATAATGCCCCGGCTGCGCCAACCGCTCCACAACTTCGGATCAATATATATTTTTTCCCTGTCTTTTTTTGAAAAACCCCGGATTTTCCAAGTGCCCATGCACAGGTCAACACAAAAAACAGGATGAGGAATGTAAACGCCAGTCCCTCCGCAATTTCAAATGTGTACTGCCCTGCTACCGCTGTTGCTGTCTGAATCGCATAAATATCGGTTGCCAGAAACGGTTGTCCGCGAAATTTCAGAAGGTAATAATTCAATGCTCCGGTAAACCATGCAAAAATATACAAAAGCTGCAGTCCCTGCATGTCCTTCTGCATCAAGCTTACAAAGAACACCTCAATGATCAGATAAATCAGGACATTCAGTTCACCATTGAGCAAGCTGATCGTTGTAACAGAAGGATTCCAGCAAAGCTCCACGATCAGGAATAGCAGAAATGGGGTCACTGTCAGAAGAATCCAATAAACCGCCCGGCAAAAGTCTGGGAAGCGTCTCATGAAAGCTGCACCGTAGATCCACAGCGCACAGGATAACAGAATCATAAGATCTGCCATTCCCGTGCTGACGGGTGGAAACTGATCTGCAATCTTTGAAACTCCGATCACACGATTCCCAAGGTTCACATAATACACCGCGAGAATCACCATTCCAACAGCCATCTTTATTCCCATGGAACAAAGTATTTTCCACTCTTCCGGTTTAAAAATCATGATCCACAACATCCGGCTACACTGCAGCGCGATCAATGCATATGTGAGAACAAGCCAGATTGATAGATAGTGAATATGGAATACTACTTTTATCCCTATCTCGCAGAGCAATGCCGCCAGAAGGGAACCTGCAATATATCCCTTATCCTTTCCACACCATATCATTTTTTCTTCGCCACAGCTTTTCTTTTCCCTCAAATATATGATGACCGCCGCCATGATCCAGATTATTGCTTCCATCTATTTCAATTCCTGCCTTGTCTTTCTTACTTTTCTCTTTTGTATATCATTGATATTTAGCAAAAAGGCGTTGGCACGTCATTGCATTCAGCCCAATTCCTTCTCACACAACCCAAGCGCAGACGCAATGACCGCATCCATATCATAATACTTATACTCGCCCAGGCGTCCGCCAAAAATGACCTTCTCCTCCTGTTCGGCCAGCTTCTTGTATTCCGCATAGAGATTGCCATTCTTCTCGTCATTTACCGGATAATACGGCTCATCTCCAAGCTTCCACTCAGAACTGTACTCACGGCTGATGACCGTCTTCGGGATCTCATTGCCCTCATCATCCTTGCCAAACTCAAACCACTTATGCTCAATGATACGGGTCCACGGAGTTTCTGCGTCCGTGTAATTGACCGCTGCATTGCCCTGGAAATTCGGCTGATCAAGAACCTCAGTCTCAAAACGCACGGAACGATATTCCAGTGCACCAAGCTTAAAATTAAAATACGCATCAATGGCACCTGTATAGATTACCTTCTTAGCCAGCTTATCATAAGCTTCCTTCTCTGCCAGATAATCCACTCCAAGCTTCACCTCAATGCCCTCCAGCATATTAGCAACCATCTTCGTGTAGCCGCCCATCGGGATGCCCTGATATAATGCATTAAAATAGTTATTGTCAAAGGTCAGGCGCACCGGAAGACGCTTGATGATAAACGCCGGAAGCTCCGAACAAGGTCTTCCCCACTGTTTCTCCGTGTAGCCCTTTACCAGCTTTTCGTAAATATCCGTGCCGATCAGGCTGATGGCCTGCTCCTCCAGATTCTTCGGTTCGGTAATTCCTGCTGCCTGTTTCTGCTCTTCAATCTTCGCTGCAGCCTCCTCTGGAGTTACAACACCCCACATCTTATTGAAGGTATACATATTAAACGGCAACGAATATAACTCTCCGTGATAATTTGCCACCGGTGAATTCGTAAAACGGTTAAACTCCGCAAACTGGTTCACATACTCCCAGACTCTGCGGTTGTTTGTATGGAAAATATGTGCACCATATTTGTGCACATGGATCTTTTCTATGTCCTCCGTATAAACATTTCCCGCAATGTTCTGGCGCTTATCGATCACCAGAACAGACTTTCCAAGCTTCTTCGCCTCATGCGCAAATACCGCACCATAAAGGCCGGCTCCTACTACAAGATAATCGTACATATGTATCCTCCTAATTAAATTTTTTTACACTGTTCCTTCAAAAATCAACTAATTCATGATAGGTATATCTAAAAAAATGCCTGCATTGTTCCTCCAAAAAGCTTCCATGAAAATCGAATCTCTCTATCATCTGCAGCACTCTTGTTTAACATATGCTCCCAACCATTTCTGGCTATTGCATTTAAGAAAGACGACTTTAAATTTCCTTCATCCGCTCTGGCCAACATTTCTGACAAAAAAGTCAGTGCTCTAATGAAATTAGTCTTGCCAGAATTATTCGGTCCTATGAGAATATTGATTTTTTCGAACGATAAATTATCAGCTGCAATATTTCTGAAATTCTTGCATGAAAAATTCTGTATCATGTTTTCACCTCCCTCACTCAATACGATCGGGTTAAAAAACAGCTGTTTTTTCAAAATCTTATATGACGCTGAAAGATCGCTCCATTGGTACTATCCTAAAAAAAACAGAACTTTACGGATTCAGTTTTTCCTTATAAACACCTTGCCGGATCAGTTCCCGGATGGAATCAACCACAACCTGCTTGTCCTCTTTATAAGTAACGCCAAACCAACGATCTCCGGTCTCCAGAACCCTCACACAGGTTTTCTGCTCTGCCAGAAGCTTATCGATAATCTTCGGAAGCAGATACTCGGCCTTCATGGCATTGTCACCCAGGTTATCCAAAAACTCTGCAAAACCACCTTCCAGCAGTTCCAAAAATCTTGGCGGCAGCCCCCACATGTTCATCGATACATGCTGATCTGCATTCACCAAAACCGGCTGTTTTTCCTCATTGCAGGCCGCAAGTGCCCCATCCTTCATCTGAATCTCGTAAGTCTCTGTTACACGCTGCAAATAGCCATCCGCATTCACCGTACAAACGCCACGGGTCACCCCGCCATTATCACTTAAGGTATTTGAAAGAATGAAACCTGCCATGCAGGTATCATAAACCGGATTTTCCGTATCCATTTCCGTGGTCATGTACTGATATAATTTTACAAATGCTTCTTTTCCATAATAATCATCTGCATTGATCACAATAAACGGTTCCTTCACCAGATCCTTGACGCAAAGTACCGCCTGACCGGTTCCCCATGGTTTCGTTCTTCCCCATACATTCTTACGACCACCAGGCAACTCATCTACGGACTGATAGGCATATTCTACCGGAACCAACTTCTCGATCCGCTTTCCAATAATCTCCTTGAAATCATCCTCAATGTCTTTACGGATAATAAATACCACTTTATTGCATCCTGCTTCCAGTGCATCATGGATGGAATAATCCATGATAATCTCACCATTCGGTCCAACCGGCTCCAGCTGCTTGATGCCGCCACCAAAACGGCTGCCAATTCCAGCTGCCATGATAACTAAAGTCACATCGTTCATTTTTCCTTTCCTCCTAACTGAAAGTTGAATGCAATTAATCCCGATAAATACTGGGGTTGTGGGGAGTTTTTACCCACCATTACCCCTGAAGAGCCATCAATAAATGTATTTTATTTTTGTTTTCCTTAATATTTTCACAATAGCAACAGAAAGAATTGTTACACCTAATGTTCGTAATATAAACAGAAACGCCCCCCCGCTTCACTTCCCAGCGAATTTGGAGAAAAACAATGTACAAACACTCGTAACATTAGATAATTCAATGGTTCAGCATATAAATAAATTCCCATACCATAAATAGTCATGTCACGCATCCATCGCCGTTCTGATTTCGAATCATCTGCCATCCGAACAGCAATAGTATAAAATAATATGACACCAGCAGCAATACCCAGATATGTCGAAAACAATTCCCATCCCGCCAATGCTTTAATATTCTTCGTATATTCTGCAAACAATAAAAGTATAAACATTCCGGGAATCAGCCATCTTTTTTCTCTAACTTTCTGGTTGTACCATTCTCTGTGTGAATACCACAAATAACCAATATAAAAGTAAATAGCATTGTCCATTGCAGTATATGTAAAATTGCTGGCGAGGCCATATTTCAGAAAACGCAGCAGTAGCAACAAATATATTTTCACTGCTGTACTCTCAATATATTTTTCAAGTATATATACAACAACAAAAATACCAAACAGGGCAATCAGAAACCACAAATAACTATTACCTCTTAACAACAGCTGTCCTTCAATTCCACGCTGTATAGTTTCCAATTTACTTAATCCTCTGTAGACGCCCGCTAAATATTTCACAGGAATGTCCCAAAAAAGCGTAATTATCACATATGGTATCAATAAGCGTTTTCCCTTATCTACCACGAGCGACCATAATGTTGGATATCGTAAAAAATTATTATTTTCATCCCTCTTCGCCATTGAAACAGCAAATGCAGCACCTGATACTGAAAAAAACAAGGGCATATGAAACAGATATATTGTCTCCGACACCCTCATCAACCAGTAATGGATATTGGTATCTGTAATCCCATGCTCTATCATGATTAGATCATAATTCATATTTTCATAGTTGTTTACACACTGATAAGATACTGCATGGCCTACAACCACTAAAATTATGGCCAACGCTCGGGCTATATCGATTTCTTTGATTCTATAGTTTATCGTCTTATTCACTTTATTCCGTTCTATAACATTAACTTCCTGCAAAATCAACTCTCAATGGTAATTTGCAGGAAGTTAACATTAAATATGCAATCTCAAAAAGTTTACAAAGAACAATTCACACGCAAATTAGGACTTGACTCACGTTCTACTTAAATGCACGTGCAATTTTTTTCATGGTATACATGGTTGTATATGGCAAGCCATGGTCTTTTATGCATTTTAGTCCACCAATTAAAATACCATGGTTTTGCTTTATAATCACACTATGATTTCTATTTATAAAATGTTCCATAAAGAGATGATGGCAATCCAATTTACTTACTAAATCCCAATATTCAATATTAAAAATGGATCCATCAGTACTCCACATGATATTTGTATTATAGATAATAATATTTTTCCCTTTTTCTGCATCACTATATTCATTAAATAGTGACAATGGTGTTTGAGAAATAATGCGTTTTTCTTCTATATCCTCTGTAT
>CAVKOQ010000116.1:0-7916 GCA_963657995.1 bacterium
TGCTGTTGATTGCAATCTGTTCAAACCGATATTTCGCCATTATGCACACCTCCTTCCGGAAGCGGTATGCGCGGTGAAATCCTTGTGGCCAGCTGGCCCGATAAATTGAGATTTCACCAGTTCATCCGTAGCTGCAATCAGCTTCTGGTAGGATTTCTTCGTGTTATCCATAGCCCAGAGCAGTTCAGCCAATTCCTTTTGTTTCTCCATATCAGGGAGCTCGAACTCGTAATTCTTCAAGTGTTCCCATTTTACACGAGGTGAAAGAGAGCCTGCGGATTTGCCGACAGCAAAGTCAAACAAATCATCATTCTGGATGATGAACGGGAGCAACTCCGGCAGAATACGGTCAGGTTTTGCTTCGATAACAGTGATATCGCCAGAGCAGATGCCATCAAATGGAGCAACAGCAGCCTTTTTGAGGTAGGCTCTGCGGCGGCCAAACAAGACATTCCCCTTGCGGAACATCTTACTGAACGTGTTTTCGCTGCCTTCATCCCAAGCAGTCAATGTAATCTCTTCCGGGATCAGGTGTTCCAGCCCAACGATAGGATAGCCATCCTTGCTGCCTTTGCACGTCTCCTTATGTTCTACAGCGACATCGCCAAGAAGGACTTTACTCATTGACATCTGCCTCCTTTACTAATAGTGCGTTCAATTTTTCATAGCTCAGTTTCATCATTTCGGAAGCAGCCAGCCAACTATCATAGTGTTCCTGAACATTGCGGTTATCTATTTCTTCTTCATTGACCTCTGGTTTCACATACAGCGGAATGCTCAAGGAGAAGTTGTTATTTGCAATATCCTGAATAGTAGCCACCTTTGCAAAATCAGCATCATCGACATAGTTGTCATAAGCAGTAGCGATACGAGCGATGTGGCGTTCTTCCAAATAGCTCTGTGCGTTTTTGCGTTCAACCTCATTTACCGCATTGATGAACAACACCTGTCCACGACGTTCAGGGCGCTTATTCATCCGACAAATCATGATACAAGCTTCCATCGGAGAGTTGTAGAAAAGATTCGGTCCGAGACCGATAACACATTCTACTTTATCGCTGCGCACCAGTCTTTCACGCATCGCACTTTCCTCATTACGGAAAAGAACTCCGTGTGGGAACAGGATAGCGCATCGGCCAGTATCGTCCTTCAGACTTGCGATAATGTGCTGAAGGAATGCATAATCAGCACGGCCTTGCGGAGGCACACCCAAGAAGTTACGACCATATTTATCACTTTCAAATGCTGCGCGATCCCACTGACTAATTGAGTACGGTGGATTTGCCAGGATAAGGTCAAATTGCTTCAGTCTACCGTTCTCGACGAAGGCCGGTGCTTTCAAAGTATCTCCATTTACAATATTAAAGTCCTTAACTCCGTGCAGAAACAGATTCATCTTGCCAATAGCAGAGGTAAGCGCATTGATTTCCTGACCGTAAACAGCCACATTTCGCCATTCCTTACCTTGCTCCTTTAAGTACGCAATAGCAGAAATAAGCATACCTGCACTACCACAGGTCGGATCATAGATAGATTCCCCCGACTCCGGCTTCAACATCTCGGTCATCAAATGCACAACCGTTCGATTGGTGTAGAACTCCTGTGCTGTGTGGCCGCTGTCATCCGCAAACTTTTTGATAAGGTATTCGTATCCTTGACCGAGCTCGTCTTCCGGGCAATTGGCAATGGAGAGAGTCTTGGTACTGAAATGTTCCAGCAGATCTTTCAACAATCTATCAGGGAGCCTATTCTTATTTGTCCAGGCACCATCACCAAAAATACCTTGCAGCTTGTCAATATTCGCATTTTCCACCTTGCGGAATGCCTCAACAATGGCCACACCAACATTTTCGGATACGGCGCGAACATCGTTCCAGTGATATCCCTTGGGAACCACAAAGGTGTGGATTTCGTCAGCATCAAATTCGGCAGCGTCATCACCATATTCTTCGATAGCAAGGGCAGTTTCTTCATCGTATACATCACAGATACGCTTAAAAAACAGCAGAGGAAAAATATATTGTTTATAGGCACCAGCATCAATGTTGGTCCTTAGAAGGACAGCGGAGTTCCAAAGATAGGATTGCAGTTCCTCAATGGTTATTCTTTTACTCACTGATATAACCTCCTTCCAGCAAGAGCTTACGCATCTTTTCTTCGGCTGCAATCATTTCTTTGTAAGCCTCAAAATACTGTCTACGGATTTCTGCCGGAGGAACAGTTTCCTGCTCCTTCTTTTCGATATAGTTGTTAATCGCAAGAGAAAAGTCTTTCTCCCGAATTTCTGGAATCGTAACGATTTTGACCTTTTCGATAACATCTTCGTATTCCGTATAATAGTTGAATACAGTCTGAATATCTTCTTCGGTCATAATGTTCTGTGCTCTCTGGGGAGTATAAATTCCGGAGCCATCAATCATACAAATACGGCCACGATGCTCAGGAGCTTTATCATTATTCAAGAAAAGAATGCAGGCAGAAACACCAGTGGAGTAGAATACACCACTGGCCATCGTAATGATAGCTTCCAGTTTATCGGATTCCACAAGGTGCTTGCGAATCTCACCTTCTTTGCCGCTTCTAAAGAGCACTCCCTGCGGCAGCACCACAGCACAACGACCAGTTTTCGGATTCATAGACTTAATCATGTGCTGGAGCCATGCAAAATCACCATTGGAATCGGTCGGGCATCCCCAAATATTTCTACCGTAAATATCGCTGCTGAATTGTTCAGCTCCCCAGTTTTTGAGCGAAAACGGAGGATTTGCGACTACGCAATCAAAGGTCTGCAATGATCCACGTTCCAGATAGTTCGGGGAGCGTAAGGTATCGCCCTGTGTCACTTTGAAATCTCGTGCACCATGCAAGAACAGATTCATTCGAGCGATAGCAGAGGTTGCCAGATTTTTTTCCTGACCGTAGATTTTTCCATAGGTCAGCTTGTCATCGTGCATATACCGGATAGCCTCAATGAGCATACCACCCGTACCGCAGGTTGGATCGTAAACGGTCTCTCCGGCCTTAGGAGCCATTAGCATAATAAGTAATTTAACAATCGAACGCGGCGTGTAGAATTCACCGGCATTCTTTTTGGAGAGGTCAGCAAATTTCTTAATCAGAAATTCGTAACTGTCACCCATTACATCTGCGGAATAATTGTTATTACCGACCTTTATTTTGGACATATGTTCAATCAGGTCTTTCAGACGCTCGTCAGATAGTTTTGTTTTATCAGTCCAGTTTGCATCATCAAAGCTACTGAACACACCACTCAGCGTATCAGGATTAGCACGTTCGATTCCGTTCATGGCTGTAACAATAGCTACACCGACATTTTCACTTGCTTCACGAACATCTTTCCAGTGGCAGCCCTCCGGAATGACAAAGCGGTGATTTTCCGGGAAGCTGGCGTATTCCTCGTCACCACCAGATTCTTCGAGAGCAACTTGAGTTTCTTCATCATAAACGTCGGAGAGACGCTTAAAGAAAAGAATAGGCGTTACATAACTCTTATATTCGTCCTGATTGATGGGGCCACGCAGAATATTGCAGGCTTCAAACAGGTGAGAAAACAGCTTCTGACTGGTTGTTTCTTCCGGATGTGCGGCACTGGCTTCCAATTCCATATCAGCTATATCCATAGCGGATTGCATCATCTCAGCACGACCTCCTGTCTTTACTTTTTTACCGGTGGAAGGTTTTACACCTACGCTACCACTTTCCTGAATTTTCTCAAATTTAGCAGGATACTTATTTTCAAATTCCAGGAGAATTTTCAGGAGACGCTCATCCAAAAATGTAAGAGCGTGTTTTCTGATATTAGTAGGCACACCATAGTACGCCTCGGCAACAGCACCGGTGATAGCCGCCAAGGTGTCACTGTCACCTCCAATAGAAATGGCATTGCGAATTGCATCCTCAAAACTGGTAGACTCAAAGAATGCTTCAAGTGCCTGAGGAACGGTATCTTGGCAGGTTTCGTTAAACTGGTAGGTATCACGAATGGAATCCAAGGTGAAGTTAATCGGATAGTAGTTCTTCACGATATAATCCTGAATTTCCATCAGACTGCTTCCAGTACGAGCCAAATAGACTGCAATGGCAGTAGCTTCCGCCCCCTTAATTCCTTCTGGGTGATTGTGGGTTGTCTCGGTAACTGCTCTTGAAAGTGCTGCGGCTTCCGCAACAGAATTAGCTACATAGCCACATCCGCCAACACGCATTGCTGCTCCGTTTCCGTAGCTGTTATATGGTTGAGGATTGTCCGAATACATCCAACGATAAAAGGAATCACCATAACCGCAATGTGGATAGGGCCGTCCAATTCGCTGCATAGATTCAATCGTTATATCACTTAAATCACTGTAGTCCGGCTTGCAATGCATCAAAGCATCACATACAGCCAGAGATATGACGGAATCATCGGTGAAGAAACATTTATGCGTAAGGAAATCAAAATCTTTCGACCTATGATTATCCCATTCAAATCTGGAACCGACGATGTCGCCAATGATTGCTCCAATCATCTAGTTTTCTCGCTTTCTTTTTTGTTATTAGTAATACTGCTCAATATAGCTATAAGCCTTATCAAAGACATCTTTATCCTTGATTTTGTATTTGATCCAAACAACACTGCGAAGGGCTTTCTTGACTTCCTGCTTACCAGCAGTAGTGCTCTGCCAGCCATCGAAACGCACAATTTTTACAATGCTGTCAATATCAGCAACAATGCGCTCAACAATAACAGGAGTGCTTCGGTTTTTCAAACCGTTAAAGAGTTCCGTCAGAGCAGCGATTCCCTTATCAACTTCCTGCTCTGGCACTACTTCTTTTTCAGCCTGTGCTGCTTCCTTCGCCAATTCCAATAGAAGTTTCAAGAACTCGATGCTGGTCACCAGGCCCTGTTCGTGCTTTTCTCGCAATGTTTCCAACTTTTCACCAAGCTTGATGAATTTCGGGTCCTTGGTGTGATTCATGATTTTGGCTACGAGATTGATTTCGATCTTTTTGGTGGTCTTCTTCAAATCTTTCTGCTTTTCTAAGAACTCATCAATCAGGTCGGCATCCATTGCCAGGATTTCCACGTCCTCATCCGCTTCGCCAACGGTCAGGTTCTGATGAACAAGCTCAATCGTTTTTGCGCCCAAAGAGGCCCAGATCAATCCACCACGGCCATCCGTCGGCTTCACAGATTCATATACACGAGACAGCCACTGGTAATCGGCTTTATAAGCATTCAGGAAACCGTCAGGTGATAGAGCATCCCACGCACGATTCAGCACACGGTAGTCAGCAGCAAACGCGTCTTTTTCTTTATTTGTTGGTAAACACTCCTGCGCTGCCATGAGACCTTCCCAACCTTCGATTGTTCTGTCAACCCCCAGGAAATACCCCAGGCATTTTTTTAGAAGTGTCGGAAGCTGCTTTTTGATTTCTTCAATGTTGGTGATGATCTTACGCATACTGTTTTCATCAAAATCCAGTGCACGCGCGACATCATCAAAAATACCGATATAATCAACGATCAGACCATGTGTTTTTCCCTGGTCATAGGTACGATTGGTACGACAAATCGCCTGTAGAAGGGTGTGATCCTTCATGGGTTTATCCAGATACATTACCTGAAGAATCGGTGCGTCAAAACCCGTCAACAGTTTAGCTGTTACAATAACAAGTTTTAACGAGCTTGCCGGGTCACGGAAGGTGTCTAAAACCTTGCCTTCAGCATCACGATCTCTGCGATATTTCTTATAACGGTCTTCTTTATCGTTGTTGGTATCCATAACAATAGTACTGGCTTCTTCGCCGAGCAGCTCATCGAGGACAGCTTTATACATCAAGCAGCATTCACGGTCATAAACAACGACCTGACCCTTGTAGCCATTAGGCTCGATTTTTTCCTTAAAATGTTTAGCGATATGCTCACATACCTTACGAATTCTAGCCGGGTTGTACATGATTGCTTTCATGTTCACCCTGCGAGAAAGTTCGTTCTTTTCATCTTTGCTAAGTCCAGCTTCATCGGTCATAGCCTCAAATTCACGATCCAGCTTTTCCTTATCCACATGAAGCTCTACAGGAACCGGCTCAAAGTGAAGAGGAAGCGTAGCACCGTCACGAATGGAGTCAGAAAAAGAATAGCGGCTCATATAACCAGTGCGATCTTCCTCGGCACCAAAGGTTGCAAAAGTGTTTTTATCAACACGATTGATAGGCGTACCGGTCAATCCAAAGAAGAAAGCATTCGGCAGAGCCATTCTCATTTTTTCACCCAGATCACCTTCCTGGGTTCTGTGAGCTTCATCGACCATGACGATGATGTTATTACGAGGATTCAGCTCACCGCTAACCTCACCAAACTTAAAAATCGTAGTAATAAGGATTTTTCGCATATCACCACGGAAGAAGGAAAGAAGTTCTTCTTTTGTGGTTGCACTGGTTAAATTCGGAATATCTGATGCATTAAAGGTTGCAGTAATCTGCGTTTCCAGATCAATGCGATCATCCACAATAACGACAGTTGGATTTTTAAGTTCCGGAATCATTCGCAACTTCTGTGCTGCAAAGACCATCAGAAGAGATTTACCGGAACCTTGGAAATGCCAAATGAGACCTTTCTTAGGGTAGCCAGCGATAACACGATTCACAATCATATTAGCGCCTTCAAACTGCTGGTAACGACAGATGATTTTATATTTGCGATATTTTTTATCAGTAGCGAACATCGTGAAGAACTGAAAAATATCCATGACATTTTTCGGTGAAATCATATCCTCAACGCTGATTTTCACATCAGCAAGACTGCCTTCCGCCTTATGAGTTGCTGTGTGCCACGGTCCCCACATGTTAATGGGCATGTTGATAGAGCCATAGCGATAGCATTTGCCTTCGGTAGCAAAATTAAAGACGTTGGTTACAAACATGGCGGGTATGCTTTTTTCATAAGCTGAAATATCGCCAGCTGCATCCAACCAAGTAATGGCACTACGAACCGGAGTTTTCAATTCGCCGATTGCAATCGGGAAACCGTTAATCAAAAGAACAATATCTAAGCGCTTGCCGCCTTCGGCCTGAGGATATATCCACTGATTGGTCACAACATATTCGTTGAGAGCAAGGTCTTCTTTACGCATAGTGCCAAAGAAACGAATCGGAACCATGCGTCCGTCCTTACCAAAAGGATAGGAGTTTTCCTCGAAAATCATTTTCTTGAAAATCTCATTCTGAGTGACAAGGTTATGTGGTTGAACAGACAAAATAAGTGTCCTAAGTTTATAAATAACTTCATCTGCCCGGGATGGATCTTCCGCAATTTCCGGGTTAAGACGAATGAGGGCCTCTTTTACCATTGGTTCAACAAGTACATCCGAATACATACGAGGAAGTTCCTCGGCAGGAATATATTTCCACCCATTCTTCTGAAGAGTAGAAAGCATCATTTGCTCAATGGTATTATCTTCATTAAAAATAGTAGCCATCTGTATTCCTCCTCCAGTCCAATCAATTTTATTTTATCTTTTTGGTCGCCCCATAATCTGGACTATCCGGTAAAATTTCTAATATATCATCTACTGTGCAATTCAGTTTGAGGCAAATCCTTGCAATGACTTCCATAGAAACTATTTCGCCTCTGCCCATTTTGCTTATCGTGCTTGGGCTCACATCTGCCAACTCGCATAATTCCTTTTTCATCATTTTTCGATCAATAAGCATTTTGAATAATCTATTGTAGGAAACCGCCATATCATACCGCCTTCTTTTATTCATACCAACGCTTGCAATTATAAAAACTCATGATAAAATTATAGCACACTCGTTTCGCTAAGTAAATCAATAATGGTGACTTCTCACAAATGCCACTCTTCTGCAAGCAGGGCTTTCGTGACACGAAAGCGATTTTCTGCTTGTTGGGGAAA
>CAVKOQ010000117.1:0-7534 GCA_963657995.1 bacterium
GTGTAGAACAGTATTATAATGATATTTTGACTGGGGTAAATGGCCGCGAATATGGATATCTGAATGACGATTCTAATGTTGAGCGTACCATAAAATCTGCACAAAATGGAAAGACTCTGGAACTGACAATAGATGTAAATATTCAGAAAATTGTACAAAAGTATCTGGATGAGTGGCAGGCAGGCATCGGAAGTAATCTTGCCGCAGCTATTGTTATGGATCCCAATACCGGTGAAATACTGGCGATGGATACGACAACACGTTATGATTTAAATGATCCGTATAATTTGAGTGCTTATTACACAGATGAAGAGATTCAGGCTATGGATGAGAAAACAAAGGCTGAAGCATGGTATAAGATGTGGAGAAACTTCTGTGTAAGTGATACATATGAGCCCGGTTCGCCTCAGAAGGCATTCACGGTGGCCGGTGCGATTGAGGAAGGTGCAATTTCTGGTAATGAGGTCTTTGAGTGCGGTGGAAAATTGCATTTCGGTGACTGGGATATCAGATGTGTTGCCCGTTTAGGACACGGACCACTTACCATAACCCAGGGACTTATGAAGTCATGCAATGTCGTCATGATGCGTATTGTATCGCTGGAAGGAAAAGAAAAATTTGTCCAGTATCAGAAGATTTTTGGATTTGGAAAGACAACCGGCATAGATCTTCCGGGCGAAGCATCTGGTCTTATCTATGAAGCGGAAAACATGGATCCTGCTTCTTTGGCAACTAACTCATTCGGACAGAATTATAACTGTACCATGATACAGATGGCAGCCGGATATGCTTCACTTATCAATGGCGGGTCATACTATGAGCCACATCTTGTCAAAGAGATCTTAAATGATGAGGGATCTGTAGTTAAGACTGTATCTCCGAAGCTTGTCCGTGAGACTGTATCGGAATCAACATCACAATTTATCAACAATGCACTTTATCAGACTGTTTCAGGTGAAGGTGGTACGGCGGGAGCTGCAGCGGTTGCCGGATATGAAGTTGCCGGAAAAACCGGTACGGCACAGAAACAGCCTCGTGCAGAGAAAAACTATCTGGTGTCATTTATAGGATATGCACCGGCATATGATCCACAGGTGCTTTGCTATGTTGTTGTAGATACTCCTCATTTGCCAGGAGAACAGCAGGCACACTCTACATTTGCAAGTGAGATCTTCAGTAAGATCATGGCGGAAGTCCTTCCGTATAAGAATGTATTTCCGGCCGGAGAAGTATCAGCAGATGTAGAAACAGAGCTATCAGGTCAGGAAGAAGGAATCATAAGCAGCACTACAGAAGAGACTGGTGCTTCGGAAACAGCAGAAGAGACCACACCGGCTCCGGAAGGTGGTTGGGCAAATTATGATGAGGAATTCATTGACTCTGGAGATGAATATAACTACCCTGACACTATGAATAACACGCTAAATCTGGACACAACAGATAATTTAAGTGGTGAAACCACTCAGGAGACAGAAAGCGGCGAGGAGACTTTGGCTGAGACTGCTGATAGTACAGGAAACGAATAGTAGCAATAAGTAAACCATAGGTTGATTATTCCGGGGAAAAGACGTATACTACTTAGGTATATAAAACATAACTTAGAGGTGTGACATGATAAATGAGACAATTATTGCGGTTATCATCGCTTTTGCGGTCAGTGCAGTTTTGTGCCCCATAGCGATACCGTTTCTTCACAGATTGAAATTTGGACAGCAGGTAAGAGATGACGGGCCACAGACGCATTTGAAAAAACAGGGCACACCGACTATGGGAGGAATAGTAATTCTTGCCGGTATTATAGTCACTTCATTGATTTATATGAAGAGTTATCCGAAGATTATCATGGTTTTATTCATGACAGTAGGTTTCGGTGCGGTTGGATTTTTGGATGATTATCTTAAGGTTGTAAAGAAACAGTCCGAGGGCTTAAATCCGGTGCAGAAGCTGATCGGACAGATCGTCATCACAGGTATATTTGCCTACTATATAGTGACGTCGCCTGATATAGGGACGGGGATGCTTATTCCGTTTACTGACATTTATTTGAATCTTCCGATATGGCTATTTGTTCCGGCACTCTTCTTTATTATTCTTGGTACCGACAATGGCGTGAATTTTACTGACGGGCTTGACGGACTCTGTACCAGTGTGACTATCATGGTGGCAGTATTTTTTACAGCTGTGGCAATTAAAGAAAACAGTGGCATCAGCCCGATTACCGGAGCTGTAGTTGGAAGCCTTATGGGATTCCTTCTTTTCAACGTCTATCCGGCTCGTGTTTTTATGGGTGATACAGGTTCGCTGGCACTTGGCGGTTTTGTGGCTTCTAGTGCATTTATGATGCAGATGCCGATTTTCATAGCAATAGTCGGTCTTATATATCTGGTAGAAGTGCTGTCTGTTATTATTCAGGTAACATATTTTAGAAAGACTGGTGGTAAGCGCTTTTTCAAGATGGCACCGATTCATCACCACTTTGAACTTTGCGGCTGGTCTGAAACCAGAGTAGTAGGTGTTTTTTCGATTATTACGGCGGTCCTTTGCCTTATAGCATATTTGGGATTATAGGAGGAATATTATGAGTCAGAAAGTATTAGTAGCAGGAACGGGAATTAGCGGTATTGCAGCTGCAAAGCTCCTTATATCAAAGGGCGGTGATGTAGTGCTTTACGATGGCAATGATAAACTGGATCCGGAGGAGCTTAAAAAGAAATTTGACGAGGGTGAGGCACCGGCTTTCGTCCTTGGAGAGCTTAAGAAGACGGATCTTTTGGGAATTGAACTGGCTATCTTGAGCCCGGGTATTCCGACAGATGCACCATTTGTGACCATGATCCGGGAATCTGGTATCCCTGTATGGGGTGAGATGCAGCTTGCATATCACTGTGCCAAAGGACGTGTTGCTGCAATTACAGGAACAAACGGAAAAACAACAACAACTTCACTGACTGGAGAGATTATGAAATCATTTTATGACAGTGTATTTGTTGTCGGAAATATAGGAGAGCCGTTCTCATTTCATGCCCTTGAAACAACAGATGATACAGTGACAGTTGCTGAGATATCAAGCTTTATGCTTGAGACTATGACGGATTTTCATCCGAATGTAAGTGCGATCTTAAATATAACTCCGGATCATCTGGATCGTCACAAGACGATGGAGTGCTATATCGAGACCAAAGAAAGCATAACCAAGAATCAGAAAGAGGGAGACGTATGTGTCCTGAATTATGAAGATCCGGTTTTAAAAGAGTTTGGTGAATCACTTAAGGATGTTAAAGTGGTATATTTCTCCAGCATGCGTACACTCAAAAAAGGTTTCTATCTTAAAGAAGATGAGATTATTTACAACGATGGTGATAAGGAAACTGTCATTGTGAATATCCATGATCTGAAACTGCTCGGCCGTCACAATTATGAAAATGTTATGGCTGCGGTCGCAATCAGCATGAACATGGGAGTCCCGTTAGAGAAAATTCAAAAAACCATCAAGGCATTTGAGGCGGTTGAACACCGTATAGAGTTTGTTATGGATCGTTTTGGAGTTAAATATTACAACGATTCCAAGGGAACGAATCCTGATGCAGCAATGCAGGCAATAAAAGCTATGCCAGGTCCGACTCTTTTGATTGCAGGAGGCTATGATAAGCATTCAGAATTCGATGAATGGATCGAGAGTTTTGACGGCAAGGTAAGATACCTTGTCCTGATTGGTCAGACACGTGATAAGATTGCTGAATGTGCGAAGAGACATGGCTTTAATGATATCATGTATGCGGAGGATCTTCAGGAGGCAGTTCAGGTATGTGCATCCTATGCTAATCCGGGAGATAATATTCTTCTTTCTCCGGCATGTGCAAGCTGGGGCCAGTTTAAGAATTTTGAAGAGCGTGGCCGTAAGTTCAAGGAATATGTGAGAAATCTGTAAACAGATAATCAGGATGAATATTTAGGCTGTCGCAGCAATATTTGCCTGCGACAGCCTAAATTTTAAAGAATCTGTAAAGTTGATTTACAAAGTGATTGCAAAGAAAGGTAAATCTGGGAGTAGAAGATATGTTTTTTCATGGGGAAAAAGAAAAAAATGTACATAGATTTTATGATTACAGTCTTCTGTTTACAATCATTTTTTTGACTGTGTTTGGCCTTATCATGATATATAGCGCAAGCTCTTACAAGGCACAGCTTGATTATGGCAATCCGGCACATTTTGCCATACGTCAGGGGGAGATTGCGGCAGGTAGTTTTGTTATAATGTATGTAATTTCGAAGATTGATTACCACAAATTTGCGCGACTTGCCATGCTTGGCTATATTGCTTCGTATGCAACACTGCTTTTGACCAGATTTACACCGCTTGGTATCGCATCTCATGGTAAAAAGAGATGGATGCGTCTGGGACCGATTCAGTTTCAGCCAACAGAACTTGTAAAGGTTGCATTGATCCTGCTGATTGCTGTTATGATTGCCAATCTTGGAGTCAAAATTAATAAAAGACGTTCAGTTGAAGCAATCGCTATCCTTTCGGCGCCCTTGGTACTTCTGGTTACTGCCAATAACTTAAGTTCAGGTATCATCATCTGTGGTATTGTTTTTGTTATGCTTTTTGTGGCATGTAAGATCAAATGGCCTTTCTTTTTATGTATTGGTGGAGGAGTTGGTTTACTGGCTGTAGCACCATATATCGGAAAAGCGTTAGTCAAGGTTCATATTTTGAAGGACTATCAGCTCGGACGAATTAATGTATGGGTCAATCCGGTTGAATATGCACGTTCAGGTGGATATCAGGTACTTCAGGGACTTTATGCAATCGGATCCGGTGGACTGTTTGGAAAAGGGCTTGGATCGAGCCTTCAGAAACTTGGATTTGTACCTGAGGCACAAAATGATATGATTTTCTCTATCATATGTGAGGAATTGGGTCTGTTTGGTGCAATTTCGGTTATTGTAATCTTTATGTTTATGATATACCGTTTCATGGTTATAGCGGGAAATGCACCGGATCTTTTGGGGGCGATGATAGTCGTCGGAGCTATGGCTCATATAGCTATACAGGTAATTCTTAACATAGCCGTAGTTACAAATACGATTCCCAATACAGGTGTAACACTGCCATTTATCAGTTATGGTGGTACGTCGGTTTTGTTCCTGATGATTGAGATGGGACTGGTTTTAAGTGTATCCAACCGGATTACGCTGGAACAGCCTGAATGATATTAAAAAAACTATTAACCTGCTGTTTGGAGAGTGATCACTATAGAAAAAAATCAAATTGAGAATAAAGCAGAAGCTAAGATCTGGCGACGTCGTGGAAAAAAACATATATGGATTACAGTTGCAGTTGTTTTGGCGGTCATAGTAATCCTTATCGGTATATCGGCGCTTCAGATAAGAACGATTCATGTCAGTGGAAATCGTCAGTATACTGAAGAACAGATAGAGGTGTCTATCTTTGACACCAGATTAAGCAGAAATCCGGTATACTGTTATCTGCAATATCGTTTCAGACCGCATAAGACAATTCCGTTTGTACAGGATTATAAGCTGGTATTCAGAAGCATATCAGATGTGGAAATTATCGTATATGAAAAAAGCGTAGTGGGCTATGTTTCCTATATGAATAGCCGTATGTATTTTGATAAGGACGGAATTATCGTAGAGAGTACAAGTGAAACGCTTGAAGGTGTACCAAGGATAGAAGGACTGTCTTTTGGTCATGTTGTTTTGCATCAGCCGCTTCCGGTGGAAGATGAGAGCGTGTTTAATGAGATCTTAAATCTTACTCAGATTTTGTCAGTAAATGAAATTGCAGTGGATGAGATTCGCTTCAATAAAGAAAAAGAGGCAACACTGCTGATTGGAGAACTCAAGGTTCAACTTGGAAATAACAGTAATATGAACGGCAAACTTTCTGAACTTACTGATATTTTAAGGGAGTATTCGACGCTTGCAGGAACGCTTTATCTGGATACATACGATGAGTCCAATTCGAATCCGATGTATCGTTTTGATAAAGATTAAAATGTTACAAGCTGGTAATGTTTATTTAAAATTTATGAAATAAACGATTGCTTTTTTGATAAAAATAAAATATAGTATTAGGTAGGCTAGATTGGAGAGACCCTATATTTTAGTAGAAATAATAAAGTAGAATACAAGTGTAAATGAAGGAGGAAGTATCTTGTTAGAGATAAAGATAAATGAAGCAGAGAACTCTGCCAGAATTATAGTGATAGGTGTCGGCGGAGCTGGCAACAATGCTGTTAACCGCATGATCGACGAAGATATTGCCGGTGTAGAGTTTATCGGTATCAATACAGATAAGCAGGCACTTCAGTTCTGTAAGGCATCCACAGTTATGCAGATCGGTGAGAAGCTGACCAAGGGACTTGGTGCAGGTGCAAAACCGGAGATTGGCGAGAAAGCAGCAGAAGAGAGCCAGGAAGAGTTAGCTCAGGCTGTCAAGGGTGCAGATATGGTATTCGTTACCGCTGGTATGGGCGGTGGTACAGGTACAGGTGCAGCACCGGTTATCGCACGTATCGCTAAGGATATGGGTATTCTGACAGTTGGTGTAGTTACCAAGCCGTTCCGCTTCGAAGCTAAGACTCGTATGAGCAATGCTCTCAACGGTATCGAGAAGCTCAAGGCAGCTGTTGATACTCTTATTGTTATTCCTAACGATAAGCTTTTGGAGATAGTTGATCGCCGTACTTCCATGCCGGATGCACTTAAGAAGGCTGACGAGGTTCTTCAGCAGGCAGTACAGGGTATTACTGACCTTATCAATGTTCCTGGTCTTATCAATCTTGACTTTGCTGATGTTCAGACTGTCATGGTAGATAAGGGTATCGCTCATATCGGTATCGGTCATGCCAAGGGCGATGACAAGGCACTTGAGGCTGTTAAGCAGGCAGTATCCAGTCCGCTTCTTGAGACTACTATCGAGGGTGCGAGCCATGTTATCATCAATATTTCAGGTGATATAAGCCTTATCGAGGCCAACGACGCTGCAAGCTATGTTCAGGAACTTGCAGGTGACGATGCGAATATCATCTTTGGTGCTATGTATGATGAGAATGCTCAGGATGAGGCTAAGATTACTGTTATCGCAACCGGACTTGATTCACACGGTGTAAACACACCTGTTGCAAAAGCTATGACTGAGTTTGCTACTCCTTTCAAGGCAAAGACTGCAGGAAATGCATATGCTCAGCCGGCTACACAGAATGCAACTGCTCAGCCGACATACAAGGCACCGACATTCCGTGCGTCATCTGCTGCAGCACCTGCAACACAGCAGACAGCTCTGGCTACTTCAAAACCAGCTGCAACACCGCAGCCGGCCGCACAGCCTTTCCGTCCTATGCGTCAGGAAACGCAGATCAACATTCCGGATTTTCTGAGAAATAAAAAATAATAACTGCATTTATAGATGCGATTTAGACGTGTAAAAAGGCTGCCAGCTTGTGTTGGCAGCCTTTTTTCTTGATTCATAGGAAAGTGCATCCTATGAATCAAAAAACGCTCCGCG
>CAVKOQ010000118.1:0-7373 GCA_963657995.1 bacterium
GCTTAAATGAGTATGCTCGACCTTGATTTTTAGGGGCAGGAGATAAATACATTGCGGAATGTTCGTGCAAATCACCGTAACGTCCTTCATTAACGCATCTGCGAATATATGCATAATCTCTCCGGATGATTTCCATATCTGCTTCTGGAATCGTCATATATGCAGATTTGTAAAATGGAAATTGAAAAGGTAAGAGTCCTTCTTGCTCTTTGTTCATGTAGTATACGAGCATGATGATTCTGCATTTATGGTAAATATGAGAATCTTCAAACACTTCCGGCAATTCATCATCCCGGTTAATCATTCCAAGAATTAGTCGCTCTTGTACGCTCAATCCTGCGCGTGGCTTTATCTTTAATTTGCTGACCTTTAGCTCGACTTGACATTCCTGTATGTCATATTCGGAATCATTGTTTCTTGGGATATCAAAATAAACTTCTTGAACTAAATTTCCTATTCGCCCCTTGTCTTTTCTAACTACCGTACCATCATCGGTTGTCCCTCCGGTCATATGTATCTCTGCATAATATTCAAGCATTTCGGGACGATGCTTTCCGGTTTGCTCAAGTCTATAAACATCGCCAATCACTTTACCTTCAAGCGCTTTTGCGTGTCTCAATACATCTCTACGATCAGCTTTGTTATACTCATAAATCAGGTCATCCGGCATTATAATCCTCCTTTACTTTCCACAAAACCAGCTATACCGAATGTTACTTGTCACGCTTTCGCTTGTTCAACACTTCAGAAAGTTTATTTGTAGCCCTCTCTACAATTCTGTCCGTGACGGTGTTAACAGCAACTTCAACTGCATCCGCAATTTTCTTGCCCTCTGGAGATAATGCCTCATATCGCTCTGATTTAGAGTTTCTCTTAACTATTTTTCCTTGGGCAACGGGTATTGCTCGCCTGCCGGAGCTTTTCCCGGCACAACTATTGTCGAGATAAGTTATTTGTTCCGCAATATATGTATTGTTCAACCAAAAACACTGCTTTGTCATCATGCGACCATCAGGCAACGGCAACTTATCCGAAGCGTCTTTTCCATGGGGTCTCACATGTGCAACGGAACTCTCAGTCTGCTTCGGCAGATCATTGCTTATCCCACGAGGTGTCTGGATCAACCGGACGCCTCTACGAATCGTTTGAACAGTCCTCTCCCAAACACGATGCACTTCTTCAAGGTCATCATTTGGTATATTCCAGAACATGACGCGGTCGAATACATACGCTCCATCACCCCGTTCCTGGAAGATAACAAACATGAACTTCGTAGGCGCCAGATAGTTATAAAGTTCTGATTCTTCCCAAGTCTCTTCCTTGCTCAACGCAATAAAGTCAAATGTGGGGAAGGACATGCTTTCCTTGATCTTACCGTTGCTTTGCACTCGGATAGTTTTGGGGATAATACCTGCCTTTTGAAACTCCTCCGTGCAGGCAATACGGCCTTTGACATCCAACATTCGCGCCAATAGGATCTCATTAAGGCTCTTGGCATTGCTATCGACACCAAGTCTGAGTTTGAGCTCATTTTGAGTCATTCCATAGTAAGGTTTAACTTTGTCAATGATGTATTCCTCAAAAGTTTTGGCGTGTAGCACATCTGCGGATTTGATGATACGCGGGCTCTCCGCATTTCCAAATATATACTTGTTGAGGATCTGCGTCATGTACGATGATTTCAGAGAATATGCCCGCTGTTTTGCAGGAAGCTCTGAAAACGGTTGCTGCCGGACGCTGGATGCATTGGCTCCCTTTGTACAAGCCGCAAGATAAAGTGTGTCACCCTCCGAAAGTTCATGAGCACGGCCTGCACGGACCTTTTCCATGATAGTTTCCCAGTCGTGCTCAATGATAGCAAGATCCTCGTCTGGGAAACTAAACAAAACCGCCTCGTCTATCCGAAAATCACCCTTGGGCTTGTCTGCAAGGTGCTCATAAGACATAAGAAGCATGGTGTTGCATTTATGCCAAAAGGCACTGGTTTGGAAGGTCTTATCGTACTCCTCCATATAGTTGATGATATTGCAGACCAGCCGTTCCTTGGCACGGATCCCGTTTTTCCCACGCAGATAGGGCGTGACTTTCAGTTCTACGCCAGCCTCCGGGAAGTCCGGCTCAGACTCGGAGTTGGGCGTGTAGCCAAACCAGCTCTCTTCGATAACGGTTCCGATAGCACCTTTTCCCGTGGCCAAACGACCAGTTTTATCGACATTCCGGAGTGGGATACCCTTGATTTCCTGCGCACGTCGCAAGATTGATTCTCTGGTCACATACTGTGTTCCCTCCACTGCTTCCAACTCCTTTTCTATAATCTCATTATGAACGACCATGGGTCTTGCGCATTACTGCACAAGACCCATGGATATCATTCTGATTTTGATATAGCTTATTTTTCTTCAGCTATGATCGTATCCAGAACTCTACCCATTCTGGTTATCATCGGTACGACCAGGGCGTTGCCCATGCAAAAATATCTCATTCTATCAGGCATACCCGTATTCGTCCATTCGTCGTCAAATCCCTGGAGGCGCTCGGCCTCGACCGGGGTCAGTAACCGGAGTCTCCCTGTTCCGGGATCTGACACAACATGCGTGGAGCGATTTAGCGTCGACTCACTGGTCAACATCGTACGACCAGGTCTGTCCCACGGGTCCGGGAAAGCGATGGGGCCTTCAGAGAATATATACTCGTGGCCATCTGCTGATTTTCTGGGGATTTTTTTTGCGCCTTTAAGATATGTCCATTTGGGCATTTTCTCGTTAGTAATATAGAATTTATCATCAACATTATTCTTCTGCAGGATTTTCCCAAGGGTAATTGGTTCTTCTTCCCGCTCAATTACTTTTGCTGTATAAATCCTACCTTTGCGCATATAGCCTGCGGCTTCGAATGCGAAGGCAAAGTTATCGCTCACATCTACGATGTCACCGCCGATAACCGTCTCCGTTATCTGGCCTATGTTTTGAACGGGGAAGGCTTTCGCCATAAGGCCACCATCCTTGATGATCACATCTGCAGATATGTCGGCCATCTTCTGTCCATAAATCGTGTCGTTTCTGTATGCGAAGATGAATGTCCTACGACGACGCTGCGCTGCACCATATTGTGCTGCATTAACGACTCGCCACTCCACACTATAGTCTTCCTTGGCAAGACACGCAAGAATAACGCCGAAGTCACGTCCTCGCTGTTTGGCTGGGGACTTAAGTAATCTGTCTACATTCTCGAAGATGCAGAACGGCGGCTTTTTTGCGATGATCGTATCTCTTATCTGCCACCACAGTACGCCCTTTTTACCTTCGATACCGTGAGATGACGACAGGGTGTGTGCCACACTATAGTCCTGACAAGGGAAGCCCCCCACGAGAAGTGTATGGTCGGGAATGGCCTGCTTGTCCATCGTGCTGATGTCTTCTCCAGTATGAAATTCATTATTCAGGTCAGGACTGTCTCCAAAGTGCTGCACATAGCAGTCATGTGCCCATTGTGTCCTTGCACCGGGTTCCCACTGTGAGAACCATGTAGTCTCCCAGCCTGATCCAAGTCGGTCGAATCCCAATCGGAATCCGCCGACGCCTGCGAATAACTCGCAAATCGTCTTTTGCATAATGAAGCCCTCCTTTGACCGTCATGCGGTCAGCTCGCTTATTTTTCATAGACCGAGCCGTAGCTCATGTTAGCACCGGCAGACGCCGGATCGTTGGTCTACCCTTAATAAGTATATCATAGTTGCTTATATAAATCAGCAACAATCTTTGAACATGTGAATTTTTTGAATAGTTACTGAAAATTAAGTCGATTGGATGTTTTTAAGTAACAATCGATACCCAAGATTTCTTGCATTAGTCGCAGTAAAACAGATTGCCACTTTACTGAAAAATGGGATTTTGGGTCTGTCATCATGAAAAGCATTTATTATGGCAATTATGATTTCATAATCAGAAGAATTAAACGGTTCTGGAATAACATCGGAGTATCCGTCTGCTTCCATCTTTGCTCGCAGTTGATTCCTAAAACTCTGGTCAAGCCACATTTGACCTGCCACAAGAGCTTGATTAAACAAATGGCTAAGTTGGCTGGAACCTCCGTTTCTTTTAACATGAATCAGCTTATTTTGCCACAAAACATCACACGGTTCGATATTATTACCTTGTCCGCCACCTATGGCGATTTTGTACTTATGAAGTAGATAAGAGTTCGCAAGGGAAGCACTTAGAGCATCGTTATATCCATCTTCATTATTATGATTATAAGCAATAAATACATCTTGACATAGCTCAATACTCAAATATCGCTCATTAATACTGGCAACAAAATCATTGTTGATTTTATACCATTTTCCGTTGTTTAGGTTATATTCCTGCCCATCTAAATTAATTTCTGCGATAATGCATTTATAGGCAGACCACTCATAAGCATTTTCGGTCTCATCGCGACTTGCACGGGCGTAGATTCGTTTGCTCTGTAATTGTTCTACACAGGTCAATTCATTTCGCATAGATTCAATAACTTTGTCGATATAAATATCTCCGAATGTTTCATCACAGCCAGCAAACTTAAAATCTTTAATATCTTCCCATGCCACTACTTCAGGTATAGCCATCCATACTCGGTCAAACTCGTTAGCCCTTATGGTTGCAATTAGTTTTTCATTCAGCCGCTGTATGACTGCCTTCTCCTTAACATACTTAATATTATCTACCCACGCAAACCGTTCTCGATATGTATCTTCTTTAAAGCGTCGGTAACAAAACACCAAAAACTCATCAATATTTCTGATATCTCTTGCAACAGTAAGACTGAAAATATCGCCTCCTGTCAACATGCTCTTTTCGAACATATCGTCTTCAGATTTTCCACTTACATTTTTCATGAGATCACGATTTACGTCAAAACCAAATTCAGATATGTCACTACTCTTAGGCAACTGCTCATCGCTTTGTTTTTGATTTGATCCAACACTTGCTTTTGAAATGCGGCGGATCTGGTTCTGTTTTATGCTATTAAGTACTATTTTTAATCAAAATTGTTCTTCAAGAACATCTTCTCGGAACAAGAATCTTGCGTAACCAAAAGTGAGCGCAAAGGTCCTATATTCCTCGTCAATTTGAATGGATTTAATCAGTACTACCCTTGAATTTGCTTGTAGTAGCATACCATCACCACCACGTAAGAAGAAATTCCTGAGCCAGTCCGGCTCGTGGGTCAATGATGGTACAAAGTATGCAGCAGAATTTTCCGAATAGCGTTCAAGAACACGTATTTTCTCGGGGTCTTCAAAGATATCATTTACGCTTGTAATATCTTCTTTGACCAAGTAGACAGATAATTTGTTTTTGGTTGCCATTCTATTGAACACCACCTATCAATTATAAACTATTCCGCTGTATTCTCGGGAACAATCTCTACGATATCCTCAATCCGGCAATCCAGTGCCGCACAAATCTTCACGAGTATCTCCGTGGTAACATGTCCATTCCGTCCCATCTTGGTGACGGATGCTGGGCTGATGCCCGCCTTTTCACACAAGTCTTTCTTTTTCATGTCCTTATCGATGAGCAGCTTCCAGAGTTTTTTATAACTCACAGACATAAAATATCTCCTCCGTACCGATATACAAAAAATGCTCTGCCGCTTGGCAGAGCATTCGGTCTATTGCAGCCATACTGCCAAGGCCTATTCCAACACTTGACAGCGTTGTTTATAATGATAGCACATTTGGGCAGGAAAAGCAAGAAAATGATAAATCCGCACGAATTCCGACTCTATTCAATTTCTTTTCAAGCCGCGAAAGAAACGCTTGAACCTCCGGACAGTCAGAGCTACAATGCCAACACCTCATAACGAGGACAAACTGATTGGAGGTCAAATGATGAATTATGAAGTAAACCCGTTTCAGGACTACGAATCGATTACCGTTGATGAGCTGAAGGATCAAGCTAACGGTCTACTGAATCTGGTAACGGAAGAACAGCGACCGCTGCGCGTATGTATGAATAATGGCAAGGAGTTTCTGCTGTTCCCTCAGGATCTGCTCGCCCCAATCTGCGACTCTGACTTTCGCTTGATTCTGCTGTCGGCAATGCGGTATGCGATGGGCAGGAATACTTGTATGCCCATGGTAGTCGCTGATTATATCAAGCGTCACATTCAGCTTCTGGATGATAAGTTTCTCGTACTGACTGCCGATGATATCCGGCGGCACCTTGAAGACTATGCAGAGCATGAACTGAATCCAAATCTTTGGCAGGGTCTTTTAGATGCACTTGAAACAGAGAAGAAAGAGCGTGCCACTCGTCAGGCAAGGAAGATCAGACTGTGCCCCGCCTGTGGGAAGCCCTTGGAGGTCTTGAGCATTACCGACAACGGGCATTCACCCGGCGGCTTCGATGTAATTGCTCACTGCCAGAACTGTCTCGCTGATTACGAATGGTTCTGCGATAAGAATGGTGGCACCTCAGATATGAAGCAGTATTTCTTCGGGTAAGGCGAGTGTATATTTCGGCAGGAACCTTTGGGTATATTCCTTGTCTATAGCGGCTCGACCGTTGAACTATACGCTAACTTCCGTAAAGCGATCAAAAGGGCCGCACCTGCTCGTATGAACAGGTGCGGCCATCTAAAAAGTCGCTCGTATTGAAGGGAATCTAATTCAGTCTGAAATAGCAGGTGTTTTTACCTTTTCCTTCTTTCTTCAGTTCACCGGCTGCAACCAGCTTGCGCATGGCCCCCTCAATGGAGCTGTCGCTGAGCGTCGGGCAAAGCTCTCGGATATCCTGTTTGTTGAACCGCCCGATTCTGTTTTTGCTTGCTCTGTGCACCATTTCCAGTGCGGGCAGCTTGGTTTCCACAAGCGCTACACGATCCTCGAAGTCCTTATATGCCGCAAGGATCGTTCCGAGCAGGTACTTGATGAAGGGCACTACATCTTCCGTGCCTTCGTGCCAGCCGGTTTGAGCCTGTGCAAGCGCATCGTAGTACAGATCCTTGTTTTTGGCGATTTTAGCTTCAAGGGAGATGTACTTTCCAACATAAAAACCGTTTCGGTACAGAAGCAGCGTCGTGAGTAGCCGACTCATTCTTCCGTTTCCGTCATTAAATGGGTGGATGCACAGAAAATCATGGATGAAAACCGGGATTGCAATCAACGGCTCCAGTTCCATATTTCCAATCACACGGTTGTATTCCTCGCAGATTCTGTCCAGCGCTTCCGGCGTTTCATAAGGGGCAAGCGGCGTGAACAGCGTTTCCACATGACCGTCCGGATAGGTGGCAGTGATATAATTCTGCACGCTTTTTGTGCGGCCCGCAAGCGGGTTATTCATGTGGCTGTACAGGATTTTATGAAGCTGCAGGATATAGTTCTGCGT
>CAVKOQ010000119.1:0-7310 GCA_963657995.1 bacterium
ATATACAAGGAAGCCGGAAAGCAGGAGCTATATTTGAAGCAGCGCCCGGAGGAACTCGAAAAACTTGTGGAGATCGCCAAAATACAGAGCACCGAGGCATCGAATGCCATTGAGGGCATCGTCACCACGAGTACCCGAATCCGGCAGCTTGTCGAGGAGAAAACCACGCCGAGAAACCGTGACGAGCAGGAAATTGCCGGATATCGCGATGTGCTGAGCATCATTCACGAGAGCTTTGATGCGATTCCAATTACGCAGAACTATATCTTGCAGCTTCATAAAATCCTGTACAGCCACATGAATAACCCGCTTGCGGGACGCACAAAGATCACACAGAATTATATCACCGCTACCTATCCGGACGGTCATGTGGAAACGCTGTTCACGCCGCTTGCCCCTTATGAGACGCCGGAAGCATTGGACAGGATCTGCGCAGAATACAACCGTGTAATTGGCAATATGGAACTGGAGCCGTTGATTGCAATTCCGGTTTTCATCCATGACTTCCTGTGCATCCACCCATTCAATGACGGGAACGGGAGAATGAGCCGCTTGCTCACGACGCTGCTTCTGTATCGGAACGGATTTTATGTTGGAAAGTATATCTCCCTTGAAGCCAAAATCGCCAAAAACAAGGATCTGTACTACGACGCGCTTGCACAGGCACAAACCGGCTGGCACGAAGGCACCGAGGATGTAGTGCCGTTCATCAAGTACCTGCTCGGAACGATCCTTGCGGCCTATAAGGACTTTGAGGCTCGCGTGGCGCTTGTGGAAACCAAGCTACCTGCATTGGAAATGGTGCGCAGAGCAAGCAAGAATAGAATCGGGCGATTCAATAAGCAGGATATCCGGGAGCTTTGCCCGACGCTCAGCGACAGTTCCATAGAGGGGGCCCTGCGCAAGCTGGTCGCAGCCGGAGAACTGAAAAAAGAAGGACGTGGGAAGAATACCTGCTATTTTAGGCTGAATTAGATATCCTTCAATAAAAGTAACATTTTAGAAGACCGTACCTGTTCATATGAGCAGGTACGGTCTTTTGGATAAGAGTAGCGAAGTTAGCATCCCAATAGGCAGAAAAATTGTTGTCACACAATTGCTTTTCCCGGAGAAATACAAAACTTTTAGTCGCTGTTACCATATGACTGCCGCTGCACGATGCAATGTACTAAGAGATTGAGTGTCTCTTCAGCTGTTGACCGTTTCAGTTCACATTCCCAAACTACAATCACATTCCATCCGAGCTTGGCGAGGAGGGCGTGATTTTTAGCATCGCGCTCAATGTTGGCGCCTATTTTCTTTTTCCAAAATTCCGCATTATTCTTAGGCCACACAAAATAGTGACAACCTTCATGCCCATGCCAGAAACAACCGTTTACAAAGATCACAGTCTTATATTTGGGAAGAACAATATCCGGTTTTCCTGGAAGCCGAGCGTCATTTTTTCTGTATCGGAATCCTTGAGAAAACAAGTATTTTCTGACAAGTTCTTCTGGTTTAGTATCCTTTCCACGAATACGGGACATATTATAGCTTCTGGTTTCCGGAGAATGGACATCGGCCATAACAATCCCCCGTTTCAATTAGTCTTTGTAGTAGTCTTTCAGTTTTTGACGACATATTCTCGTAATCGCAGCTTTATTGGATATATCAATCGTGCTCCAGATATCAGGAGAAACAGAAAATACATGCGAGTCTTCGTTATAAAAGAAAAAGCCGCTCTCTATTAATGCCTTTACGGGGTTAGAAAGAAGATTTGCGATTATTTGTGCATCGGTCACATCGTCTCTCAGATATATACACTGTTTCTTCTCAATTGCCAGTCCTTGTGCTTTCCTATTTGAATAGTATTCACGAAAATAGACTGCAGCATTTTCAATAGAAATACAGCCATCCCGGTCACCATAGTGAAGTAGTGCCAGAATTAAAATTGGTTTGTAAGAATATGACATTCTCATAGTTTCACAATAATCAAGCAAACGGGAAAGCTTTTCAACTTGACTCACTGTCGGACTATAGCGAGAAGACCTGGTATGTTCATTTTCTTTTCCGGAAGTAGATGTTGCCCGGCCGATAGCGGATGCAATGCTTTCGATACGATGTATTGCCGAAGAATTACCCTCGACATAAAAATCTCTGACAGCAAGCTTTAACTTATCTTTCAACACATCTATCGAGTCTTGATGCACAGGCTCAGAAGATAGCTGAATACCAGCGGCTTTTAATATATAATCGTAGGCTTCTTGGGACAACGGGCGAATAGAACTTTGCCAAGGAGGATTGAGGCTCTTTCGAACTGTTTCGAAACCAAGTTGTTCAATATATCCACCGTCAGGGAGATAAATTGGAACCTTCCGTTCAAACTGTTGGCAATCCAGAAGTTTAGCATAGTAGTTTTCTCCATCTGTAGTCTGAATTTCGCCAACAGAGCCTACTCCAAAATAGTACCGTTGACTCTTGTCGTATCGATTGCCTTGGTAATAAATGAAAATGTCTCCTTTGTGCAGTTGATTTTTATACCTGGCGGGATAATGGTATGAGTTGAACAGTTCATCTGTGTAGGAAGACTCACTATCCACCTTTTGAGATAGGATAACAAGCATACAATCACCTCACTGTTCCAGTAATTCAGCAAAAAATCCAATAGATTTGTTATCCAACGTGCCAACGACTGTGCCGCGATCCAGCAGCCTGTTGCCGCATTCGCAACAGGTTTCCGGCAACAGCGCACAGTTATGGCATGCTGCCAAGTTACAGGATTCCGGACCTTGTCCGTAAGACTGAATGCAAACTGGGTCCGAAGAACACCATGCGGCATTCCGTACTGCATCACGGATCGTATCCTCTATATGATCCTTTGTACCTTGGCGAACCAAGCCGCCGAGGGAACCTTCAGAATCACCGGAAGCTGTGTAAATAAGGACACCGTACATACCATACTTATCTTCATCCGCCGCTCGTTTTTCTCATCTTCTATGCCTACGAACTCGACCACAGCGTTTCCGAGCTTCAGCTTTTCTCCAGGCTTAAAAGCTTCAGGATCATAGGCGCGCTCAATTTTCCCTTCTGCAATGTTGTGCAGTAACTTGATCAGCGTAAAAATGAAAATTGATTGAATGCGTTCAGGGAAAACCAGAATATTGAATTTCCCTTGGTGCGTAATCATTTTATCGAGCATCAGTACGCTGGCTTTGATAATGGGAGGGACTCCCACAGAATGAGCGGTGCCATCGAAGGACAAGCTGATCCCGTCAAAGCTGCTTTCTTCAGACAGCAGTTGTTCTACAAAGTCATGCCATTCCAACATGGGTATCCCTCCTTATCGTTTAAACGGTAAATCCCTTTTCAAGAGCGGATTTATATGCTTTCACCGCATGCGTTGCTTGTTTGATACTTGGCTTTTGACCACGGCCAGCCAAAGTTCCGACAGAGAATAGAAGGCTACGCTGCCAAGGCTGGAAGTTCCGGGTTTCCTTTGCCCAGCGCGATAGTGCAAACCAAGTCTCTGCAGGAATAGCTGCAGCCTCGTCAATTAAAGCCAGCTCTTCATCTGTAAGCGAATCAATACTTCCGGTTGCAGGCTGACTGCCAATGGTCGGTCGCGCTACAGATAGCAGTTCAAGTTGAAGTTCATCGCTAAGGGTGTACTCATGGTCGCGGATGGACTGCCAGCACTTTTCTTTTTTGCACCACTCACCAACATTGGCTCCGCCCGGTGGATTTACAATCAGACTCTGAACAAACTTTGAAACTTCAATGATTTCACGTTCCAAAGCCGGAGTCAGAGCCTGTTCCTTCCATATCCGCTCCAAATCAATGCGCTGGGCAGTCTTGAAGGAAAGAAAGGCAAGAGTATATGTAACAATATTGGCCCTGTATCCACCATATTGTTGCTTCTGAACAAGTTTCTCGGTTTGGCGGAACAGGATTGCTTTGGCAATGAGGTTTTGATAATAAATCTCATCTGGAGAAAATCCCTTGCGTTCTTTTAAACGAAGCATAAATTTGTGGAAATTCTTTTGGGCACCCTCACTGACCTGCCATGGGAGCTGATCCCATGTGTTTTCGTACTTGGCGAGGTCTGTTTTGGTAAACAAAGGATGGGTTTCCTTATATTCTTTTTTTCGCTTGGTGGTGGATTCACGGGTTAGCATATCTGCATACTGACCGCGTGCCCGCTCATAGAACCAGTTTCGAGGTTTCATGCCACCTTGGGCAGGCGCCCAGATGGTACGTGATAGTTCTTCAATGCGTCTGTGAAAGGGATCGTTTGCAGAAAAATCGGCAACCTGAATTTTGTTTTGAGTATTGGCAAAAGTCGAAATTCTGGGGACAATCTCATCCATATCATCTGCAGAGTGAATTACCGAGATTTTCATCTGGACAAAAACTTGTGACAAATCTGCTGCAATTTTACGGTCATTTTTAGCGTTGAAAATAGAAGCAGTAGTTTGGCCTCCGTTAACAATCTGCATATCCCGAATACGTTTAATAGAGGGTTTACCGTTTTCATCCCGAACAATTTCGACACTCTCGGCAGTGACAGAAATGCCATTGTTATATGCGAGGAACATGTCGGGTTCATCCCGCAAAGTATCCCGGATTCCTTTGTTAACCCCTCCTTTTACTTGAAGGAATGAGCGCACATTTTTCTCAAGCAAACGGTCTCTGAATTCGTCGTAGAGAGCCGCCAACAAATCGCCGTTGATGATAGCCAAATAGACGCTATATTTTTTGCTGGTATTGTTTTCGATACAGGGAATGGAGGTTTGAAACTTTTCTTCAAAATCAATTTCGATTGTTTCACGCATTTTTCCGGAAGTGACACAACGATACAAACGATCTACATCCCAAAGAGAGAAAGAAATTTCGGCATCACCAATGGTTATATTTTTTAGTGCAATCGGCTTTACAAGACCGTTTGTAAGTGCACAGATCCGAACATGTTTAATATTGTCTTTATTCTGGTGAAGGGTTATTGCGAATTCATAGGTGTCATTATCCTTCTGGAAGGCTGTATACAGATCGTTGATGGCCTTGTGGTAAAGCTGAATAGCACGCTTTATAGCAGCGTCAATATCCGCTTGGGAGATCGAACGAGGGCGATCCGAATCTGAATAAATGCTGACGAAAATATCGACGGACTCGCAGCCCTCGGATATTGCGTATGCATTCATTTGAAGGCCATATCCACGGAAAGGACAAATAACAGGATCGGTTACCTCACCAGCCTCTTCCAAGTATTCCATCATAACATTTGTCAGGAAATCTTCTGTGGTCCATCCACTTGTCTCAGTGTCACTGGCACAGAGCACTTCTTCTCTGAAAGTGCTGTAAAATTCATCAAGTGTTTGATTCTTCGGCATTTTTGTCACCTCCTGTAAATCGAGCCAATAATGCATGGGCTATGTGGTAAGAAAGACATACAGGGACCGCGTTACCTATTTGCTTATAAGCAAGTGTTCGCGAAGGTCTTCCAGTTACGGATTCAAAAAAGTAGTTGTCTGGAAATGTTTGAATACGAGCAGCTTCTCTTGGGGTAATAGAACGATTTTGCTTAATGTCCGGATGGATAAAGTAGTGCCCATCTCTCGAAATATGTGCCACGACGGTCTGGGCATAGGTTAGATTTCCAGCCACTACTTTAAAACGATCCAAGAAACTTTTTGTGTTATTATGGGTACGCAATCGTTCAGGAAGGTCTGTATATGAGACTCTGGTTTTGCTTTTATTCCAAGTATCGACAACAATGCGGTATATCTCCAGATCTTGTGCAGTATTGGGCCGTGCTTGATGAAATGTCACTGGTTCCTCATCATACTCTTTAATTCCTGCGCTGAACAGGTACTTCCCGGTATAGTGAGTTGTTTTCACCGGAGTAATAGCACCCTCTCCAGCCTTGATGGAAGGAAGATCGCAAAATAATTCTCCGACTTTGTGTGCATCTTTGACCACAGGGATTTGAGGATAAAAATCTGCTTTTTCGCCATGGAAACCGATCAAAATAATTCTCTTTCTGTTTTGAAGCACACCGTAATCTGATGCGTTCAATATACGAAAGTCTGTTGCATATCCGCATTTCTTGAATAATGCGCGCATGTTGTCAAAATGCAAGGAGCCATCCTCATCTCTGGCGGACAGTAAGCCCAAAACATTTTCAAATACGAAATATTTTGGCTGATATTTTTTCAAAAACTCTGCATATAGCCTGTATAGATAATTTCGCTTATCACCGACCATTTTGCATTCAGACCGGGATCTTCCGGCAATAGAGTAAGCTTGGCAAGGAGGGCCACCTACAATCAGATCAAGTTTTTCACCGCCAAGTAGTGAGTCAATGTCTTTAAAAATGGCAGGTAAAGACTCCTCTGATATCTCATAATTAAGAACTGAGTCCAATATTTCCTTAGGAACCAGGGCATAGAAATCTTTCCGGGGAATATCTCCGGCCAAATATTTGGTATATGGCGCAAGATTATTTCCCTTTTTGAGCCAATGATATACCGTGCGTGTTCTTAAGGTATAGCACGCAGCAGCATCCATTTCTACGTGAGCAATCGGTTCATAGCCAGCTCTGATAAATCCTTCGGACAAGCCCCCTGCTCCCGCAAATAAATCAAGATATTTAGGCATGGTATAATCACCTCGTTTTTTATTAGCGACAGGGAGTCACTTATCCTCTGGTATAAACTCCATAATGTCCTCAATCCGACAATCCAGAGCAGTGCAAATCTTTAGGAGAATCTCTGTTGTCACATGACCGTTTTTCCCCATCTTTGTTACGGAAGCGGAACTGATACCAGCCTTAGCACATAAATCTTTCTTCTTCATGTCCTTGTCGATCAATAATTTCCAGAGCTTTTTATAACTAACGGCCATAAAGCTTGTTCCTCCGAATCAAAGAAAAAATGCCCCGCCAACTGGCAGAGCATTTCTATCTGCATTTATCCGCCACGGCATATATCCAACACCGATGGCGTTGTATATTATCATATCAGAAACAATGTAGAAATTCAAGAAAAAATGATGAATTCGCACGATTTTTGCCAAAGATACTCATTATTGATATTAGAGGGAGCTTTTTAGTAGCTAACAAATGCTTTTGTCCATGATTGATCTTACTTTTACGACAATCACAGTTTGAGAAAGAAATGGATGGCACGTGGGTATGGCTAACCTGGGAGCCCGCACCACGAGTACCCCACATCCCCAATAGCGGCTGAAACTATGCGTTTCAGCCGCTATTTTTCTAAAAAAGTTTCAGTAGCTGTTTCCGCCGAACTGTGGTATATGTTTGTGCTGCAAGGAGG
>CAVKOQ010000120.1:0-7274 GCA_963657995.1 bacterium
CTCCTAAAATCCCCGAAAAGCCTGTAAAATCACCGTTTTTTAACCTACTTGGCTTGAAAATAATAGCCGACCCCCCATTTTGTATGTACGTATTTCGGTTCACTAGGACTTGGCTCAATCTTTTCACGCAAACGGCGAACATGAACGTCTACTGTACGAACATCACCACCCGCTGCGGCCCTGTTGCCCCAGACAAAACGAAGCAGTTCCTCGCGGCTGTATACCTTTCCCGGATTGCATACCAAAAGCTCAAGAAGATCAAATTCTTTAGCTGTAAGATTGATCTCACGTGAAGATATAAACACCCGACGGCTGTCAGAATCAAGAGTTAAGTCTCCCGCTTCTATAACTTTCTTCATTTGCTGCGGTTCCTTCTTGGTCTTCTTGGAATTTCTGCGAAGGATAGCCTTTATACGTGCCTTTACTTCCAAAATGTTGAATGGTTTCGTTATGTAATCATCTGCACCATACTCTAGTCCCAGAATCTTATCCATATCATCGCCTTTGGCAGTCAGCATAATAATCGGCATCTCTGAGAATTCACGAATCGCCTGGCAGACTTCAAAACCGTTCAGTTCAGGCAACATCACATCCAAAAGAACGATATCATATTCAGTCTCTTTAGACATCTTCAGTGCCTCTTCACCATCATAGGCACAGTCCACCTCATATCCATCCTGTTCAAGGCTGAAACGGATTCCCTTTACTATTAATTTTTCATCATCTACCACTAATACCTTCGCCATTCTCCACCTCAATCAATATATTTATGATTATACAGTAATATTATCCTTTATCTTCTGAAAAGCTGAATTCTTAATTCCAGGTACTTTCATAATATCTTCAATTTTTTGAAAATTTCCTTTTTCTTCTCGATACGCCAGGATTGCATCCGCACGTGACGCACCAATGCCACTTAAAGTCATCAATTCATCTCTTGATGCCGTATTTAGATTAATCATCTTTCCAGAAGCTACATTCGCTTCGCCTGAATTTACACCTACTGCTGTATTTGCAACCCCGGCACTTATTCTGTTTTTCTGTATTGTACTAATCTTAGAAATATCCGTCCCATTTTCCAGATATTTTTTTATTTCTTCAATACTCGGAATCCAAATCTGCTGCCCATCTTCAACTACCTGCGCCAGATTAACATACTCATCTGCCGCATCTGCTGTCATGCCACCGGCTTCTTCAACAGCCTCATACATACGGCTTCCCTGGGGAAGTTCGTAAACTCCAGGTGCTGTAACTGCACCACATACATGGACATACATCTTATCCCTGCTTACAGATTCATCTTCTTTTGATTTTCTTTCTGACTCCTCATCCATATCCTTTACAGGATCCTTTTCAGTGTCCTTAGACTGTTTTAAAGCCTTGTCTTCACTCTCTTGTGAACTTATAAAATCATTATCAGAATCTTGTAACGGTGACTCATTTTCTTCACTTTGTTCTGACACATATTCGCTTTTTGAAACTGTCGTGAGTACAACTGATTCATCATTTTTACGCATCTGTATACCAAAGCCTACAATTGCTGCTGTAAACAGTACGCCTATCACTGCAATTTTGATTTTCTGTTGTAATTTTTCTTTATGATTTGCATCTTTCATTGTTAGCACCTCTTAATATCGAGGCACGTTTTGTCCGTAATTATATTCTAGCTAAAATGCATATTAAAAACAAGCAGAAAATAATCAAAAAGATATTTTACTTGATTTTTTTAGCAATATCCTGTTTTGCAAGTGCTGCACACACAAGATGTTTTGCCAAAATCGCTGTGGTCACTCCTCCGACACCTCCAGGCACTGGAGTAGCAGCAAAAGCTGTTCCATCAATATCGGCAAAATCGACATCACCGCAAAGTTTTCCACCTTCATCTACGTTTATTCCCACATCAATGACCACCGCATCCTGCTTAACGTAGGTTCGATCGATCATTTTAGCACGTCCAACACATGCTACCAGAATATCCGCTTCTCTACATACATCCTGCAATTTAGCTGTTTTTGAATGGCAGATTGTAACTGTTGCGTTTTCATGAAGAAGCAATATAGAGAGTGGTCGTCCCACCACCATACTGCGACCTACCACAGCTACATGTTTTCCGGAAAGTTCTATATCGTTCATCTTAAGCATGTATACAACCGCTTCCGCTGTACACGGTGCAAATCCGTTTTTATCTCCGCTGAATACCTTTGCAATGTTTTCCGGAGAAATTCCGTCTAAATCCTTCGCCGGATCGATCATTTTCTCAATATCACTCTCTACAATTTGCTTAGGCAGCGGACGAAGCATCAAAATTCCATCAACAGACTCATCTGTATTGATCGCCATAAATTCTTTTTTGAACTCTTCATCCGTGATATCTCCAGGAAATACCCTAGACTCAACTTCAAGTCCAAATGAAGTAAGTTTTTTGGTTGCACCTTTTTCATAAGAAATATCATCAGGATTTTCTCCAACACGGATAATTGTAAGTTTCGGAACTCTTGACATTGTCTTCAGTTCTTCTTCGATCTGTTCCTTTATTTTAGCCGATACATCGGCTCCCTTCATCGTAATCATTTTGTCCGCACCTTTCTTTTATTCATCAAACAGGCAAAAACACTGATGCTCCCACCATCTCTAACAAGTATACCGCAACAATTGCTGCTATTGCCACTATTACCAGACTTTTTCCTTTATATCCCAGAATCACCGCCACGATCGTTCCACCAATTGCGGAATAGATGTGTCCAGTAGACGTAAATACGTCAGGAAATGTCAAAGCCCCCAGCACTGCATACGGTGTATAATCAAGAAATGACCTTACAAAACGCGAACGGATCTGCTTCCTGAAAATAGTAACCGGAAGCACTCGCGGAATATATGTAACCAAAGCCATTATAAGAACACCGACAAGTATATAATTCATATCGATTGTTCCGGTAGCTGTGCCTGCTGTGTTCATAGTTGTGCCTCCTTGTCGTTACATTCACGACCAATTTCATCATCTGGATCTTTTGCAAATTTCCATGCCCCCGCTGCCGATGCTATAACAGTTGCCAGGATAACTCTGAATCCTGAAGAAATAACCGCAAATACCGGCACATATTTTAAGATACACATTATCACTATTGCCAAAATAATAACACTGCACACTTCCATTGACTTACGTGCTGCAGGCATTATTAAAGCTATAAACATGGCATAAAGTGCTATACCCATTGCATTTTGCAATGCCTGTGGCAAAACCGTCGAGATAGCACCGCCAAGCCATGTTCCGATATTCCATCCAAGTATCGGCATACTAATCAATCCAAGCATATATGAAGCTTTCAAAACCCCAGGATGCAGCGAACTTACAACAAAGGTCTCATCTGTAATTCCAAAGGCCAATGCGAGACGTGCTCCTATTCCTGTTTTTTCGTCCAATTTCTGTGAAAGTGACAATGACATGAGCATATAACGCAGATTTATGATAAGCGTCGTAAGTGCCACCTCAAAATATCCAGCACCAGCCAAGAGCAAGTTTGTTCCTGCAAACTGCCCTGCACTTGTCAGGTTCGTAAGTGATATAAATACCGCCATCCAGACCGACAGACCTCCTGATACTGCCATAAATCCAAATGTAAATGAAACAGGAAGATACCCCAATCCAATCGGCATGCCTCCCCTTACACCCTCATAAAAAGTTCTTTTCCAACTCATTTTACCATATCCTATCTACCTGGTGCAGCATACAGAGAATGCTGCTTATTCAGCCATTCTACGCCGCTTACAATCCCATCCTCTGAAAACGGAAATTCCTCGCGAATCTTCTCCTCATCAGGTGTGGCATCATATCCATATGGCTCCGGCCATGATGTAACAAGCAAGACAATCTCCTCTTTTGTCTCGTCCTCTGCACCATTTTCTTTTGCTACCTCGCGTTTTAGCATTTCCATCCGATAACGCATCCCTGTATCACTTCCGGTAAATTTTTCTTTTTTTAAAAAATTAACCGGCATAACATCTTTTCTGGTTATCATGACATTCATCCTCTAAATTTGTACCTGCGAATAACCGCCTGCAATGTTTTTTTTCCGTTATACTCATTGATATCAGGATAATATACTATGTCAATTTCACGGTGTCCGGCACGTTCTTCTTCAAATGCCATACCATCGCCAAAATAAAGTGCCTCTATCGCATGTCCATCCGTTTCTTCAAGAGTCATCTTTACCACATTGCGATTTCGTCCCAGAACTCTGCTTGACCGAATTCTAAGCGATTTTTCTGCGAAAATTGGCTTCTCATTGCCCTGTCCGAACGGTTCCAGACATGAAAGCTCCCTCACAAGCTTTTCCGTCACATAACCAATCGGCATAGGCACGTCAATCCATATTTTGGCCTTAAAATCTTCGTCTGACAGTCCGGAATTCTCATTCAGCCTGCGTCTGAATTCATCAATATCTTTTTCTTCCAGTGACAGTCCCGCTGCAAGCGGATGTCCACCAAATTTTGTCAAAAGATCACTTACTTCAGAGAGCTTCTTGAACATGTGATACGCGTCAATAGAACGCCCTGAACCCTTGATTCCCTTTTCGGCACGCGTAAGCACAATAGACGGTTTTTGATAATATTCTCTCAAACGGCCGGCAATAATACCTGCAAGTGATTCATGACAATCCGGCAAGAATACAACCAGTACACTATCATTTTGATACCAACTATCTACCTGAAGTTTTGCAGCCTCGGTTCCCTGTTCTGTCATATCTTTTCTGGCGTCATTTAGATCCTTTAACTCTCCTGCGAGAAACTCTGCCTCTTCTTCGCTTGTGGCTCTTAACAGTGCCAGTGCCTCTTTGGCTGTTTTCAAACGGCCGCCTGCATTCAGGCAAGGACCTATCACAAATCCTATATGATATGCCGTGATCGATTCAAGGTCAAGATTGTTTTTTTCTGCCAGCTTTCTAAGCCCCCAGTTATCGGTTTTTGCCATTTTCTTTAAGCCAAATTTGACTATAATTCGATTCTCATCCTTAAGCTTCATGACGTCGCCAACTGTGGCAATTGCAGCAAATTCCAGCATATCCAACCATTCCGACTTAGGAATTTGTCTCTGCTCGTATAGAACCTGCACCAGTTTATATGCTACGACAGCTCCGCATATCTCCGGAAAAGGATAATGGCAATCTGACTGTTTTGGATCAACCACAGCGTCAGCCGGAGGTATTAATTCGTCATCTCCATCAAGTGGTACCTCATGATGATCTGTAATCACAACCGTCATTCCGTATTTCTTGGCCAGTTCAACCTGACTAAATGCTGAAATGCCATTATCGCAGGTCAATATAACATCTACATTGTCCATATGGGCCTGCTCTATTATGGACTCATTTATTCCATATCCATCCTTGATTCGATCCGGTATTTCATAATCCACTCTGCCTCCCAGACGCTCAAAAGCCTTAAGAAGTATATATGTGGAGCAAACTCCATCAATATCATAGTCCCCGACGATTCGTATTTTTTTTCCTTCATCAACTGCCTGAGAAAGAATTGAAACCGCTAACTCCAAGTCCTTTAACATGCGTGGATCGTGCAAATCATCTAACGTTCCATTCAGATAACGCTCTATCTCTGCATCGGTCTCAATTCCACGATTTCGAATAATACGTGCTGTGACAGGGTCTATATGAAAACGTTCCCCAATTTGCTTAAAATCGGCTTTTTTCATCTGAAGCATCCAGACTTCTTCTGCCATATTTACCTTCTTTCATTTGTAATATATCACAGCAGCTGTTCTTTAAGCTGCCTGCGTCTTTCTTTCCAATCCGGAAGTATTTTCTCAACTTGTGCCCAAAACCTTGCAGAGTGATTCATTTCAATGCGATGTGCAAGTTCATGAACAATTACGTAATCCATCAGTTCCTCCGGCAAAAGTGCCAACCGCCAGTTGAAATTTAAGTTTCCAGCCATGCTACAGCTTCCCCACCTGGTTTTTTGATTCCTGATCGTGATTTTGCCATAGCTTACACCCATAACGGCTGCATATAAATCAACCCGGTGCCTGAGCACCGGGCGCAGTTTTTCTGTAAAATTTCGAATTTCATCAGCATTATATTCTTTTCGATTAATTTGACATTCCATTATCTTTTTATAATGTAATGAAATCCAATCTTTGTGTTCATCAGCAAATCTCATCGCCGTCCTTAAGGACGTCCTTTGAGGAAGTCGAAGCACCAGTTTTCCCTCTCTGGTAATCTGAATAGCAATCGTCTTTCTGGATGATCTCACTACCTCACATGGAATAAGCTGATCTTTAGGTTCATCAAACGACCGAGAATGCCATGGGTTTTGTATCTTCAAGTATTGCATACAGCTTCCCGTCTCTTTCTTCAACAGTACGTGCCGCGTCTTCCAAAGCTCTTTCTAAATCTTTTTCCAATTTCTTCTTATCTTCATCGGCCGAGTCATCCCAACTGATTTCAAGACAATAATCACCTGACAGACGTGCGGCCAACATCTGTATGAGACCATCTATCGTCTTTTCCGGTGTTTCTAAAAGTTTTTCCAAATCTGGATCATGCAGCTGCTCTTCTGTATCCATCTCGTATGGATCACGAGCATCCATCTCTATCGCATACATCCACTCTGGTTTTTCACTAACATCGGTAAAATCCATCTGACTTGTCAGATACTCATAAATATCCGCCTCGTTCGATATATTTTTCATATCTAAATGAATTAATTGCATATATTTTCCTTCCTGCCATATCTAAAGCTTTTTGCATCGGCAACATTGCCATATCATTATATCGATCACACTACCAAAAGTCAATTATATGACAACCTAGTGTGACATAAAACTCCCATACCTGCAAATTTGCGGGTATCACATTCTATAAACTATGGTAAATAAGATTTGTGTAAATACAAGAAAAGCATCCCCAAAGGATGCTTTTCTCGTCCACCATGAGTCATAAGTGGAAAATGTGACGTGCGTGAGAAGATTCGAACTCCCGACACCTTGGTCCGTAGCCAAGTGCTCTATCCAGCTGAGCTACACACACATACTATTTATTCTTAACGAACAAGACATATTATACATCTCATTCAGAAGAATGTCAACTGTTTTTCAAATTTTTTCAATTTTTTATTATCTTCAACCGATTTAAGGAAACCACACTTGATTCGCATGATCTTCATCAACAATTCATATTGCATTTAGATTCACAAAAAAGGCAATAAAATGGGGCCTACAGGGCTCGAACCTGTGACCCTCTGCTTGTAAGGCAGATGCT
>CAVKOQ010000121.1:0-7257 GCA_963657995.1 bacterium
GTTGTAGCAAGCTCTCCAATCGTATGAATCCCATAACTGGATAGAACCTTCTCGGTTGCTCTGCCGACTCCAAGCAAGTCAGAGGCAGGAAGACACCAAATCTTCTCACGGAATGAATCTGCTTCGATGCAGGTAATCGCATCCGGCTTTTTCATATCCGACCCAAGCTTGGCAAAAATCTTGTTGAAGCTCACTCCTGCGGAAATCGTAAGTCCCAATTCAAACTTAACAGTTCTGCGAATCTCATCTGCGATTTCAAACCCGGTTCCCATGCAGCCGCTTCCGGTCACATCTAACCAGCATTCGTCCATCCCATACGGCTCGATCTGGTCAGTATAACGACCGTATATCTCACGAGCCAGCTTTGAAAACTTCATATATTGCTCATAGTGCGGCTCCACGATCACAAGATCCTGACACTTCTGCTTTGCCTGCCAGATTGCCTCTCCAGTGGAAACGCCAAACGCCTTTGCCGCATAGTTCTTCGCAAGTACGATACCATGCCGTTCCTCCACAGAACCACACACTGCCACCGGCTTGTTCTTCAGTTCCGGGTTCAGCATACACTCGACAGAGGCATAGAAATTATTCATATCACAGTGAAGAATCACTCTTTGCATCCCGTATTCCTCCTCTCCGTTCGCGAAAGCACGAACAACTTTTCACGAGCGCATTGACACACAGCTTTTCTTGTGATACTATAATTACACGAATTGTTTTTCGTGTTTTCATCGTCATTATAGCAACCACAGTTTTTCGTGTCAATAGATTTTTATGAAAAAGTGTTCGTGTTCGTTATCAAAAAAAGAAAGAGGTATTCCTATGGTCTTCAAAGAAAGGTTGAAAGAAAAAAGAACAGAAGCCAATTTAACTCAGGTAGAACTTGCAGAGAAGGCCGGTGTAACCGCCCGCACAATTCAGAATTATGAACTTGGCAGCCGCAAACCATCCAACATGGTTACGATCCAGAAGATTGCGGATGCGCTGAATACTACTACTGAGTACCTGCTGGGAAGCAGCGGCACCTATGTCGTAGAAGCCCATGAAAAAGGCGGCGCAAAAGCAGCGAAAGATATTGAAGAACTGGTCAGTGAAGTGACCGGTATGTTCGCTGGCGGCGAATTAAGCGAAGATGCCATCGAAGGAGCATATAAAGCTCTGACCGATGCCTACTGGATTGCCAAAGAGAACAATAAAAAATACGCCCCGAAAACGAGGCGTAAAAAATCCGATCAGTGATATTTATCGTACAACTTTTCGCTATACTGTACACTGGGAGGTGGTATGATGAATGCGGAACAGCTTTCACGGGTCGGTGAGAAACTGGTAAAACGCTGCGGTTCCAGAGACCCTTTTGAAATTGCAAGGCAGCTTGGTATCAATGTCATGCTTTGCGAAAATTTTGGTTCCCTGAAGGGAATGTACCGGGTGATTAAGCGAAATCGCTTTATTTTCCTGAATAACAGTCTGGATGAAAATATGCTGCGCATCGTGTGCGCACATGAATTAGGGCATGACCAGCTCCACCGGAATATGGCGAAAACCACCCCGATTCATGAGTTCATGCTCTATGACATGAAATCCAAACCGGAATATGAAGCCAACATCGTAGCAGCGGAGATCCTGATGGACAGCGATGAAGTTCTTCGCTACATCTATGAGTATGGATATACAGCCGAGCAGATCGCCAGTGCGATGTCTACCGACATCAATCTGGTTGCGCTGAAGGTCGCGCACCTGGCCACACTTGGATATAATCTGCACACACTGGAACATAAAAGCAACTTTTTGAAATAACGTACCTTCGAGGAGCCTGGACTGGCTCCTCTTTTTTGTTGCAAATTGTGCAGGCGGTGCTTGCACAATTATCAGCCTAACATCTGCATGTGATAGAGCTTCACTTTTTCCTCGAACGGCAGTCCCGGATCAATGCCGACTTCTTCCCACATCACGCCATACGGTGCGCCGCCATCTGTATATCCAGCGATAAAAGCAAAACGACCATCGCAATCCTTATACAGTTCTGCCAGCCGTTCCCTCTCTTTCGCTTCCTGCTCCATTCTCCGCTGCCGGAGCCGCTGTTCTTCAGCCCGTTTAATCTGGTCGAGCTGTTCCTGTGTATAATTGACCCCAAGCTCCTGCAAATCTTTAGCGGCAGTCACAGCATCCACATGAAAGCGTTCCCGGTAATGCTTGTTCATCTTTTTCGGTGAGCCGGTATAGGTGAGCAGCCACTGCTTGCCTTTTCGGAGGCGTGCTTCCTTTCGCTCAGCCTTCGTCAATTTCTTTTTCTTTGCCATTTGCGGAATCTCCCGGATTTTTTTCTGATGATTTTGGTTTACGTTTTTTCTGTGCCGTCAGCTCATAGCTCAAAGAAAGCAGGTCTTTGATGGCATCATCCAACTCCGCTTTGCCGAGCTGAATACTGAGCCATTTTTCCTTGTTCATGTGATAAGCCGGAAAATAGCCGTCCTGCCCGCGAAGAGAGCCGATCAGCAGCGGATCGCTTTTCACATTAAGGACATCAATGATGCCTGCTTCCGGCAGTCCCAACTTATCAGCGGATACTTCCAAAACTACACCATACCATTTATTATTGTCGTTGTGCCGCAGCACAGCATTCCAGTCATGCCAGGGGTATTCTGGCTCTGTGCCGTACTGCTGGCGTATCCATGTAAATAATTCTTGTCGTGTCACTCCATCGCTTCCCAACTATTTTATGTGTGGTTTGTGCAACGACCTGTTGCACAAATTCTTGCCTCAGATAACTCTCCACGCTGCATTGATATCAGAAATCATCCAGCGCAGCATCTATCTCTTCCAGCCGATCAATCCAGCCCAGGTCAGATTTCTTCTTGGTTGCTGGTCTTTTCCTATCACCACCAACCACTTCAAACCGTTTCTCTTCTGTCCCAAACAAACCTTTTACCTGAATTCTGACATCCGGCTTGTTGTTGGTCAGTCCCTGCATGAGCTGCACATTCTTGTATCTGGGCAGGAGGATTTGACAGATAGTCTGAATGTCTTGCTCCTTAATACACGGTACCGCCATGAACTTTTTCGTTATGTAAGGCTTTATATCTGCCAGTACCTGTGACATAGAGGCTTTCTTTCGGTTATCAGCCATAAAAATCCCCCTTTCCAAGACGCTACCCTTCCTTATCTATCGTCCGGCCAGAATGTATAGAAATATTACCTCATATTGGCTATATACTTTTTCAACTTAATGATTCTATCTTCCGTATCAATACCCGCATCATTTTGAGAAATAGTAACGGTATCCGTAAGGCTATCATCATTTCTGTAAACGCCATATGAATTGTTTTCACAGAGAATGTAAACATCATCATAAACCAAATACTGCCCCATCTCGTCTCTGGATAGATGCAGATCATCTGCCTCTTTCAAATACGGCATGTACGTATTTTGTGACCACTGCGTCTTTGTCTGCATAACTGAGAACATATAGGGCTTGTTTACAACATCGTCGTTGCTCATCTTTCCATAACTGCCAGGACGGAAAACAGGATACTTCACATAATAATAATTCCATGGATATAAATTATCCTTTTCACATTGAGCCAAGAACGCAGAAATAATTCCATCCAAAATGCCATCATCGAAACTTTCTTTCGATTTGAGCAGTTCAACTAAAATTGTATGTGTATTTTCAAAACCGGCATTTGCACTTTTATGAAATAGCTCATCCCAAGCATACTGCAAACTTTTTGACGCAAACTGATAACGCCATTTGTTTCTTTCCTGCTGCCCATAGTTGCCTAACGCCATTAAAGCACAGTCAATCTTATCCCACGAACAGGTGAATAAGGAAGAAAAACGAGAGCCCAGTGAAAGATTATCGAGGCCAATAATACCGATTTGCCCTTTTAACATGTTATGATCTTCCAGTTCAAACACTTCATCTGTACGGTCTGGATTTTGCATTAGGAATTCTATTTTTTCCTTTTCTTCCTGTATCTGATTCACATTGAAGTTAATCTCAATAGAATCATCAATCACACCTGTAAGAATAATTGCATCAACAGCCTGAAGAATTGCGGGAATTCTGTTTCTATCCTGTCTATCACTAACCTCATCTTCGGAATTCTGAATCAGGTTGTTGACAATTCTGATTCTTCTCACGAAATCAGAATATGTCACTTCGCTTTGGTGCTGTAAATAGATCGTTATGGCATACAAAAGCACGATGCGGTTTAATGGAAACTGCCGTATTCTGCCGGACTTATCAGAATAAAAATGCAAGCAATCCTCAAAAACATCAATCTTATATCTGGAATCAACCACAATTTTCCCGCGTGCATGATTGTAGCTCATAAACGATTCCAAAAATTCAGTCGGATTGTTATAGCCTTTAATTTTACACCAGCAATCGAAGAACGATTCTAGCGTAGCTATGTTTGCTACTGCTTTCTCATCGTCTGCGGAAAAATACAAGTGCAGCAAATCAAAAACGTCGCTGCTGTAGCCTTGGGGAGACTGCCCATTACGATAACAAATGATATCGCAAACGAACTTGAAGTATCGTAGAAATTCATCATCAATAATATTGTCATCCGCATCACTGGAGCCGCTGCTGCGATATTTCCACAACAAATCTGTCCAGGCTTTATCTATTTTCCCAACAATACGATCTGCCGTATTCTGACCATTTTTTTCATCGAGAGTTCTGATTTCCCTCTCCAGTTCTGCTTTGAAATGTTCAAATACTGTCAACGGCTTCCCACGGGAATTCATTTTAATATAAAGCTCATCAGTAAGACCCATATCTCTTATTGGCAAGAAATAAAAGGTAATCGCTTTATTTTCCAATTGCTCCCATATATCCGGTACATCTTTGAAGCACTCATCAATTGCATCCAACATTACAAGCATGGAGCTGATAGTAGGATCATCTTTCCAGTCAAACGGAAACCATGCCTGATTCTTTATGTCAGCAGAAAGCGTGGTTTCAAAAGATGGCATAAACTTCACAAGCTCGGCGCAGAAATATCTTGCACTATAACGTGTTTCATAGCTGAACCTGCTGAGAAATGCGTACTTGTCATCAGAAATTTTTTCCTTTTTAGCCGCATACCAATGCAAGAGAAACAACGTTGTCAAACGCTGCTGACCATCCAAAGGCGTCATAGTTCCTTCTTCATCAATGTCACCGTAAACAAAGTCAAGTGTAATCGGCTCCCCAGTAACAGCCCTATAAAGTGCCTGAAGAAAGCGGCTTCTCACTCTATTGATGTCTTTATCAATACGTCCTTGAGCATAGTCTCTCTGAATAAGGGGAATTACAATTTTATTAAGCTGAACTGAAGTACCTCCATCCTCAATCGTTGTTTCGAAGATATCCATAAATGAGTGAAGCGTCGTACTCATTTTGTTTCCTCCTTTTCCAAAACAATCGGCTCTATATAGTCGCTCAGAACATCATTGATTGCTTTAATATAAGCAATTCTATCGGCCTGTCCCCAAAAGTGCAGCTGATTTTCAGCAGATGGAGTATAATATTTCAGAAATACCATCTTTGTGCAGAACGGAATATACTGTCCCCTTTTATCCATCTGAATGATATCATTTCTTTTCACATCAAATGTCGAATTATTAAGAGCAGCATTGTCCGCCGTATTAAGTAATGCAAGATTCGCAATGGAATGCATATACTCTGTATTACCTGAAACAGATAATAAACCAAGAACTTTTTGCTGAATGCTCTCAAATACAGTGCGCTCCAGTTTACCTGCATTTATCGCGCCTTGCATTTCATCAATCAGTTCACTATGTTCACCGCCGATACTTTCAACAGATGGGATATGAAGTTCCAGCCACTTTTTCCAAACATCTTGCGTTTTCATACCTTCCGATTGCTGGGCATGTATATGCTCTAGACTCCATGTAACATTGCTGCCCTTATGGTGCTTAAACTGATCAAACGGAAACCGTTGAGCATGTCCATCACTTCTTCTTACCGATTCGATATTGAATAAAAGCAGTAATGTACTAATCCGCTTATAATCCAACGGCTTCTCATAACTGAGTTCAGCATAATTTCCAGAAATCGCAACGCTCTTTTTAATCAGTTCGTCGAGAGATTCATTAAACTCGCTCTTCTTTTTATCTTTTGACAGAGCAAATATTTTATGCAGAGAAGTGCCAGATGTAATCAAATAGCCGATTCTGTGGTACAGATCATGATCCTCGTACCAGCCCTTCAGAGTAAGAAAAGTCTGATAGATTTTTTTCCAGATATCATCCAGTGATACTTCTTTACGCAATTCATCAAATCGGAAGAATGTATAATACTTTTCTCGTGTACTTTCATCTTTACCGGCAATCAGGTCAAGAACAAGGTCAATTCTTGTCTGATATTCACCTTTGACGCTGTTTGTCAAAAAGAACCACAGAGATTCATTATGAAGTTCCCTCTCGATGCCATCCCATTGTAGCGATATCTCTTCCTGCTTTTCCCTGCGCATATTCTCTGCATTATCCCGGCTAAGAAACATCGCTTTCACAAGTTCTGCACTTGTTAGCGGAATTTTTCCGATATTCAGACGGGTAAACAGTGAAATTGCATCTTCACTTTCCCCAACCTCGTACCAGATGATTTTGACATCTTCTTTTAAGTATTCAAAGATATGCATGACCCGAATTTGTAAGTCCTGCTCAAACCACTCTTTTATGGTGTTGTATGCCTTGGATATAAACCAAAAGTCGATGTTATCATCCTGTTTCGTCATGTCCAGAGTTTTCAAAAACTCTTCTGACTGGTCTCTTGTCTGATAAGAAAGCGTAAATGCTGGTTCATTGAAGAACGGATTCACGTTCTTCATATACTTATAGATGAGATATAACGTGGTGAGCCTCTGCTGTCCATCAATCAGTTCGTACTGATCTTCTTTTTTACGAACGACCACCGGCTGCAGGCAATAATTTTTCTTACCATTCTGATATATATCATCTAACAGACGTACAACCTCTGTTTCACTCCATCTATAGCCTCTTTGATATGACGGAATATAAAAAGAGCCACTTATATCAGCCACGAATTTCGTTTCAAGTATAATATTATTGCCCATAGCCAAACCTCCATCTGTGCTTTAACCGCATTCTTTTGTTTCCTAATATTCCTTTACATCTTCCCATGCCCCCGATAGTCCATCAAGGTGAATTCCTTTAACTTTGAAATCAATAATTTTGATTTATCGCTCTGCTCTACCAGCAGTTTAAAACGTTCAACAGCTTTCA
>CAVKOQ010000122.1:0-7235 GCA_963657995.1 bacterium
CCGCGAGGTTATATACAAGGGACGCGATGACAAATTTGTTTGCCTGATGGATCTGGCTCTTATGGCTATGAAGAAGCTTCGCAAAGAAGGCAAATTGCAGGATCAGGAAGAATCAGATGAGATCAACGCATGCAGCATTGTAGTTCCTGTAACTATCGACGGCAAGGAAGAAGAGTGGCTTGTCAATTTCAAAAATGAGACACACAATCATCCTACTGAAATTGAACCATTTGGTGGTGCTGCTACCTGCCTTGGCGGTGCTATCCGCGATCCGTTGTCAGGACGTACCTATGTATATCAGGCAATGCGTGTTACCGGTGCAGCTGATCCGACACGTCCTATGTCAGAGACACTTCATGGCAAACTGCCTCAGAAGCGTATTGTAAAGGATGCTGCTCATGGCTACAGCTCCTATGGTAACCAGATTGGTCTTGCAACAGGATATGTTAAAGAGATTTATCATCCGAACTATGTTGCAAAACGTATGGAGATTGGTGCAGTTATGGCAGCAGCTCCACGTAAGAATGTCATTCGTGAAACTTCAGATCCTGGTGATGTGATCATCCTGATGGGCGGACGCACCGGTAGAGATGGTATAGGCGGTGCTACAGGATCATCCAAGGTACATACCGAGGAATCTATTGAAGTTTGTGGTGCAGAGGTACAGAAAGGTAATGCACCTACAGAGCGTAAATTACAGAGACTTTTCCGTCGCCCTGAAGTCAGCAGCCTGATTAAGAAATGTAACGATTTTGGTGCAGGCGGTGTTTCTGTAGCGATCGGTGAGCTGGCAGATGGACTTCAGATTGACCTTGATAAAGTTCCGAAGAAATATGCTGGTTTAGACGGAACAGAGATTGCTATTTCTGAATCTCAGGAGCGTATGGCCCTAGTTGTAGATCCGAAGAACGTGGACAAGATGCTTGCATATGCAGCAGAAGAAAACCTTGAGGCCGTTCCAGTTGCGGTGGTTACAGAATCTCCTCGTTTGGTTCTTAACTGGAGAGGCAAAACTATTGTAGATTTAAGTCGTGCATTTCTTGATACCAACGGTGCACATCAGGAAACCGCAGTTACGGTAGAAGTTCCTACCAAAGAAGGCAATGTATTCGATAAGCAGGAAGTTAAAGATGTCAAAGAAAAATGGCTTTCCATGCTTTCTTCATTAAATGTATGCTCACAGAAAGGCCTTGTGGAAATGTTTGACAGTACTGTCGGTGCCAGCAGCGTGTTCCTGCCATATGGCGGTGTACACCAGATGACTGAAACACAGGCCATGATAGCTAAATTGCCTATGAGCAAAGGCAAATGTGACACTGTAACCATGATGAGCTATGGATATGACCCGTATCTTTCAAGCTGGAGCCCATATCATGGAGCAACATATGCAGTACTTGATTCCGTAGCAAAGATTGTTGCAAATGGTGGCGATTTCCACAAGATTCGCTTTACTTTCCAGGAGTACTTCAAACGTATGACAGAGGATCCTAAGAGATGGGGTACACCGTTCTCAGCACTTCTCGGTGCTTACAGTGCACAGCTTGGATTTGGTCTTCCTTCTATCGGTGGAAAAGACAGTATGTCCGGAAGTTTTTATGACGAGGAACACGGTGAGATCGACGTTCCACCTACACTTGTTTCATTTGCAGTTGATATTTCTGATACAAAACATGTTGTATCTCCTGAATTTAAGAAAGCCGGAAGCAAGATAGTTCTCTTTAATATAGAAAAAGATGAGCATGATTTGCCTGTTTACAGCCAGATTATGGACGGTTATGAGAAGATGTACCATGATATGGAAGCTGGAAAGATTATTTCTGCTTATGCAGTTGAAGGTGCCGGTGTGGCAGAGGCTGTCAGCAAGATGGCATTCGGAAACCGCCTTGGTATAAAGATTGAGCATAATGTAGATCCGAGAGATTTCTTTGCAGCAGGCTGGGGCAATATTGTATGTGAAGTTGCTGACGGCAAAGTGGGTGAGCTTTCTATTCCGTATACTGTTATCGGTGAAGTTACAGATAAGAATACATTTGAATATGGAAATACTGTAATTTCTATGGAAGAAGCTTTGGAGGCTTGGACAGGAACACTTGAAAAAGTATTCCCTACAGCTTCAGGTGCACCGATGAAAGAAGCGGAAGAGACACTTTATAATACTGAAAAGGTTTATGTATGCAAACATAAGGTTGCAAAACCAACAGTGTTTATTCCTGCGATGCCGGGAACTAACTGCGAATTAGACAGTGCAAAGGCATTTGAGGCAGCAGGTGCTGATACGATCGTAAGAGTATTTCGCAACCAGAATGCAACTGATATCAGATCATCAATTGAGCAGTATAAAGAAGACATTAAGCGTTCTCAGATCATCATGTTCCCGGGCGGATTCTCAGCCGGTGACGAGCCAGATGGTTCAGCTAAATTCTTCGCAACTGTATTTAGAAATGAAGCTATGATGGAGGAGATCGACAAATTGCTTCATGACAGAGATGGACTTGTTCTTGGTATCTGCAACGGTTTCCAGACACTGATAAAGCTTGGACTTCTGACAGGTGGCAAGATTGAGCCACAGAAAGCGAATTCACCTACACTGACAACCAACAATATCGGTCGTCATATTTCGCGTATGGCATATTTAAAGGTTGTTTCCAATATGTCTCCATGGCTTAGAAATGCCGAGCTTGGCGGTGTATATTGCAATCCTATGTCACATGGCGAGGGTCGTTTCGTAGCCAACGACGAGTGGCTTACAAAGCTTCGTGCCAATGGACAGATCGCTATTCAGTACTGCGATCCGAACGGTAACTTATCAGTAGATGAAGAGTGGAATCCGAACGGTTCCTACCAGTGTATCGAAGGTATTACAAGTCCTGATGGACGAATTCTTGGTAAGATGGGTCACAATGAGCGCTGCTGGAGCGATACAGGCATGAATATCTATGGAAATCAGGATATGAAGCTGTTTGTATCTGGCGTGGAATATTTCAAATAATTTCGTTTTGACGTAAACAGATATATTTGTTATAATAGAGGGGAAGTTTTGTACGCAATTAAACTAAATAAGGAGGATGGGATATGAGACATAACCTTAAGGCTGTCGCAGTTTCGGCACTTGCAATTGTGGCAGCACTGGCACTTAGTATTCCGGCTTATGCATCCGACAAGAAGATTTCGGAGGTCAAGTTTCGTGTAAACTCTACACCTGAGGCAGGAGACGGCATCGGAACTCCAGATGTAGCAATCACCAAGGGTAATGCTGAGATTACAGAGCAGGAGTATGACAACGATGACGATGAATGGGAGAGAGGAGATAAGCCGGTTATCTATCTGACGATAGAGGCCGATGACGGATATTATTTTTCCAGTACAACCCTTTCCATGACTAAGAGCTCCTACAAAGTTTCTAAGCGTTCCGGTAATAAGAGCACCTGGAAAGTTAAGATCACATTGACTGCTATAGGCGGTGATCTTGATACGATCGAGGATGTGTACTGGAACAACCGTACAGCTAAGTGGGACGAAGTATCTGATGCAAGTAAATATGAAGTAAAACTGTACCGCAACAGTTCTACAGTGACTACTATCACTACAACAAACAACAGCTACAACTTCTATCAGTACATGACAAAATCTGGTGATTACACCTTCAAGGTACGTGCGATTGACGGAAGCGACAAGAGCGACTGGAGTGATGAATCTGACGAGTGCTACATCAGCGCATCTGAGGTTTATACAGGGGCAGTCACCACAACTGACAGCACTTCCGATGGCACCACACCTGGAAATACAGGTACTGAGTCAGGTCAGTGGGTTAACAGTGCTTACGGATGGTCCTATTATGTAAATGGAGTTCCGGTTAAAGGCAACTGGGTATATTCAGGAAACGAGTGGTATCATATTAATGCCAACGGATTCATGGATACAGGTTGGATATTTGTTGATAACAACTGGTTCTACCTTAATCCTATATCTGATGGCACCATGGGCAAGATGCTTACAGGTTGGCAGCAGATTGGTACAGCAAAATATTATCTGAATCCGGTATCTGACGGCACACGCGGTGCCAGAAAGACCAGTTATCAGAATATCGATGGAAACTGGTATCTGCTTGATCCGACTACCGGTGCACTTTGGACAAATGCTATCACACCGAATGGCATGGTAGCAGATGCAAACGGTGTTCTTCACTAATGTTGAAAATAAAAAAAGAATCCTGCAAGTCAGGGTTCTTTTTTTATTTTCTCAGACTTCTTGCCTATATTGGCTTAAAAGGAGTATAATAGAGATTATCAATTAAGGAGACCGATATTATATTAAATGAAACCTACAGTATTGTTATATAATTTTACTGATTCAAAAAGAAAAATGAAGGTACAACAGGCACTCATGCCACTTGGATTTAGACTTCGTGCTGTGAAAAAGGAAGAATACCACCTTCCGGTAGGTTTACTTGCCGGGGTTAAGGAACTTGAAGACGAAAAGCTAAATGATGACAGCATGATGTCTGATGAAAATATGGATTTTTCAGATGAAATGGCAGTTATGGCAGGTTTTACATCTGCACAGATTGATGCTTTTATCTATTCACTCAGGAAAAAGGGGGTTGGACGGATTAACTATAAGGCTGTTCTGACACCTCATAATATGAAATGGAATTCAGTAAAGTTATATCAGGAGATCAAAAAAGAACACGAGACTATGACGTCGAAGGTAATTTCAACTGATAAGGAGGCATAATATGCTAGAGAAAGTTGATTTAAAAACATTTATTGACAAGGAAACGTATAAGGAACTTCGTTCTGAGATGGACGTAAAATTGGGTGCACTTCAGCGTGCCTGTAAGGAAGAAAAAATTCCGGTCATGATAGTATTTGATGGACTGGGAGCGGGTGGTAAGGGAACTCAGATCAATCGACTCATTCAGCCACTTGATCCACGAGGGTTTGATGTCTATGCCAGTCGTGAGACCGGTGAAGAGGAGAAAATGCGTCCTTTCCTTTGGAGATACTGGACAAAGACACCAGAAAACGGTAGAATTATGATCTTTGACAAGAGCTGGTATGACAAAGTCACGGTGGACCGTTTTGATAAGAAGACGAAACGAAATGAACTTAACGGGGCGTTCAGAGATATTCTTTCATTTGAAAAACAGCTGGCTGATTCAGGAGTGATTCTGATTAAATTATTCTTGTATATTTCCAAAGAAGAGCAGAAAAAACGCTTTAAACATCTTGAAGAAAATAAAGAATCGGCATGGCGTGTGACTGAATCAGACTGGAGGCGTAATAAAGAATACGATGAATTTCTTCAGATGAATGAAGAGATGCTGCAAAGAACTGATACCGGATATGCACCGTGGACTATTGTGGAAGCAACGGATAAAAATTATGCCGCAGTAAAGATCTTATCCACAGTGACAGACCGACTTGAATATGAGATAAATAAACGTCGACTGGAACGAGGTGAATCAAAGAAAGAACAGGTTAGAGTTCCAGATGAAAAGTTTAAAAACGGAGTATTATCAGGAGTAGATCTGACAAAAACTCTTACCAATGAAGAGTATAAGGAACGGATTGACAAACTTCAGAAAAAACTGGAAACCTTGCACAGTGAACTATACAGACTTCGTATACCTGTAGTTATCGGATTTGAAGGCTGGGATGCAGCCGGAAAAGGCGGTGCCATAAAGCGTCTGACAAGTCATCTTGACCCGCGTGGTTATAAAGTTAATCCGACGGCAGCTCCTAATGATGTAGAAAAGGTTCATCATTACTTGTGGAGATTCTGGAAAGAGATGCCGAAGGCCGGTCATATTGCGATCTTTGACAGAACCTGGTACGGCCGTGTGATGGTTGAGAGAATTGAAGGATTTTGTCAGGAAAATGATTGGAAACGTGCTTATCAGGAAATCAATGAGATGGAAGAGCATATGGCAAATTTCGGTGCACTCATTGTAAAATTCTGGATTCATATCGATAAAGACGAGCAGGAACGCCGTTTTAAAGAGAGAATGGATGACCCGACAAAACAGTGGAAGATCACGGATGAAGACTGGAGAAATCGTGAAAAATGGGACGCTTATGAGCAGGCAGTCAACGAAATGCTTGTAAGAACATCCACAACCTATGCACCATGGACCATAGTAGAGGGCAATTCCAAATATTATGCCCGTGTCAAAGTGCTTGAAACAGTAGTCGAGGCGATGGAAGAGAAGATCAGAGAAGTAAAGAAACACAAATAGTTACTCACAATAAGCATGAAGAAGGGAAATGGAAAATGGGAGAAAATACAGCAAAAGAGCGTACGCTTGCATATGCACTTGCACATGAGAATGATAAAACACCTATGGACTTATTTAATATGCATGTAAAACATGTAGGAATTAATATGAATTCTGAAGAAAAAGCCTGGGAGGTTGCGGAATTTTTTGCGAAAATGATGGGACTCATGCCTCGCGAGACTGAAAAGGCAGTATTTAGTGGAGAACTTTCGGAGAATATGAAAGTGGGCAGTTTTGGAACCTATGGACATATCGGATTTGGTGTAAACGACTGTGAGGCTGCTATCAAATATTTTACCGACCGCGGAATGACAGTTCGCGAAGAGACAAAGCGTTTTGACGAAGACGGACACTGTAATTTCGTATACTTTAATGAAGAAGTAGGTGGATTTGCGATCCATCTGGTACAGGATTAGGTGCAGGCATGAAAAAGGTAGTAGTGATCGGTGGCGGTGCGGCAGGCATGGCAGCGGCTATAGCAGCTGCTGAAAATGGCAGTGTAGTCACGCTCTATGAAAAAAATGAAAAACTTGGCAAGAAAATCTATATCACAGGAAAAGGACGCTGCAACGTAACCAATGACTGTGATATGGATGGCCTATTTGATGCAGTTGTCACGAACAGCAGATTTTTATACAGTGCTTTTTACGGATTTACAAATCAGGATATGAAAGATTTTCTCGAAGAAAATGGATGTCATGTGAAGGTGGAACGCGGAAACCGCGTATTTCCAGTCTCAGACAGGGCATCAGACGTGACGAGTGCACTTTCAAGAAAACTTCGTGAACTTCATGTAAAGATAGAGCTCAATCAGACAGTTGAAAATCTGTGGCTGGAGGAGGGAGTTTTAAAGGGTGTAATTCTTGATAAAGGAAATAAAGGGGATTTGAAAATAAGTTCCGACGCAGTGATCATAGCAACCGGAGGACTTTCATATCCTACAACAGGCTCAACAGGA
>CAVKOQ010000123.1:0-7165 GCA_963657995.1 bacterium
GCATTAGAGGATATGGATCTGTATGTTAAATGGGATAATACGATCCGAATTACTTGGGATGCAAACGGAGGTTATGTTGTTTCAAGCGGTTCTTATGGTTGCTTTGACTGTGCATCTGGCCAAAGGGTAAACCTGGCAACCCGAATCGGTATAAAACGGGATGGCTATGCGTTTGATGGCTGGTATACAAGCGATGGGGACCAGGTCGATTGTACAACGGTCTTTACGGAAAATACGAGTGTCACTGCCCGTTGGACAGAAGGATGCCGGATAACGCTAGATTTGGATGGCGGTACACTGCCATACTATGCAGCGGTAAGATTTGATCCAGATTTTATGGTTCGTCCGGGAGAAGCGCTTCATATGGCATACCGGGCTGAAAAAGAAGGCTATGCGTTTGCTGGATGGAAAAATTCGGTCACCGGTGAGGTGGTAGAATCTATCTATAATGAAACGGTTGACACAGATACGACATTTACGGCGCAGTGGAAGCAGAATGCTTATAAAGTGACGTTCCATGCAGGCGATGGCGGGGCGATTATAGAGTCAAGTGAGTCAGGTGTAAAATATTATTCAGAGAAGGTTGTATGGGTACCTGCTGGTGAGAAGGCGCTGCTTAACGTGCCAACTGCGGATGCGAATGGACAAAATGGCGCTGACACACAGATTGGGTGGTCTACGACACCGGACGGTTCGAATATCATTGATGTTTATGAATATACATTCACAAAAAATACGGATTTATATGCAGTATATGGAACAGATATGTGTACGGTGCGTTTTGTGCTGAACGGTGGTACCGCTAAGGAGCTGGCGTATAATGAGGTTGTAGCGTATGCGTGCCAGCGGAATGTTCCACTTCAAAAGGGACTTCGCGATGAGAATATGTACCGCAAGGGTTATACCTTTGCCGGATGGTATGAAAATCCAGATTTCAGCGGTGAGGCAATTCATGTTCCAGATTCTGATTATGTGCCGACTGGCAATGTGACTTTGTATGCGAAATGGCTGGACGGAGAGAAGGTCATGTATCGGGTTACGTTTGTTACAAATGGTGGAACAAATGTAAAAGCACAGGATGTGGTTAGTGGAGAAACGCTTGAAAGACCAGAGAATCCGACAAAGAAAGGCTATCAGTTTACTGGATGGTATACAGATCAAGCTTGCACACAGGAATATGATTTTGATAAACCGATAGAAGGGGTTCTTGTACTGTATGCGGGATGGCAGCAGATTGTTGATTTATCTCAGGCGGAGATTTTATCGGAGTCAGGAGAAAAACTGGAAGATTTTTCGGCTGTCTATACAGGAGAGAAAATTTGCCCAGAGGTAACTGTAAAGTTTGCAGGGGTTGAATTGACAGAGGGAATTGATTATGAGGTTACCTATGGCGAAAATATCCGTGCAGGAGAAGGAAGTGTTACCATTAAACCGGCAGAGGGAAGCAGTTCTGTAGAAGAACAGACAGTTACCTTTAAGATTGAAAAAGCAAAAGCAATTCCAGAAACACCTGCGCCGTTGACACTTTCGCTCCAATATGGAGATAGGGTTGATACGATAAAACTTCCGGAGGGATGGAGCTGGAAGAAACAGTATGGTGTGTTGGAAGCTGGCACACACACATTGGAGGTTGTATATACACCGGAAGATACAGAAAATTATGACCCGATTACGGCTACGGTTGAGGTAACGGTTGCGGCATACTCAATTAACGGTGCCACTGTTGAAATTAATAGTAATCAGAGTTTTGTCTACACGGAAGATCCGATTTGCCCATCGGGTGAGCAGATTCATGTTGAATTAAATGGGGTTAGACTGGTAGAAAATAAAGATTACCAGATAGGAGAATACAAGGCGAATGTAAATGCTGGAACTGCCTACATTAATATAGTAGGAATAGGAAATTATGCTGGAACGTGTGATGGAATTTTCCAGATCAGCAAGGCGGAGCAGACACTTACAATCACATCCTCTTATGTAACCAATGGAACGATGACAATTTCAGCTGGAACACCGGAATTTGCACTGGGAGTGTTGTCTCAGAGCGGTGAAGCGGTAATCTGCACAGTAGAGGATCCATCCATTTTATCGGTAAATTCGGATGAAAGTGTTGTAAAAGCGTTGAAAACAGGACACACGGCACTGCATATCCAGATTGCGGGAGGCAAGAATTATAAGGATGGAAGCTGGACGATTGAGGTAGAAGTGACGAAAGCGGAAAATCCGGCACCAGTACCGTCCGAGAAGCTGACAGCTGTCTATGGACAGAAGTTAAATGAAATTGCCCTTTCTGGCGGTTGGCAGTGGGAAAATCCGGAAGAGCTGGTTGGAGATGCCGGTTTAAGGGAACATACGATTGTTCTTGCGGAGACAGAAGTGTACCAGCAAAAGAAGGCGACGGTAAAAGTAGAGGTTGCGCCGATTGCTCTTGATGTAAATGCATTTTTACTGAATGAAACGACATATCCGTATACAGGTTCTCCGATTGAGCCGTCCCTGGTTCTGGCTAGTGGTTATGATTATCGTAAAGACACGGATTATATCGTGGAATATGCAGATAATACAAACGCAGGAACTGGTAAGGTGATTCTGAAAGGTATCAACAATTATCAGGGAGAAAAAGTATTCGAGTTTATGATTGAAAAGCCTGATACCAAGCCGGATGATTCAGGAAATCAGGATTCGAATTCCAACGGTTCTGGTAATAATAGCTCGGGTTCTCACAGCTCTGGAAGCAGAGGCGGTTCATCTGCAGGTTCTGGCTCTGGAGCAACAAAAACAATCCTTCCAACCGGTTATACGGGTTCAACCCGTCGGATTGGCAACGTTGTTGTACCGGCCTCTGTTGTTGATGGACAGTGGAGCCAGACGGAAACAGGAGGATGGAGATTCCAGAATATAGAAGGAAGAATCTATCAGAATGAGTGGGGCATGATTTACAATCCATATGCAAATACGGATGCAAGTCAGATCCCGTATGATTGGTTTATGTTTGATGAAACGGGTGCAATGCGTACTGGCTGGTATACGGATCCGAATGGGGACACCTATTACTTAAATCCGGTATCGGATAACCGGCGCGGTGCAATGGTAAGCGGCTGGCAGCTCATTGATGGAAAAGAGTATTATTTCAGCGAGATTTCGGATGGAACAAGAGGACATCTGGTAAAAAATGACTGGACGCCGGACGGCTGGTATGTGGATGAGAATGGTGTAAAAACCGCTCAGAAACGATAATGTCTAGAAGAAAATAAAAGAGTTTGAAGGCCTAAAAAGAGGCGGCTGTCTTGCAGAAAAACTGCAAAATAGCCGCCTCTTTTGTCCAACTGGCAGCCGTGTGTTCCCGGGATATTCAGTGTGAGACCGGACACCGGCTATACGGGCGAAACCGCACTCCTCCCAGAACCAGTGGACGAGTATAGTATAGAACGATTTTTGTGAAAAGGCAAGAGTGTAGAAAATAGGACCGTTTTTTGAAAAATTAAAAAGCCGGGCAGATAAAATATTAAGGAAGAGATGAAACGTACAAACAGAAAAGAAAAAAGAGATTCGAATCTCGAATCTCTTTTTCAGTGACCTGTCCGGGAATCGAACCCGGGTTTACGCCGTGAGAGGGCGTCGTCTTGACCGCTTGACCAACAGGCCATATTTAATTTTCAATCGAGGCGACGTGATTCGAACACGCGACCTCTGCGTCCCGAACGCAGCGCTCTACCAAACTGAGCCACGCCTCGACATGTCTTTCCCTCAGAAAGCTTTTTCATCAGCGACCTCTATATACTATCACATCGATAAAAATAAATCAAGTGTTTTTTTTAAAAAAATTAAAATGTTTTAGATACAGGTATATTTTCACTTTTTTAACGTATACTTTTCACTTTATTAACGTATATTTCGAATTTATTATGAATTTCGTAAGAGATTGAAAGGTTGATTAAAGTACTGCTAAGGATAGGTCAAAACTCTTTTCATTTTCGAAAAGTTGAATAAAATGATGGTAAAGCGAAACAAAAGAGGTACGCTTCGACAGAATATAGACTAAGATTAGGAGGAATAAGTATGAATATCGTAGCAGCTATTTTATTCGGAATATATGGAATCATTGGTGGTGTTAGCACCGTAGTATGTACAGTAAGTATTCCGGGAATTATTATTTGGAAGTTTTATCGTAAGGCTAAATATCAGAAAGCACTTACAGACTAAGGGTAATCAAGATACTTTTCGATGCCAAACATATCAATATAGTAGAAAAAGAACCATACAGCTGGAATTTAAATCAGCTATATGGTTCTTTTTTTAGAATGTGGTACCCGCAAATTTGCAGACATGGGAGTTTTATGTGCATTTAAGAGTATAATGTTTGTTTTCTACTGTACGATGTATACGTCAGCACTCTGTCTTCCATACTGTAGTGCCTGATTATGAGAATTGAAGAAGATATCCAGTTTATTGCCTTTGATTCCGCTTCCGCTGTCCTCAACGGTATACACGACATCGCCTATGCGAAGTTTAGTTCCGAGAGGAAATACATTCAGGTCGGCAGAAATGGTATGTCCGGCCCGTGGAATCGTACCTGATTTTGTGAGGTTCTTTCCGCCTTTGCAGCATTTTCGGCAGCTGCAGTAAGCTGTAGTTGTGAATCTGCCTGCATATATTTCGGTAGGCGTCTCAGGAGCAGTATCTTCAATCGTTTCTAAAACAGAATCACTGGCTGAATCAGTAGTTTCGATATTTGCATCAGTTGCCTCGTCGTCAGTTCCAGTGTCTGAAATTTTCTCAGATTTTGTTGTCAAAGTCGTATCTGAAGCCGGTCCTGATGGTAAAGTGTCTGAAGCTTCATCATTAACATCAAGATCTGCATCTTCGGTAGTTGACGACTCGACATCTGTCACTGATACAATCTCAGTTTCGATACCTGTCGAATCAGCTTTGACGTTCATAGTGCTGCCCATAAGACAGACCAGACTCAATCCAGCAACAGCAATCCCTCGTTGCATTGATTTGATCATATTCATAAATAAAAATCCTTTCAAAAAATGTTTGCGATTACCTGAATTTATCAAAATTGTGAAAACAGGCAATCATGAATATTTCAATAACATTACAAATGTTATAATATGTTACTATTATATTACAAAAATGTTAAATGTCAAGCAGGAGTCAGAAGCGGTGGGGACAGTGGGGCTGAAAAGAGATGAAAACACAGTTTAAAAAAAGAAAAAAATTATTGACAAAAATTGACTAAAGTAATATAGTATGAACTGTAGATATTAGCACTCTGAATGAATGAGTGCTAACAAAAGGCTTCAAAACCTGAAGAAATCTGCTATACATGTATGAGAGGAGAGATTTGATGGAACTGGATGAAAGAAAAGAGAAGATTTTAAAAGCGATTATCCAGAACTATCTGGAAACCGGGGAGCCGGTAGGTTCCAGGACTATCTCCAAGTATTCCGATTTAAAGCTAAGTTCGGCAACGATTAGAAATGAAATGTCGGATTTGGAGGAACTGGGCTACATCATTCAGCCACATACATCGGCAGGCAGAATTCCGTCTGATAAAGGATATCGTTTCTATGTGGATCAGCTGATTCGCGAAAAAGAGACTGAGGTTACTCAGGAAAGGGACATGGTCATCCAGAGAGTAGACCGGATTGAGCTTCTCTTGAAACAGATGGCAAAACTTCTGGCCAGCAATACGAACTATGCAACTTTAATCAGTGGCCCGCAGTATCATCAGACAAAGATCAAGTTTATACAGCTTTCACGTGTGGAGGCAGGAAAACTTCTGATAGTGACTGTTTTAGAGGGCAATATCATCAAGAATTCGATTGTGACACTTGACGCAGAACTGACAGATGAAGATATTCTTAATCTTAATATTTTGCTTAATAGTGGTCTCAATGGCCTTACGATGGAACAGATTAATCTTGATGTTATTATTAGACTGAAGGGTCAGGCAGGAGAGAGAAGTCATATAGTTGACGTTGTTCTCAGTGAAGTGGCTGATGCTATTCGCTCCGGTGAAGAAGATTTACAGATTTATACCGAAGGTACAACGAACATTTTCAAGTATCCTGAAATTAGTGAAGGTGATAAAGCAAGTCAGCTCATAGGAACGCTAGAGCAGAAAGAACTTTGGAGAGAGATTCTCACAGAGGACGATACAGATGGCAATCACAAAAATGAAATTCAGGTCTATATCGGAAGCGAGACACAGGTCCAGTCAATGAAAGATTGCAGTATTGTTACTGCCAATTATGAGTTGGGTGACGGTCTTCGTGGTACTATAGGAATCGTTGGACCTAAACGTATGGATTATGACAAGGTTTTATCAACACTTCGCTCATTGAAGAGTCAGATTGATAAGACATTTAATCATAAAGACAATGATTAGCACTGATGTGCAATATAAAGAGGTGACAAAGATGGCGAAAACAGATATAGATTCTAAAGTGTCCGACGCAGCAGAAGAGGAAGTAAAAGAAAACGAGACTGCTGCAAAGGCTGATGAGACAAAAGAAGCAGAAACTGGCGATGATACTGAAAATGTAGAATCAGCGGAATCAACAGAAAAGTCTGAAGAAACAAAAAAAGAAGAAAAAAAGGGATTTTTCTCCAAAAAGAAGGATAAGAAAGATGAGCAGATTGAAGAACTGACAGATAGACTGAAACGCACGATGGCTGAGTTTGATAATTTCCGTAAACGTACAGAAAAAGAGAAATCAGCTATGTATGAGATTGGTGCGAAAGACATCATTGAGAAGATTCTTCCGGTTGTTGATAATTTCGAGCGCGGTCTTACGATTATCCCTGAGGGAGAGAAGAAGAGTGCATTTGCCGATGGGATGGATAAGGTTTACAAGCAGCTTTTGAAAGTGCTCGACGATGCCGGAGTTAAGCCTATTGAGGCTCTGGGTCAGCCATTTGACCCGAATTTCCACAATGCAGTGATGCACATCGAGGATGAGAATCTTGGCGAAAATGTGGTAGCAGAGGAATTCCAGAAAGGCTATGTATACCGTGAAAGTGTGGTACGCCACAGTATGGTAAAGGTAGCTAACTAAGATAACAAATAGATAGTTGAGAAAAAGATAATTTCAGGAGGAAATAACTATGAGCAAGATTATTGGTATTGACTTAGGTACAACAAACAGCTGTGTAG
>CAVKOQ010000124.1:0-7067 GCA_963657995.1 bacterium
GTCAGAAATATTACAAAAATCAAGAAGACCTTCTGATCATAGGAGTCGGTGCGAGTTATGAAGACACAGTAGAGACTGCCGAGCGTATCATAGAGGAAACATATTTAAAAACAGGAAGCTTTGATGTAAACGCATATCTGGCTGGCAGGAGGGGATAGATTGCTGCATATCTTGTTTATAATCTTGAAAATATTCGGAATCTTGCTTCTTTCTGTTTTGGGACTTGTGTTTATATGTTTGCTGACAGTCTTGTTTGTTCCGATCAGATACAAGGGTGATGTGAAATTTCAAAGCATAAAGGAAATTGTCTTTCACGCACATATTCATTGGCTTTTTCATATTATTTCACTTAGAATATTGTACAAAGACGAGCTTAAATATGAGCTAAAAATCTTTGGGCATCAATTTCATAAAAATGAAGATGAGAATAATGAAGATGCTGATGATGACAAGTGTGATGAATATACCAAAGATGATTCAGATTCCGAGAGAATTATGAAGATATCTGAAGCTTTTGAACAATCTGAAAATCCTGAACATCCAGAACCTTCAAGGGATCCAGAAGAGCTTCTTAAAATGGCGGAGGATGCTTCAAGAAAGACCGATAATGCAATAGAAAAAGCTGAGGAAGCAGCGGATCTTTTGGAAGAGTTGGTTAAAAGACGAAGTCTGTCAGAGAAGGAAAATGATGATAAATTTCCTGAATCAGAGATGTCAAAAGCAGTTTCTGTAAACCCTTCTGATGAAGATATAGGAAAGATAAATGCCACGAAAAACAAGAAAGGCACTTTTTTTTCAAAAATTTTCTTGAAGATTAAAGATGTATTATTGTCTTTAAAGCAGAAATCTTTAAAATTTCGCACCAGCACAGAAGAATTAAAAAATAAGTGTCAAGCTGTTTTGGGCTTTTTTCAGAATGAAGAGAACAGGTATTCAATCAGGCTTATCAGAGAACAGTTAAAACGGTTGTTTAAACATATATTTCCCAGGAAAATATCGGGAAATATCACCTTTGGCATCGAGGATCCATATCTGATGGGACAAATTTTAAGTGCAGCTGCTTTTTGCTATCCCTTATATGGGAAACAGCTCATGATAAAGCCGGTTATGAATACAGACGTGATTGATGGGGATGTCAACTTTAAGGGATGTATAAGAGTCGGCGTGCTGGTATACATTGCACTCAGGATCTGGATGAATAAGAATATTCGAATACAGTTTCATAATTATAGAAACCGAGGAGGAAGATAATATGGCAGACAATCAATTTGCATCTACAATCGGTGCATTATTTCAGGGAATGGATGAGTTTGTCACTACTAAAACAGTCGTAGGAGAACCTGTAACCGTCGGTGATGCAATTATAGTACCTCTGGTGGATGTTACCTGTGGTATGGCCGCCGGTGCCTTTGGTCAGTCTTCAAAAGAGAAAAATGCCGGTGGTCTGAGTGCAAAGATGACTCCGAGTGCAATTCTCATCATTCAAAATGGTATGACTAAGGTTGTTAATATAAAGCATCAAGATGCACTGACAAAAGTACTCGACATGGCACCAGATCTTGTCAATAAATTTGTCGGTGGCAGCACTGGTCCGATCGATACCGAAACCATGAAAACAGCCGAAGATATGGCCGAGGAAATGTCAAAAAAGAATGATAATTAAGCGAAAAAAGAATCCTGAAAACAGGATTCTTTTTTACTTCATAGGAAAGTGCGTCCTATGAAGTAAAAAACGCTCCGCTTTGGATCGCACTGCGGCGGCAAAGAAGCATGTCGCATTCGCGACCCGCCGCAGGCGGAGAATGTGCCAAGGCACATTCTTTCTTAGATCTTTTCAACAGGCAAAATTACCTTAAAACAGCTTCCTTCATTGACTTTGCTGGACACTTCTATCCTTCCGTGCATCAAATCAACTATTCTTTTTGTGATAGAGAGGCCCAATCCATTGCCTTTCTCATCCGGATCTGAATTTTTACTGTAGAATTTTTCAAAAATACGTTTCATGGTGTCATCATCCATACCCACACCGGTATCACTGACAGCAACAGTGATTTCATTTCCTGCTAGCTTAAGTGTGACCGAGAGAACTCCGCCGGCCGGAGTGAATTTGATGGCATTTTGCAAAAGATTTATCCATACCTGACTGAGCATCTCGCAGTTTCCGTAAAATTTACAGTCTGTCATGTCAATATCCAGGTTAAGATGTTTTTTCTCCCAAAGTGGTTCTAGGAGAAGTATAGCTTGCCTAATCTGTTCATCCAGGCTGAAGGTGGTGCGGCCGGTGACGATTTCCTGTTTTTCCAGACGTGACAGAAGCAGTATATTTCCTGTCATGGTGGTAAGCTGTCTTGTGCTGTCTATGATGATTCTGGTATATTCGTTGCGATCTGATTCTGACAGGGATGGATCCTGCAAAAGAGTTGCATATCCTTCTATGGCCGCCAGAGGTGTTTTGAATTCATGAGAAACTGTTGTGACAAAATCATTTCTCAGAGATTCAATACTGTTTAATTCCTGTACCATACGGTTGAAATTATCTGTCAGTTCGCGAATCGCCTGCAGCGACTTGGTTTCTGGTACCTGAACAGAAAAATCTCCCTCAGCAACTTTTTTTGCAGCAAGACTTATAAAACCTATCGGGCAAAGAATCTTGGACCAAAGTATCAGCGAAAGAGCAATGCTGAAGGCGAGACTGCTAAGAAAAGTCATGATTCCCGGAAAATTTGGTCCAAAAACACGAAATATTTCATGTTCATCCGCATCGCCTAAAAGAATTGATATGCAATATCCGGTAAGGATAGGCATCAGTGAAGATACAAGGAAAAAGAACATGAGCAACGTCAGCCAGTATAGCGGAATTTGAAAATATATTGCTATTTTTTTGTTGGTCATGATTCTGTTTTCACCGCCTTATAACCGAGCCCTCTGACTGTCATGATGATGAAGTCATCGCAATTTTTAAATCTTTCACGAAGTCTGTTGATATGTACGTCTACAGTACGTTCATCAGTAGTTGAATCAAGTCCCCAGATTTCATCCATGAGCTGTTGTCTGGTAAATATCTTATTTGGATATGATAGAAGCTTATATAGAAGATAAAATTCCTTCTGTGGAAGTAGAGTTTCCTGATCGTTGATAGTTACTGTAAGTGCATCATAATTTAGCACGGTATTTCTGCATACTATTCGATGTTCAGTGGCGATCTTTGCCCTTTTTAGAAGTGCACCGACTCGAAGTACCATCTCATTTACATCGATCGGCTTTACCATATAATCATCAGTACCTGCCTGAAAACCGCGCTGTTTATCCTCAAACCGTTCTTTTGCGGTTATGATAAGGATCGGCATCGTAAAACCGTTTGTACGAAGATGATCGATCAATTCATATCCGTCCATTCCGGGCATCATAATATCGGAAATAATCAAATCTACATATTCTGAATCTAAAAGAGATAATGCTTTTTCACCGTTCTCTGCAGGAAGAGCCAGATATCCGTTGTTGGTAAGCACAGTACAGAACAGGGAACGAAGTTTCGCATCATCTTCAACTACGAGAATGTGAAACATATTCGTAAAACCTCCTTAAAAATACTATAAGATACATAGAGAATATCACATAAGTATAAACTTATTATGAACGGCACAACACATTTTTTTACTTCTAATAATGTGTTATCTGCATGGATTAACACAATTTTTTCACGATTCGTTTACATTCAGTTTATAATTAGTTGAAACTCGTTTAAAAATGGGATGTTATACTAGCGGCAATATAGGAAAAAACAGAAAGGAATATGCGAAATGAGTAAACTATCTTCTCTGGTGGAATCGGCAAAACGAGATAAAAAGAAAACAGCTATCATCGCTGTTATAGTGCTTGTTGTTCTTGTGGCGCTTTTTATGCGTTTTAAGAACAGCGGCAAGGGAGGCCCGGGTGGTGGTCCGGGCGGCGGACCTGGCGGAATGGATACATCTCAGATGAATAACGTGGCTACTGTTGCTGCAGAAAATCCCCAAAAAGGCAATATTGAGCGTACAACGAGTACTTCCGGTACTGTGGAAGCGTCTGATGTTGTCTATGTATATGCAAAGGCATCCGGAGATGTGACCGGGGTTAATGTCAGTGTAGGAGATACAGTTGAGGCAGGACAGCTTCTTTGCACTATCAATACAGAACAGGTTGAAACGGCCAAAAATGCCATGGATTCAGCATCTGTAAACTTAAATGAGGCACAGAGCAATTTGAGTCGTATGCAGCTTCTCTATCAGGGAGGAGATATCTCAGAGCAGGAATGGGAACAATATCAGAATCAAGCAAAATCTGCACAGTTAAATTATGAATCTGCAAAGTTAAACTATGATCGACAGGTAGAATACAGCTCCATAACAGCACCTATTTCAGGTAAGGTTGAAGCAATGGATATTGATGTCTACGATCATATCAACCAGCAGGCACAGCTTTGCGTTATTTCAGGAGCAGGAGACAAGAGAGTATCGTTCTATGTTTCCGAGCGTGTTATGAGCAACTTGAATCAGGGCGATTCAATGACAATCTCCAAAGATGGTGCAACTTATGAGGGGGTTATTACAGACGTAAGCAGCATGGCAGATGAGAGCAATGGTCTTTTCAAGATCAAGGCTGAACTTCCTGAGGCAAATGCCATTTCGACAGGAACTACTGTCAAAGTCACTGTAGTATCAGAACGTGCTGATAATGTTATGACAGTTCCGGTAGATGCAATATATTATGACAATGGTGTTGGAAATGTATATGTATACCAGGATGGTACAGTTCATAAAGTAGAGGTTGAAGTAGGTCTTTATAATTCTGAATTAGCAGAGATTAAATCAGGACTTACTACCGATGACTTGGTAATCAGTACATGGAGTTCACAGCTCTATGAAGGTTCAACTGTAAATCTTAAAGGTGAGGAATCTAATGCCGATGCTTCGCAGGATGCTAAAGAAGCAGACGGACAGGCACCAAAACAGCCATCTGATGATGCAGATTCTAAGACTGACGAAAAAAGCGGACAGAAACAGTAGGACAGGAGGAATGTAAGACATGGGAGTAACTAAATATATTCTAAAACATCCGGTTACTACTGTCATGGCCTTGTTGTGTCTGGTTGTATTCGGTATTTCATCGGTTTTCTCGGCAACACTTGAACAGATGCCAAACATGGAAACTCCGATGCTTATCATCATGGCAAATTATTCAGGTGCAGGTCCTGAGGATATCAGTGAACTTGTAACTGAGCCAATAGAGGATGCAATCAGTACATTGGAAGGTGTGGATACAATTTCATCTACATCAAGTGACGGCCGTTCCATGGTCATGCTTCAGTATGATTACGGAACTGATATGGACGAGGCGTATGATAACCTCAAACAGAAACTTGACAATATTCAGAGAAATCTTCCGGATGATGTAGAGCCTAGCGTTATGTCGATGAACTCCAATCAGGGAGATTCCATGATGCTTTCCATCTCACATAACACAGAGACAAACCTTTATGACTATGTAGATCAGAAGATTGTTCCTGAATTGGAGCGTATTTCTTCAATTGCTAATATCGAGACAAGAGGTGGTTCTTCTAAATATGTAAGTATTGAACTGCAGTCTGAAAAAATGTCTCAATATAACTTAAGCATGCAGGATGTTGCTACTGCAATCAGTGATGCGAATGTTTCATCTCCGTCAGGTACCGCTGATGCCGGAAATCTGGAACTTTCCGTTACGACATCCTTAAAAACAGATCAGGTAAGCGAACTGCGTGATATTCCGATCAAACTTGCATCAGGGCAGATCATTTCTCTTTCTGATGTGGCAAACGTATATGAAACAACCAAAGACCGCGGTGGTATTTCACGTTACAACGGTCAGGAAACTATTTCAGTTTCAATTCAGAAACAGCAGGATAGTACCGATATAGAGGTTTCTTCAGCAGTTAAAGAAAAAATTGCCTCTCTGATGGCAGATGATTCGGATCTTACAATTACTGTTGCTAATGATACTGCTGATAGTATTATAGATTCACTTAAAGATGTAGCTGAAACTATGGTTTTAGCAGTAATCATATCAATGTTTATCATTTTCCTGTTCTTCGGTGATTACAAGGCATCTTTGATAGTCGGAAGTTCAATTCCAACATCAATTTTACTTTCACTTATAGCAATTACCGCTGCAGGATTTTCACTTAATGTCATTACCATGAGTGCATTGGTACTCGGTGTCGGCATGATGGTTGATAACTCTATCGTAGTACTTGAGAGCTGTTTTAGAGCCACGGCAGAACAGGAAGATAAGGGAGCACTTGGATATTTTACAGCTGCACTTAACGGAACAGGTATAGTAGTCAACTCAATCATTGGTTCAACTATCACGACATGCGTAGTTTTCCTGCCTCTGGCATTCTTAAATGGTATGACAGGCCAGATGTTTAAACCGCTTGGATTTACTGTCGTATTCTGTATGTCAGCATCACTTTTGTCAGCTATGACGGTAGTACCGCTGTGTTATCTGTTCTATAAACCGACAGAAGCTAAGAAAGCTCTTATGGGACGTCCTATTGAACGTATGCAGAAATGGTATCGTGGTGTTGTTGACAAACTTTTGGATCACAAGGCTATGGTTATGGGATTTTCTGTACTCGTACTTGTGCTTACAGTTATTCTTGCAAGCGGAATGCAGACAGAGCTTATGACATCTGATGATACCGGTACAGTAAGTGTCAGCATCGAGACACGTCCGGGACTCAAACAGGAAAAGGTTGAGGAAGCACTGGCTGAGGCTGAGGCAATTGTAGCTGCGAGCGATCAGGTCGATTCTTACATGCTTCGTTACAATGATGACAGCGGTACAATCAGTGCATATCTGAAAGATAACCGTACTATGAAGACTGATGATGTAGCAAGTCAGTGGCAGAAAGAGATGGACGGCATTGAAAACTGTACAATTGATGTATCTGCATCGTCTTCTATGAGTTTCATGGGACGACAGAGCGGTTATGAGGTCATTCTTGACGGTTCACAGTATGATGAGTTAAAAGAAGTAAGTGATAAGAT
>CAVKOQ010000125.1:0-7036 GCA_963657995.1 bacterium
GCACGAAGCAATCCGTAGGCATCAAAGTCGGGGGCTTTTGACCCCGACATCATTTATATATATGTGTGTACATTCGCACTAAGCTCGAAAATACCTCGCTAAGTGCATTCACAAGGAAACACCATGGTCACTAAACTCGTGGAATACCTCGTTAAGTGTCCAGGTGTACATTCGCACTAAGCTCGAAAATACCTCGCTAAGTGCATTCACAAGGAAACACCATGGTCACTAAACTCGTGGAATACCTCGTTAAGTGTCCAGGTGTACATTCGCACTAAGCTCGAAAATACCTCGCTAAGTGCTCATAGTATAGCATATTCTTCTTGAAAAAACGATAGACTGATATAAATTTACGTAAAAAATAAAAAGAAGTAGTAGAAGTGCATAAATATCAATAAAATACGATGAATATATCGCTGAATTTAGTGCAATATGACAGAAGAACATTGACAAAATGGTGTGTGATAGAGTAATATTTAGACATCAGATAGGAGAACTCCTTGGAAGGAACAAATTTTTTACGTAAAAAAACAAAACGCAAATTAATATGGAAAATACTCCTTTGACTGTGAAGATGGTAAACAGTTGGGATAAGTGAGTATCATATAGGAGTATATGAGGAGGATCAGATTCATGAAAAAAAGTCTTAGATTTACAGCAGCAGGTCTTTCAATTTGTATGATGGCAGCTATGCTTGCAGGATGCGGCTCTTCGAGCAGTGCGGATACGACAGCGGCAGCAGAAGCATCCGAGGCAGGTGCAGAGGCTAAGGAAGGCGAGGCAAAAACAAGTGATTTGTCTTTTGCATTCTGTACTAACACATTAAACAATACATTCCAGAGTTCAATTGATTCAAAACTCAGTGAGCTGTGTAAGGAAAACGGAATTTCCTACACTTGTCTGGATCCGGACTATGATTTAAATAAGCAGTTGAGTCAGTTGTCTGACTGTGCAAACAGCGGTTATGATGCAGTCTTTGTTATCCCGGTTGACTCTGCGGGAATCACTTCCGGACTGGCTGAAATTTCAGATGCAGGCATTCCGATTTTCAACGTAGATACAGCAGTTATCGATGATGATATTGAGCAGTTTGTGACACAGTTCGTAGGAACCAACGCATACATGGCAGGTCAGCTTGTCGGCGAACAGATGACAAAAGATTTCCCGGATGGTGCAAAGATTGCAGTTTTGGATTTCCCGTCCAATGAAAGCTGCGTAGACCGTGTAAATGGATTCCTTGATGGACTGGGTGATCAGAAGGACAAATTTGAGATTGTAGCACAGCAGGATGGCAGTGCAGCACTGGATCAGTCTATGGAACTTGCTGAGGATATTATCACAGCAAATCCGGATCTGGAAGCATTCTTCTGTATCAATGACCCGTCAGCTCTGGGTGCAGCAGCCGCAATCAAGGCAGCAAATAAGACCGGAGAGATTGGTGTATACAGCATCGATGCATCACCGGATGGCAAACAGGCACTCTTAGACGGCGAGTTCACAGCAGTAGCATGCCAGGTTCCGCTTCAGATTGCAGAATATGCATTTGACGCAGCAGTAAAATACGTAGATGGAGATACATCTATCGAAGAGAAGAAAGTATATCTGGATTCTCATCTGGTAGAGAAGGAAGAGGCAGAAAAAACTCTGTCTGATTGGCAGTAATTGATAATTTAGATGTAAACATAGTAATAACGGAAAAATGCGGCGATGAATTTCATTGCCGCTTTTCTAAAAAGAATCGCTACAAAATAACGAAAACAGAGATTAAATGGAGGGTTCTATGGGAAAAACAATTCTGGAAATGATAGACATAAAGAAAAGTTTTTCCGGGATCTATGCACTTTCCGGGATCAATTTTTCCCTGGAAATGGGCGAGGTTCATGCTCTTTTGGGAGAAAATGGAGCTGGTAAATCAACGCTAATAAAGGTCCTTGGAGGAATTTACAAACCGGACAGCGGAAAAATCAGGATAAACGGTCAGGAAGTTGATATAAACGGTGTTTCGGATGCACAGGAAAAAGGAATCGGAATTATTCATCAGGAAATTGTGCTGGTTCCGTATCTGACTGTTGCACAAAACCTGTTTCTCGGACGTGAGATAAAGACAAAATTCGGTACCGTAGATATGCGTGAGACGAATAAAAGAGCCGGGGAGATGCTTGCAAACCTTGGGGTAAATATTCATCCTGATACACTGGTAGACTCTTTGACGATCGCCCAGCAGCAGATGGTCGAGATTGTGAAAGCTGTATCATTTGATGGAAGAATCATCGTCATGGATGAGCCGACCTCATCACTATCCAATGATGAAGTTGAACAGCTATTTGGAATTATAGAGAGGCTTAAAGCAAAACAGGTAAGCATTATCTATATTTCTCATCGTATGGAAGAGCTGTTTAGGATATCAGATCGGGTTACAGTTATAAGAGATGGTGCATATGTTGGCACCAAGAAGACATCCGAAACGAATGCCAACGAGCTGGTAGCTATGATGGTAGGACGTGAATTGGAGAGTTTTTATGCGAGAGATTATAACGACCTTTCGAAGGCTGAGACTGCACTGGAAGTAAAGAATCTGACCTGTGATGGCGTGTTCTCTGATGTGAGTTTTCGCGTAAGAAAAGGAGAGATCCTTGGATTTGCAGGACTTGTCGGAGCCGGCCGAAGTGAGATCATGGAGTGTATATTTGGAGCGAGGAAATATCAGAGCGGCTCCATCTGCCTAAATGGAAAGGAAGTACATTTCACATCACCGATTCAGGCGATAAAGGCGGGTATTGGACTGGTGCCGGAAGACAGAAAGAAACAGGGACTGGTACTTGGCAATACAGTTGGTTTTAATCTTACTCTGGCATCCATTGATTCGTATATAAACGGAGTCGCGATAAGCGAAAAGAAACGTCAGGAAGTAATTGATTATTACAAGGAAAAACTTAATATCAAGGCCGTAGCCAACAAGGTTGAACTTGTGGAAGCCGGAAGTCTTTCGGGTGGTAACCAGCAGAAGATCGTTCTTGGAAAATGGCTTGCGATCAAACCGGATGTTTTGATCCTTGACGAGCCGACAAGAGGTGTCGATGTCAATGCCAAGTTTGAGATCTATTCGGTTATCAATGAACTTGCAAAAGAAGGAATTGCCATCATCATGGTATCAAGCGAATTGCCTGAGATTATCAATATGTGTGACAATGTATGTGTCATCAAGGCAGGAAAATTGACTGGAATGCTTGAAAGAGGAGAACTTGAACAGGAAAAAATCATGCAGTATGCAGCAGGAGGCGAAAAGTGATGAACACGAAGAAAAGTACATCAAACAATTCGGTGCTTTCGATATTTACCGGAAATACCGGAATTATCGGAGTTCTGGTTATATTATGTGTAGTAGTCGCACTGGCGACAGACAAATTTTTGACACCTAACAACATCATTTCAGTGCTTAGACAGATTTCTATCAATACATATATAGCACTTGGTATGACACTTATTGTCATTCTCGGACATATAGATCTGGCTGTAGGTGCAATCGTAGCTATGAGCGGAACTCTGACAGTCGGATTTGCAGTTAATCAGGGACTTCCGATTGGAGCAGCCATCGTGATTGGCCTTCTCATCGGTGTTGTAGTCGGCTTTATCGATGGTCTGGTAGTATCCAAATTTCGCGTACCGGCATTTATCATTACTATGGCTATGATGAACGTCTGCAACGGTATTGCTTATGTTTATTCAGGTGGACAGTCCACTCGTATTACAGATAAGTTCTTTATCGCAATCGGAACAGGATATCTTTTTAATATAATTCCGCTGCCGGTTGTATATATGGTAATTTTGATCATTATATTTAGTTTCCTTCTGTCTAAGACAAAATTTGGTACATATGTTTACGCAATCGGTGGAAACCGTGAGGCAGCTCGTCTTTCAGGTGTTCCGATCAAGAAAGTTGAGATTGCTGTATTCACATTATCAGGTGCCCTGGCTGCATTTGCGGGTCTTGTACTGGCATCCAGAATGTATTCTGGACAGCCATCTGTAGGAAGCGGATATGAGATGGATGCGATTGCAGCCTGCGTTCTCGGTGGAACTTCCATGGCAGGTGGACGAGGACGTATCAGCGGCACCGTATTTGGCGCGATGGTTATCGGTATTATTTCCAACGGCCTGAACCTGATTGGTGTCAGCTCTTACTGGCAGCTGATTGTAAAAGGTCTTATCATTGCATGTGCGGTTGTGCTTGATTCCCAGAAAGGCAATCTGGCATTTCTTAAAAAGAAAAAATAAATGTAACTGTAAGTATGTATTTTAGAAAGGCAAGGAAATAGAGATGGATTTTTTCAGGAAAATGTCATTTGCGGATTCGACCGGCGATGCGATTCCGTTTTATCATGAGGGCAAATATCATATTTTTTCATTGACATCACCGCCGGGAACGACTGTGTATCCAGCTAGACTTCGCACCATCTGGAGCCACTCGGTTTCAGAAGATCTGGTGCATTGGGAAGAGCTTCCTACAGCACTTTATCCAGGTGAGGGCGATGAACCGGATGCGTCAGGTGTATGGACAGGCTCTGTCATCTACGGTGAAGGCAAATATCATGCGTTTTATACAGGTTATTGCCTGAGTGCAGAGTATCAGCAGACGATCTGCCATGCGACAAGCGATGATGGCATTACATGGACGAAGGATGCGGCAAATCCGGTTATTACACCTATGATCGAACTGTATGAGAAGCTTGATTGGCGCGATCCGTACGTATTTTACAATGAGGAAGATAAATGCTACTGGATTCTGATCTCTGCGAGACGTCTTGATATGCCGGTCACAAGACGCGGTTGTGTAGTATTGTACCGTTCGAAGGATCTTGTAAACTGGGAATATTACGGACCGATTTATTCGGCCGGAAATACGAATTGTCCGGAATGCAGTGAGATGTATAAGATTGGTGATACCTGGTATCTTTCTTATTCTCGTTTTTCAGAGTTTGTAAATACTATTTACCGTACATCCAAATCTCCGTTTGGACCATGGAAAAAGCCGAAAAAAGACGGTATCGGCGGACGTCGATTCTACGCTGCCAAATCCATGCAGGATGATAATGGACGAAGATTTTATTTTGCCTGGGCACATGACCGTGCAGAAAACAGTGACAGAGGTGAATGGTACTGGGGCGGTACTTTCTGTATTCCGCATGAGGTTGTGGCAACAGCAGACGGTGAGCTGGATGTGAAACTTCCTGAAGAATACGTAAATTGTTTTAAGGAGAATGTAGACTGGAGTTATCTTCCGATCATGGGTGAATATAAGCTTTATGGAGATACAACGGTTGAGCTTGATGCCTGCGAGACTACTGCATATGGATTTTTAGAGCAGCCTGAAGATAAGTTCCTGTTTACAGGTACCGTGATTCCGAAAGAGGCATATGATTCATTTGGAATACTGTTAAAATCAGATCGTGAGGCCAGCGGCTGCCTTTTCCTGGAGTTTGATGTAGCTATGCAGCGAGTTTCACTTCTGTCACTGCCGATGGGAGTGGATCCGTTCTGGGAGCAGTCCTGTCAGGCGGTGCCGAAGGCAACCGAGCCTGGACCGGATGGCGTTCGTGTGGCTGAGAAAACATTTTCCATTGAAAATGGCAAGGCTATAGATGTTAAGATCTCTGTTGATCACGATATGGTAGAAGTATTTGTAGGCGAACAGGTGGCATTTACATATCGTATTTTCCGCAAGCCTGAGTACGAGATTGGTCTGCTGGCACAGGATGCCAAGGTAGAATTTGCAAATATTTCTATCAGAAAGTAACTTTTTATAGAAAAAAGACGGAGGATGATTCATTATGAAGACAAAAATGGACATCACAGCACTGGGAGAGCTTCTGATTGATTTTACTCCGGCGGGCAATTCCGGGCAGGGAATGCGTTTGTTTGAACAAAATCCCGGAGGTGCACCGGCCAATATGCTGGCGGCGGCTACGAAATTTGGAATGAAAACAGCGTTCATCGGCAAGGTCGGTAAGGATATGCACGGTGATTTTCTGAAGGAGACGCTGATACATGCAGGTATCAATACGGATAATCTGATTCAGGATGAGAAATATTTTACCACACTGGCATTTGTAAGTCTTAAGGAAAATGGAGAGCGCGAATTTGCTTTTTCCAGAAAGCCGGGAGCCGATACCAATCTGTGTATGAAAGAGATAAATTCGGAAATGTTGAAAAATACGCGAATTTTTCATGTGGGTTCCTTATCGCTGACAGATGATCCGTCCAGAACGGCTACGTATGAGGCTATAAATATTGCAAAAAATTCCGGTGCGATTATTTCTTATGATCCGAATTACCGTGCAGCACTTTGGAGCGATTCTGAGACAGCGCAGCTTCGGATGCAGTCGTTGATTCCATACGTTGATATGATGAAGATTTCGGATGAAGAAACCGAACTTTTGACTCCGTATAAGGACCCGGAAGAGGCTATCTGGTATCTTCTTAGACAGGGAGTTAGCCTGGTGGCTGTTACGCTTGGAAGTGACGGTGCTTTGATTGGCAATGAAAATGGAATTGTAAAAGCAGAAGGATTTTCATCGCATGCGGTAGATACAACCGGTGCCGGAGATTCGTTCTGGGGTGGATTTATCGCATCTTATCTTCGCGAGGAAACCGCACCGGAACACCTGACAAGAGCCCAGATGATTAGGCTTGGCAGAGTTGGCAACGCAGTGGCAAGCTTGTGCGTAGAACGCCGAGGTGGAATCTCGGCAATCCCGGAGATGGAAGAGATAGAAGAGAGACTTAGAGGATAAAAAAGAAACGGGTGTCCGTGATGAAGGGCACCCGTTTCTTTTTATCCAAATTTAACTCAGTCGAAGAAATCCCCATCCTCTATGCTTTAGCGAATCCGGCACGCAAGACTCGCGAGCGAGTCTTGACATCTAATATTCTTCCACATGAAGCAGATGATGTGCTTTCTCGGACATCGGCTCACCCAGATACTCTTCATACAGTGTCTGAACCGCCTTATTTTCATGGCTGAACCTGATAGCACTGT
>CAVKOQ010000126.1:0-6939 GCA_963657995.1 bacterium
CTCCTGACACCGGTTATTCTGCATTTTACGAATCTGACCGATATCGCAGGTGGGTATTTGAAGTATATGCTGTTTATGAGCAGCTATTATGTAATAGGAAAATCAATCAATTCCATGACAATAGGTGGTATTTTCCCGGCAGGAGGAGATACAAAATTTGGTTTAAAGTGTGATATGGTTACTATGTGGTGCTTTGCAGTTCCGCTGGGCTGCATCGTGGCATTTGTCTTGAAATTGCCGGTGCTGATGGTGTATTTTGTTTTAAATCTTGATGAATTGGTAAAACTTCCGGCGGTATTTAAACATTACAGACAATACAAATGGTTAAAAAATTTAACAGAAATGGAGAATTGACTATGGACATGAAAAAAAGAAGAGACATGCAGATTGCTTATATTGCAGATGAGGCTGTTATGGAAGAACAGAAAAAGTGCAGGAAAATCCTTCAAAAACTTAATTTTGCAGATCGGTCAGATTTCAATGAAATTGCAAAGACTGTAAAAGAACTTTTTGGAAAATCAGAAGGTGCGTGGGTAAATCCGCCTTTTTACTGTGATTATGGCTCACATATTGAGGTGGGAAAGAATTTTTTTGCAAATTATAACTGCACGATCATAGATGTGGCAAAGGTAAAAATCGGCGATAACTGTCAGATGGCACCAAATGTGGCTATTTATACAGCAGGACATCCGATTTACCCGGATACACGTAATTCTGCTTTTGAATATGGAAAAGAGGTTACTATCGGAGATAATGTATGGCTTGGAGGAAATACAGTAGTATGCCCGGGTGTACACATCGGAAACAACGTTGTAATTGGTGCCGGAAGCGTTGTCACAAAAGATATTCCGGACTGGTCGATCGCGGCAGGAAACCCATGTCGGGTGCTCAGAACAATAACAGATAATGACAAAAGAAAATTGTTCCATGACGAAGAGATAGATGATGAGGCATGGGATATGATATGTGCAAGGGAGAAAAAATAATATGGCGATGTGAGAACGTATTGTGGCATTTTTATATCATGTTTTTCACCTACCTATGATCACATTTTTTGCATTGAATCATTGCCATGTCTGTATCTTCATGATAAAAAACACCCGCCCAGTGACATATGCTTTGCAATATCGGAACAACAGATGCACCTTTTTCAGTAAGTGAATATTCCACTCGCGGTGGAATTTCATCATATGATTTACGTTTAATCATCTGGTTTTCGATAAGTGTTTTCAAAGTAGTCGCCAGAACTGCATCTGTGATGTTTCCCATTTCTTTTCGAAGCTCACTGTAACGCAAGGTTTTCTTGGCGGACAGAACGCATATGATTCTGGAATTCCATTTTCCTCCGAATATGTCAAGTCCATATTCCAACGGGCATCTGATATCGCTTTCCAATTTTTTCTGATACATGAAAAGACCACCTTTCACGAATCATTATAAGCAGATAACATGCTTTAAGCAAGTTACTATCAAATTTATTAGTACCATATATAGCAAATTGCATTTTATGAATCTTTTGTGAACCTATGGAATCTAACTCATGAATTTGTTAAAATACGGATAAAACAACAGTTTTATGACAGATGAGGTGATGATTTTATGGAAAAGATTAAAATACTGGTCGTGGACGATGAGGCAAGAATGCGAAAGCTCGTGAAGGACTTTCTTTCAGTAAAGGGATATCAGGTGTTAGAAGCCGGGGACGGCGAGGAGGCAGTTGATATATTTTTTCAGCAGAAGGATATAGAGCTGATTCTGCTTGATGTGATGATGCCTAAGATGGACGGCTGGGAGGTTGTGAAGACGATCCGCAAGTATTCCCAGGTGCCGATCATCATGCTGACTGCGAGAGGCGAGGAGAGTGATGAGCTGCAGGGCTTCAATCTGGGAGTTGATGAATATATCTCCAAACCATTTAGCCCGAAGATTCTGGTGGCACGTGTTGAGGCGATTCTTCGCCGCAGCAATGGAGGAAACCAGGATGTGATTGATGTTGGCGGTATTCACATAGACAAGACAGCACATCAGGTAAGTGTAGATGGAAATCCGATAGATTTGAGCTATAAAGAATTTGAGCTCATGACGTACTTTGCCGAAAACCAGGGAATTGCACTTTCCAGAGAGAAAATTCTGAATAATGTATGGAATTACGATTATTTTGGAGATGCACGTACGATCGATACGCATGTTAAGAAGCTTAGGAGTAAGCTTGGAGAGAAGGGCGAGTATATCAAGACGATCTGGGGTATGGGTTATAAATTTGAGGTAAGCGAATGAAACATTCAATACGATGGCAATTCACAATCGTATTTGCAGGACTGATGACGGCTGCAATTGCGCTCATCTGGTGTATAAACAGCTTTTTTTTGTCCGGATATTATCAGAATTACAAGATTCATACACTGGAGAAGGGATATAAGGCCATTGACGAGATAATTCTTTACGAGGTCAGAAATGGCGAAAGTTCACTTGAAGATGCACAGGCAGATTTAAATTCAGGATGGAAAGAATATTCTGATAACGAGCTTGAGACGGCAGAAAATGGTGATGGTTCAGGAAAGGACTCATGGAACGCTGATGAAAAACCGGATCAGCAGGATGAGATTTCAGATGGAGATACAGTTGTTCTCGATGATGATACAGAAGATGCAGAGGAAAACTCTGAGAGTGATGATTTGGCAGAAACAACGAGTGGTGGAGCAAGACTTGCCAATGTCATCCGAGAACTGCGTGATCGTTCCAATGTTTCTCTTCTTCTGTATGACAGTGAGAGTGACCAGACACTGGTGTCATCCGCAAGAGATGTGGAAGTGATGCGTGACAGAGTAAGGAGATATATTGTAGGACACTCTGATGCGAAAAGAGAGATACTTCGTGAGTACGATAACTATATGATTCAAAAATCATTCGATCCGCGAAGTAAGACATTTTATCTGGAATGCTGGGGATTCTTTTCTGACAATGCGACTATATTTATAATGACGATGCCCATGGAGAGTATTCATGAGAGCACGGCAATTTCAAATCAATTTTTGATGATGGTCGGAATTGTGGTGATTCTTGCAGGAAGTATATTGATTTATTTTATTACAAGATATATCACGATGCCCATAAAGAAATTGTCCGAGTTGTCAGAAAAGATGACAAATTTGGATTTCGATGCAAAATACGAGAATGACAGCTGCTCCACAGAGGAGATAGATACACTTGGAAACAGCATGAATGTCCTTTCAGAGCGACTAAAGACAACGATAGGAGCATTAAAAGAAGCCAATACACAGCTTCAGAAGGATATTGAGGAAAAAGTTCAAATCGATGAGATGAGAAAAGAGTTTATTGCAAATGTATCGCATGAACTCAAGACCCCGATCGCTCTTATACAGGGATATGCCGAAGGGCTGGTCGAGGGTATGGCAGAGGATAAGGAAAATCGCGATTATTACTGCAGTGTTATCATGGATGAGGCTGGAAAGATGAACCGGATGGTTCGTCAGCTTCTTACACTGACGGCACTGGAGTTTGGAGGAGAAAAGTTGTCCTTGGAACGCTTTGATATCACAGAATTGATTTCTAGCGTTATTTCTTCGTCTGGAGTACTCATGAAAGAGAAGGACATCACGGTGGTTTTTGATGAGAAAGCTCCTGTCTATGTAATTGGAGATGAATTTAAGATAGAGGAAGTTGTTACAAACTTTTTAACCAATGCGATTCATCACGTGGGAGGCGATGAAAAAAAGATTGAGATAAAAATTGATCACAGAAGAGACGGAAAAGAAATATGCGTGGAAGTGTTCAATACCGGCATGCCGATTCCTGAGGAATCCATACCAAATCTCTGGACTAAGTTCTACAAGGTGGATAAGGCGAGAACCAGGGCTTATGGAGGCAGCGGTATAGGACTTTCGATCGTCAAGGCCATCATGGAGATGCATCATAAATCATGCGGTGTAAAAAATCATGAAGATGGTGTAGAATTTTGGTTTACGCTGGACACTGAAATCTTAAAATAAAATAAAAGATTCGTCATTTCCTTGACAACGAAAAGAAAAGAAAATATAATGGCAATGTAACAAGTTTTAATAATTATGTAACATTTCAAATTCGATCTTTTATTTCGACATTGTCTGTGGAAATCACAAAATCTGATTAAGGAGTTTTCAGCATGAATTTAAATAAAACCAAGAAACTTTTTCGTATGTTATGTGTATGCTCGATATTTACTATCAGCAGCATACAGACAGCTTTTGCAGGTCCGTCTACCGGTTATGAGAGCGACATGGTAGCAACTGTTGCAGATGATGTTTCGATATACGCAGATGAAGATGAGAACTCTGAAGTAGTAGCGATGGCAGAAAAGGGCGAATCCTACGATGTAGTCGGAAAATGTGATGACAGCTGGATCAAGGTTGCCGCCGGTGAGATGGAAGGCTATCTGAAGATGCAGAGCAACGTCGTGATTAGTAAGGCTGAGGAAGCAACTGCCGCAGCTGAGGAGTTTGTTGAAGAACAGACCGATATTTCAAAGAGACAGCAGTTGGTAAATTACGCATTACAGTTTATCGGAGGACGTTACAAGTTTGGTGGCAATGACCCACATACAGGCGTTGATTGCTCAGGCTTTGTCAAGTATGTTATGCAGCACGGTGCAGGTGTGAGCCTTAGCCGTTCTTCAACAGCCCAGTCAAAACAGGGTACAGCAATCAGTGCAGCTGAGATGCAGCCTGGAGATCTGCTCTTCTATGGAAGCGGAAGCGGTATCAATCATGTGGCTATGTATATCGGAGACGGTAAGGTAGTACATGCCTCAACCGAGAAAACAGGTATCAAGACTTCTCCGTGGAACTATCGCACACCGGTTAAGATTGTAAATGTACTTGGTTAATAAATAGATATAAGTTAAGATAGAAGATTTTGACCACGAGTGTCGTGTGATTATAAGTTTGTGATTATAAAAGCCGGAAAGCAGGTTTTATTGCTTTCCGGCTTCTTAGCTATATTAGAAAAATATACCATTTTTCCATAGTTGACAGATGTAAAAGGGTAAATTAGAATAAAATGATGTAATGTGTTTTTTGAAAAAAATAGTTGAGGGAAAAGCATTGGAACGATATGAATTAATTGCCCCATGCCATTTTGGACTGGAGGCAGTATTAAAAAAAGAGGTCACAGACCTCGGATATGAAGTAACTGAAGTGGAAAATGGCCGTGTGACCTTTGTTGGAGATGCAGAGGCCATCTGCCGTGCAAATATTTTTCTTAGAACGGCAGAAAGAGTTCTTTTAAAGGTAGGCAGTTTTAAGGCAGTTACGTTTGACGAATTGTTTGAAGCAACTCGCGCAATTAAGTGGGAGAAGTATCTGCCGAAAGATGGAAAATGCTGGGTAAAAAAGGCGTCATCCATATCCAGCAAGCTGTTCAGCCCGTCTGATATACAGCGAATTATGAAAAAAGCGATTGCCAGACATATGCAGGAATATTATGACCTTGAAAGAATGCCGGAGACAGGTAGCGAATATCCATTGCGAGTGTTTTTTTACAAGGATCAGGTAACTGTCGGCATAGATACAAGCGGGGAATCACTCCATAAGCGCGGATACCGCCAGATGACAAGCAAGGCACCTATTACTGAGACATTAGCTGCGGCCTTGATCATGCTTACACCTTGGAGAGCTGACCGGATTCTTGTAGATCCGTTTTGCGGAAGTGGTACTTTTCCTATTGAAGCTGCCATGATTGCGGCTAATATGGCACCTGGGATGAATAGATCATTTCTGTCGGAGAGCTGGACTAACCTTATTCCGAAAAAGTGCTGGTATGATGCAATCGATGAGGCATCAGAACTGGTTGATGACACGGTCAAGGTTGATATTCAGGGATATGATATTGATAAAGATGTGGTAAAAGCGGCAAGAGAAAATGCAGAGAGAGCCGGTGTAGACCACATGATACATTTTCAGGAACGTTCTGTAGCACAGCTTAGCCATCCTAAAAAATATGGCTTTATAATTACCAATCCGCCTTATGGTGAACGTATAGAGGAAAAAGAAGATCTTCCGGCACTCTATAAGACTATTGGTGAGCGTTATAAACAGCTTGATTCATGGTCTATGTATCTCATCACCGCATATGAGGATGCAGAGAGATATATCGGCAGAAAAGCAGATAAAAACCGTAAGATTTACAATGGTATGATGAAGACTTACTATTATCAGTTTATGGGACCAAAACCGCCGAAGAGAAAAGCGGGTGATAAGGTTGAAGCGTAATATTTTTTGTATATCACTGCTGATAATTATTATATTTCTTTTTGGATGTAGTCATCGTATTCATATTGCCGAGCAGACGGTGGAGAAAGAAGAGAGCACTGGATGTGAAAGCGATGAAGACGAAAGTAATGAAAGTGTAAGTGATGAAAGCGAAAACACTGAAAGCAAAAGTGAAGTACCTGATACAGAAAAATATGAGGTAAATGGCGATCAGATTACGTCTGTAGCGGACGGAACAGAAAACCAGGATATGGGGTTGCCGAAGTCTTATGATTATCGCACGGTAGGTCGTGCTCCGACAATCAAAAATCAGGGAAGTCTTGGTACTTGCTGGGCATTTGCATCTGTGATGGCACTTGAGAGCAGTGTTCTTCCTGAATGGAAGATCAATTTTTCAGAAGATCATATGTCACTTAAAAACAGTTTTAATCTATCGCAGAATGACGGAGGCGAGTATACCATGTCGATGGCTTATCTTTTGGCATGGCAGGGACCGGTTGCAGAGTCGGAAGATCCCTATGGAGATGGCTATTCGCCTGATGGGCTATCTCCGGTCTGTCATGTGCAGGAGATACAGATTTTGCCTGAAAAGGACTATGATGCGATTAAAAGAGCCGTCTATACGTGTGCAGGTGTACAAAGTTCACTGTATACGGCCATGGCGGATGACATG
>CAVKOQ010000127.1:0-6906 GCA_963657995.1 bacterium
ACCGACTCTTAAGCCGTGCGGATTAACTTTCTGTCCCATAATTGCCTCCTCTTATTTCTCATCAAGCACGATAGTGATGTGGCTCATTCTCTTTTCGATTCTGTAAGCGCGACCCTGTGCTCTCGGTTTTACTCTCTTCATTGTCGGTCCCTTGTTAGCGAAGCATTCTGCAACGTACAGGTTCTCCGGATTCATCTGATTGTTGTTCTCTGCGTTAGCAACAGCAGATTCGAGTAATTTTTTGATTAAAGTAGAAGCATATCTAGGATTGTATGTTACAATACCAAGCGCTGTCTTCACATCTTTGCCTCTGATGGCATCTAATACGAAGCATGCTTTCTGAACGGATACTCTGGCGTAAGACAGCTTAGCCGACGGTCTCGTATCCTTATTAGCATTTCTTTCTCTTTTAATTTGGGATCTATGTCCTTTAGCCATTGGTGAAACCTCCTTTCAAGCGTAACTTACTTACGTCCTGCTTTCTTCTCGTCTTTTCCGTGGCCTCTGTAAGTTCTAGTGGCTACGAACTCACCGAGTTTATGTCCAACCATGTCCTCTGTTACGTATACCGGAACATGTTTTCTACCATCGTGAACTGCGATTGTATGTCCAACCATCTGCGGGAAGATTGTGGAACGGCGGGACCAGGTCTTGATAACCTGTTTCTGTCCTGCTGCGTTCATCTCATCTACTTTCTTTAACAGATGTGCATCTGCAAATGGTCCTTTTTTTAATGAACGACCCATTAGTATACCTCCTATTACTGTTTACCGTTTCTTCTTCTTACGATTAACTTATTAGACTGTTTGTTTTTCTTTCTGGTCTTCAGGCCGAGTGCCGGTTTGCCCCAAGGTGTGCAAGGACCTGGACGACCGATACTGGTCTTGCCCTCACCACCACCGTGTGGATGGTCATTCGGGTTCATAACAGAACCGCGGACAGTCGGACGGATACCCATGTGACGTTTTCTACCAGCCTTACCGATATTGATCAGGTTGTGGTCACCGTTACCAACTACACCGATAGTAGCACGGCAGCTGATCGGAACCATTCTCATCTCTCCGGACGGTAATCTAAGGGTTGCATATTTGCCTTCTTTAGCCATTAACTGAGCAGAGTTACCAGCGGAACGTACCAGCTGACCACCCTTGCCCGGAAGAAGCTCAATGTTGTGAATCTGTGCACCAACCGGGATTTCAGAAAGTGGTAAGCAGTTACCAACTTTTGCCTCAGCCTCTGCACCGCTCATAACCTTCTGTCCAACTTGTAAACCAGCCGGAGCAAGGATATAAGCTTTCTCGCCGTCTGCGTAGCAGATCAGAGCGATGTTTGCTGTACGGTTCGGATCGTACTCGATACCAAGTACGGTTGCTGCGATACCGTCTTTTGCATTTCTCTTGAAGTCGATGATTCTATATTTTCTTCTGGAACCGCCGCCTCTGTGACGAACGGTGATTTTACCCTGGTTATTACGACCTGCGTTCTTCTTTAAAGAAACTACTAAGGATTTCTCAGGTGTAGATTTTGTAATCTCAGAGAAATCAGAGCCGGTCATATGTCTTCTGGAAGGTGTATATGGGCTGTAAGATTTAATTCCCATGACTTTGACTCCTTTCGTTCAACGCCTCCTGGCGTTTCTTCATGTTTGTCACGACATAGTGTTCGTCGTATAATTTCATACTGGCATATCCCTGCTAAGTCCGAAAATTCTCACTTAGCAGCTTTCGGCCTACAGACCAGCGAAGATCTCGATCTCTTTGCTGTCCTCAGTCAGCTGAACGATAGCTTTCTTTGTTGCAGCTGTCTTACCGAATGTCATGCCTCTTCTCTTTGTCTTGCCGTCCATGTTCATAGTGTTGACACTCTTAACTTTTGTGCCCGGGAACATCTTTTCTACGGCTTCTTTAATCATAGTTTTGTTTGCCTCGGTATGTACCAGGAAGGTGTATTTCTTATCTGTCATAGCATTCATACTCTTCTCAGTTACAACCGGTTTGAGGATTACGTCATAGTACTGTACGTTTGCCATTATGCATATACCTCCTCGATAGAAGCTACAGCAGCCTTAGTTGCTACTACTGTGTTGTATTTAAGGATATCGTAAACATTGATAGTGCTTACGGAAGCAGTCTTAACATCTGCTACGTTTCTAGCGGATAATACAGCCTTATCACAAGCCTCATCCAGAACTACCAGAGCTTTGTTTACCTTAAGGTTGTTCATAACCTCAACAAATTTCTTTGTCTTGATCTCGTCGAAATTCATAGCCTCAACAACGATGAACTTGTTCTCGTTTACACGGCTTGTCAGAGCAGATTTAAGAGCAGCTCTCTTCTCTTTCTTGTTTAAACGGATTGTATAATCACGTGGTGTTGGAGCGAATACTACGCCGCCGCCTGTCCACTGCGGAGCTCTTGTTGAACCCTGTCTTGCGTGTCCGGTACCTTTCTGTCTCCACGGTTTCTTACCACCGCCAGAAACTTCGGAACGGGTTTTTGCTTTCTGAGTTCCCTGACGTTTGTTAGCAAGCTGTGCTACAACTGCCATGTGAACCAGATGTTCATTTACTTCTACACCGAATACAGCGTCATTCAGTTCTAATGTGCCGACTTCGTTGCCTTCTAAATTGAAAACAGATACGTTTGCCATCTGTATGTTCCTCCTTTCCCGTAAAAGCCTTATTTAGCGACCTTTACTGTCTCTTTGATTGTTACTAAGGATTTCTTCGGTCCCGGTACAGAGCCTTTAACAAGGAGTAAATTGTTCTCAGCATCAACTCTAACAATCTCCAGGTTCTGAACAGTAACTTTTACGCTACCCATGTGACCTGGCATTCCTTTGCCCTTAAATACGCGTCCTGGTGTTGTTGCAGAACCGTTGGAACCCTGATGACGATGGAACTTGGAACCGTGAGCCATCGGTCCTCTGTGCTGGCCGTGTCTCTTGATGGCACCCTGGAAACCTTTACCTTTTGAAATAGCAGTTGCATCAATCTTATCGCCTGCTGCGAAGATTTCTGCTTTGATTTCATCTTTTACAGAATATTCTTCTGCGTTCTCAAAACGGAACTCTCTTACATATCTCTTGTAAGCAACGCCTGCCTTGTCAAAATGACCCTTAACTGGCTTTGTCACAAGTTTTTCTCTCTTGTCTATAAAACCAACCTGTACTGCTTTGTAACCATCGTTCTCTTCTGTCTTAACCTGTGTAACAACACATGGTCCAGCCTGAAGAACAGTTACCGGAGTTAATACTCCGTCTTCGTTGAAGATTTGAGTCATTCCGACTTTGGTAGCTAAAATCGCTTTCTTCATTAATTTGACCTCCTGTTTTTCTACAGCGGAACGCGTTCGCATATGTTCCCGCGTTCATCCTAGAACTGTCCAGATGTCTCTATCTAAACTAGTATAGGATTCTTAATTATTTGTTTTTCATCTTAACGTTGATGGATACGCCAGCCGGCATTTCCAGTCTCTGCAGTGCATCAACTGTCTTCTGGCTAGGAGCAATGATGTCGATGAGTCTCTTATGAGTTCTCTGCTCGAACTGCTCTCTGGAATCTTTGTACTTATGAACTGCTCGCAGAATGGTTACTACCTCTTTCTTGGTTGGCAGCGGCACCGGTCCACTCACCTTTGATCCGTTTTTCTTTACAGTCTCAATGATTTTTGCAGCGGATGTATCTACCAGCTGATGATCATAAGCTTTCAGTGTGATTCTCATTACTTGACTTGCCATAAAAAAAGTCGCCTCCTTTTCGTACTATTAAGCACGACAAGCGGTGACTGTACACATACCCGTGTGTGTCCTCGCAGACCACACACCTAATCCGTCATTTGTTATCTGGATACTCTATTTTTGTACAGTGACTTGTCGCCAGTTTCCTAACTTGACATTCGCTCCGCGGAATAACCTGCTTTGTTTAGCAGCAACCTCACGTTTCATCGCTATCATGCCACAGCCTCGTTATCATATCACAGCTCCCCAAGAAAATCAAGTGTTTTTTAGAAGTTTTTACATTTTTATTTTCATCCCAAGGCACTTGTTTTAAACAAGTGAAATCGTCTCTTCTTCTCATAAAACAGTAAGCAGGAGTCTCTTCTAATACGGTTATCTCTAGCCTAATATTTATAGAAGAAACTCCTGCACATTCAATATATATTCTTATATATTACTATATCTATTAATCGTCCCAATAATTCGGCTCGATCGGTGTTCTTGCCTCATCAGAACCATCATCATTAACTCCATCAACCTGAGTCACGCAACCATTGGAATTGGTCTTGAATTTTGTTCCGTTGGAATCCTTTACACTACCTGATTTGACTATCTTACCTGCGGTTGTCACAAGATAGTTCTTGCTGTTGACGGTTATGACTTCGTACTTGGTGCCACTGTCGGCCATCTGAAGCTTACCCATGTAATATAGGTAACCATCCTCTACACCTGTATATCCTCTTCCGGCCTTATTTCCGCTGTCAGTGAAATAGAACTGGCTTACTGTTCCATCACCCTCAGTGACTTTGCCTTTTCCTTTGACAACAGAGCTTGTCGCCTTATCAGCACCAAAGAAATAGCACGCATACTCACCGGTACTTCCTATCTCAAGGCGTCTTAGTCCATAAACCGGATTTCCCTTTTCATTGAAAAGATATGTGATATTGTTGATGCGAACAAGATCACTTGTCGAAGCATCAGAGATGTTCGGTCCTACCTTAGGCTCTCCATTGCTGGAAAAATAATACCACTGCACATCATTTCCAAGATCCAGATTGTAGTCATCATCCTCCGGTGGAGTCGTAGAAAGCCATCCCGTCTGAACCTTACCGTTGCTCTGATAATAGCGGTAATTTTCAAATCCGGCTGAAGAGGATGTACCCATATTCACCCAGCCCGTCTGCATAGCTCCATTGGAATCAAAGCAATAATAAGTTCCGTCTATCTTATACTGTTTGTATTCTGAACCACTTGTAGAAGGTACATATTTTTTTCCTGAACTCTGAAAGTAATACCAATGATGATCCTCATCGTCATCACCAGGTTTCACTTCATCATCGTCATCATCATCAGGATCTTCAAGATAAGCCCAACCTATCTGCATAGCTCCGTCTGAATTCGTATAATACGTGTCATCATCTACCCAGCCTGTCTGCATCACTCCGTCACTGTCAAAGTAGTAATATTTGCCATCGATCTTTGACCAGCCGTCAGATACCATCTTGCCGCTTGATGTGAAATAATACCATACTGTGGTCGATGATGATTCATTCCATGACAGGTTCCGTTTCGGAAGCTTAAGCCACTTCTCACTTGCCATGATGCCTGTGCTCTCAACAAAGTACTCATCATCTACCCAGCAGTTTGATGCTATATTACCTTGAGAATCAAGGTAACGCCATAAATTATCTGCACCCTTCTTCCATGTATTCGTCACTTTATTGCCATTGGCATCCACATATATCCAGCTGCTTCCAGACTGCTGCCAGCCCTCTGCCGCATATGATGTCATAGCAGCACCGAGCATCAGGGCTGCCGACAAAACGCAGACCGCTAATTTCTTTTTCTTCATATTGATATCCTCCCAGTCTGTGGTTAATAACGCTTCACGAGCATCATCTTATAATAATCCGATTTAATATGTAAAAATTTATTAAGTACATTCTATCAAGATAAAGATGGATCTTCAAGCAGATTTATCTTTCAATTTATTTACATTTGTACACCTATGGCCATCAAAGGATTTGACACACCATTCAATGACCTTTATAATGTATAAAAGTTTATATATAACGCGTTATATCGAGTGTATCGGTCCTATATTTCTGGGATGACACACTCTGTTTTGAAAGGATTATATTTTATGTGGATTGCAAACGGATGGAAAGATTATGAAGTGATTGACTGTTCTGAAGGTGAAAAACTGGAACGCTGGGGCGATTATTTACTGGTAAGGCCAGACCCTCAGGTTATATGGAACACTCCAAAGACAAACAAAGGCTGGAAAAAGATGAACGGCCACTACCACAGAAGCTCAAAAGGCGGCGGTGAATGGGAGTTTTTTGATTTACCGGAGCAGTGGTCTATTCATTATGATAAACTTACTTTCAATTTGAAGCCATTCAGCTTCAAACATACAGGTCTTTTTCCTGAGCAGGCGGCAAACTGGGACTGGTTCGGTAACTGTATAAGAAATGCAGGCCGGCCAATCAAAGTTTTGAATCTTTTCGCCTACACAGGCGGTGCAACACTCGCAGCTGCTGCAGCCGGTGCCAGCGTCACTCACGTAGATGCATCAAAGGGTATGGTAGCCTGGGCAAAGGAAAACGCACGCTCTTCAGGGCTTGAAGATGCACCAATCCGCTGGATTGTCGATGACTGTGTGAAATTTGTTGAACGCGAGATCAGACGTGGCAACCATTACGATGGCATCATCATGGATCCTCCGTCATACGGACGCGGTCCTAAAGGAGAAATCTGGAAGATTGAAAGCTCAATCTATCCATTCGTGCAGCTCTGTTCCAAATTATTATCAGACAACCCACTTTTCTTCCTTATAAATTCATATACAACCGGACTTGCACCGTCAGTCTTGACATATATGCTTTCAACAGAAATATCTTATGTTCACGGCGGAACTGTCATATCTGACGAACTTGGTCTTCCGGTTACACGCACCGGTCTTGTACTTCCATGCGGTGCATCAGGCAGATGGCAGGCAGGACATTAGCAAAAAACGAAAAGGCAAACTCCACGCAAATCTTTTGGCGATGGATTTTGCCTTTTTCTATTCTACATTTCCTATAATCTATTCTCGCGACTACTTTCTTAACTAAAACTTCCCATACCAAAAATGGGCTTCGAACCTTGAAAATTCAATATTTCAGCTAACAAAATAGTGATTTATGC
>CAVKOQ010000128.1:0-6775 GCA_963657995.1 bacterium
GCTTATGCCTTTTCGCCCGACAAAAACTTCCTCTATCTGTTTTCCAACAGTCATAGTCGGGTTTAAGGACGTCATAGGATCCTGAAATATAAAACCTATCTCCACACCGCGGATAGCACGCATTTCACGGTCTGTTTTAGTGATAATTTCTTCTCCCTTGTATTTGATAGAGCCACCCTCAAAGAATCCCGGTGGTTCCGGGTTGAGTTTTAATATGCACTGTGATGTGACACTCTTGCCGCATCCGCTCTCTCCTACTATTCCAAGAATTTCACCTTCGCGCACATTGAAACTTACATCCCTTACTGACTTAACCACGCCTCCGTATGTATGGAATGAGAAGGTCAGATTCTTGATTTCCAGTATGTTTTTTGACATTTCTTCTACCTCCTATTCCGTTCCTCTAAGTCTCGGATCAAATGCGTCGCGAAGACCATTGCCAAGCTGATTAAGTGCCAATACAGTCGTACAAATAAAGAATGCCGGCACATACAGCATATGCGGTGCCGCAGTCATCATGCGGGTTCCCTCTTTTGCAAGAACTCCCCAGCTGGCCTGAGGCGGTGAGATACCGAGGCCGATATAGCTTAAGAAGGCCTCCTGGAATATTGCACTCGGAATCGCCATCGTAAGATTTGTGATCAAAAGTCCCATGATATTGGGAATGATCTCACGCACGATGATGGTAAATACTGATTCACCCATAACTCTGGCAGCCAGCACAAAATCCTGTTCTTTTAACCGATACACCTCGCCTCTTGTAAATCGGCATGTTCCTGTCCATCCGACTATAACCATGGCAATAATAAGACTCTTGACACCGGATCCTAGCACTACCATGACTAAGATACAGACAATAAGTGAAGGAATTCCGTATATAACATCTATGATTCGCATGACGATCATGTCAAATTTTCCGCCATAGTAACCGCAGAATCCTCCGAGCACAGTTCCAATCACAGTATTTAAAAGTGCTGCCAGAAGACCTATTGTCAGTGAAACACGGGCTCCCATCCAGACACGTACCCAGAGATCTCGACCAAGAGAATCTGTTCCAAGCCAGTGTGCGGCTGAAATCCCCTGACTCATCGAATAAGCATCCTGTTCATCAAATCCATAATGACTGAACATAGGTGCAAATATCGCCAAAAGGCCATATAAGATCAGCAAAATCAAACTGAAATAAGCAGCTTTATTGGTTCTTATACGTCTCCATGCCTCCTGCCAGAATGTCAGGCTTGGGCGAGATATGGATTCCATCTTTTCGGTGTTTTTACCCACCATTTCAAACATATCACGAGTAACATTCATTCCGCCACCTACTTTCCGCCGATCCGCACTCTTGGATCAATTACACCATAAAGAATATCGACTATCATATTACAAAATACAAGAAATGTACCATAGAACGCCGTCATACCGAGTATCAGTGAATAGTCATTGTTCTGTACACTCTCAACATAATATTTACCCATGCCGGGAATAGCAAAGAGTGACTCTATTACAAATGTACCTGTCAATACTGCTGCCACTGTAGGTCCAAGTATTGTAACTACCGGCATGATGGCATTTCTAATCTGATGTTTCCAAGTCACGCGGAATTTGGATATACCTTTTGAGCGGGCAGTTTTGATGTAATCCTGCTGTACCACCTCAAGCATGCTGGCACGCATGATTCGCGACACCGATGCCATGGTATAAAATCCAAGTCCTATCGACGGCAGGATCGTATACGAAAATCCCTTATACTGTGCAATCGGAAACAGCCCCCATTTGACTGCAAAGAAATGCTGCAATAGTGCACCCATGATAAAATCCGGAACACTTGTACCAAATACTGCAACAATCACAAAAATCAGATCAATTTTATTGCCACGATTTAACGCAGAAATGATACCAAATACCAGACCGAATGAGATTGCAAAACAAAGGGCTCGAATGCCCAGGTCAGCCGAATACGGAAAAGCACCGGCCAAAAGGTCATTGACTGTTCTGCTAGGATATTTGGTAGAAAAACCGAAATTTCCATGAATCAGATTGTTAAGATATGTCAGATACTGTTCTAATAATGGTTTATCAAAACCATAGTAGGCGCTTAAGTTGGCCTTGGCTGTTGCTGACAACTTCGGGTCGTTAAACGGACCGCCCGGCATCAGCCTTGCTAAAAAGAATACTACGGACACGAGAACAAACACGGTCACAATGGATATTCCCACCCGCTTCAATACATATTTTTTCATAGGTTCACGCTCCTTTTAACACGGGAACATCCCAAAGTTTTTGCTTATATATACTGCGCTTCAGAAATCCGCAAAGAGTGCTGATCCTGAAGCGCATTTTAGTTTGTTTTCTATGGACAAGTCATCGCACACATTGATTCTAGCCCACACATTGATTCACTTATCTAGGCCATAAGATTTTCAATCAGTCTGTGATATCTACGTACATATAGTCATAGTTGAGACCTACAAAATATGCACCGAGATTTTCAACATCATCTGCTACCATGTACTGAACCTCTCTCAACTGCAGCGGTACCAGTGCACCATCTTCAAGGAGTGTCTTCTCTGCGTTAAACAGGTTATCCATGCGCTCTTTTCCGCTTGTGGTCTTAGATGCGTCAATATATTTATCATAGTCTGCACTGTTATAATTCAAGTAGTTATAACCTGAAGTGCTGTACCACAGTTCAAGATAGCTGTACGGGTCAGAATAATCCGGTGCCCAACCGCTCATAATGATGTCGTATTCATCACTTCCCGGAACAAGCAGTGAGTTTCTGGTAGCATAAGGTACCATATTGATCTCTACATTAATGCCCAAGTTGTTTTTCCACTGATTTGCCACAACCTCTGCCTCTTTCTTTGATGTCTCGGCATCGGCTACTACAAGTTTCAGAGTGATATCGGATGCACTTGAAAGTCCCAGCTCAGATAACGCCTTGTCAAGATATTCTTTAGCTTTATCCTGATCACCCTGAAGCGGGAATGCCTCCAACGGATATTCCGTACCGTAATCACCATCTACACCCCGTACCTGTGGAAGAACAAATCGCTGGTTTGCCTGATACAGGCCATTGTGTGTCAGAAGAATATATTCTTCACGGTTAACCGCATAATTCATAGCCAGACGCAAATTCTTGTTTGAAAGATATTTATTGCGGTGGTTGAGTGCTGCGTAATCATCTGCTCCGCTGTAGTAAGAATTTGTTTTACCTTCATACTGAGCTGCCAGTTCTGTAGGAACCTCTGCAAGGTCAAGCTCGCCTGCATCGAACATGGAAACTGCCGTTGTCTGATCTGCTACGGTAAGAATCTCAACACCATCAAGACTTATCTTCTCATTGTCATAATAATTCGGATTCTTAGAAAGCTCAACTTTACCATTGCTGTATTCGCTTACCACAAACGGTCCGTTGTAAACCTGTTTGTCTGCACTTCCACCGAACTCATTGCCGTATTTTTCAACCAGATCCTCACGCACAGGCATGAATGCACTCATGCTCGTCATGCTGACAAAATAGTCAGCCGGATTTTCAAGTGTGATCTCAAGAGTAAAATCATCTATTGCCTTAACTCCCAGATCGTCAAGAGGAAGTTCGCCCTCGCTGACCTTTGCACCATTCTTAAGAACAGCTCCGAGGTAGCTTCCCGGGCAGGCTGCAGACGGGTCGCAGAGACGTTTCATGCCATATTCATAATCTTTGGCAGTTACTGTCTGTCCGTCACTCCATTTGGTGTCCTGACGAAGCTTAAATGTATATACAAGTCCGTCATCGCTGACTTCATAGCTTTCTGCCGTCGCCGGCTGAAGTTCTCCCTGTACATTACGGTAAAGACCATCATAGATATGATATGAAACAGTTGCATCAGCTACTGAATTTGTCTTATTCGGATCAATAGTTGCGATGTCTGCTGTGTTAGAATATCTGAAAATCTTCTCTCCATCAGCAGTCGCAACACTATCGCTTCCTGATTCCGCTGACTTCGTGTCATCCACGGAAGTGCTAGGTGTAGAGCAACCGGCAATACTTGCCACCATCAGTGCAGATAATCCCAATGCAATTAATTTGTTTTTTTTCATAATAGCCTCCCTTATCTCGTTTTTATAGTTCGATCAGCTCTTTTGTAGCGCTGATCAAATTTTCGTTGCCTGTCTCTGTGATAAGAAGCTGATCCTCAATTCGGATACCTCCCCAGCCTGGAATATAGATACCAGGCTCTACCGTCATGACATTGTTCGCATGGACGATATTTTTGGAAACAGGACTCATAAATGGAATTTCATGAACGAACATGCCTACTCCGTGTCCGATTCCCGTGTAATGGTATTGAAAATACTCTGTCCCCTCGATGATCTTTGTGGATTCATAATACGCATCCGATGCCGAGACACCGTCTTTTAAATAATCTTCCACCGCAGCAACCATCTGCTGCTCAATCTTATATACCTCTTTCTGCTTAGGAGTCGCACGTCCGACTACAAGAGTACGAGTCATATCAGAAAGATATCCGTGATACTGGCATCCATAATCCATGAGTACCAAATCTCCGTATTCTATAGCCTTACTTGACGGAATTCCGTGAAGAAGAGAAGTTCTTGCTCCTGAAATCAGGATATTGCCATACGGCTGTGTATCCGCTCCTTCCATAACCATGTATAGGCTTAAGCGTGCCGCAAGTTCTTTTTCAGTGATACCGACCCGGATGTCCTTTTGAATCTTCTCATATGCTCTGGAGGCGATATCACAGGAGATACGAAGACACTCAATTTCTTCAGGTCTTTTGACAGAACGAAATTCTTCTATAATTCCGTCCGCAGCTACTAGTTCGGCTTTTACCTGCGACTGAAGATCTTTAAACTGTTCTACAGTAATGTGTGATGCCTCAAAACCTATGGTTTTAGCTCCTGTCTTTTCTGCTGCATATGAAAGTGCCTTTCCGATAGAGCCATATACATCTCTCCAGTTAAGAATGGTGTAGTCCGGGCACTCATATGAGACCTGCTCTGTGTAGCGCGGATCTGTCAAAAAGAACTTTTCCTGCTCCGTGATAAATAGCCAGGAATCCTCACCGGTATAGTGGCTTACATATTTCACATTGACCGGCCGGCTTATGAACATTCCGTCCAAGTGCTCCTTCTGCATATACGCCAGTAACTGTTCCATCATCTATCCCCTCCCATCACTGATTCTATTTCTTCTATAGTTCTGGGAATGGATGCGGTCAGATTTTCACATCCATCCTCAGTTACCAGACAATTATCTTCTAAGCGGAATCCTATGCCCCACTCTTCGCAGTATATACCGATATCAACACAGAAAACCATACCAGGCTCCACAATATCCACATCAACCAGATCGTGCGTATCCCATCCCACATGATGAGCACCTCCGTGCCAGATGTATTTCCCAACATCTTCATATCTATCACATAAACCGATTGCTTTAAGCTGTTCAAAATTGTATTCCCTTGCCAGTCTGTCAACATCCGACATCTTCATACCGGGCCTTATGATAGAAAACATATGCTGTGATGTTCTGTAGGCACAAGTATAAAGAAGTCTCTGTCTTTCAGAAAACTTTCCGTTACACGGCCATCCCCTGGATACGTCATTGAAAAGATGATCGTACTGTGCTCCTACATCATTCAACACCATATCGCCGTCTTTTGCCTGTCCTGTGTAATCATAGTAATGAATACAGAAATTGTTAGCTCCCGCAGATATGATGCTCGGAAATGCCGGTGACAAACATCCGTGCTGTGCCAATGCATAATCAAATTCTGCCTTGTACTGATATTCATACATACCGGGCTTTGATGATCTCATCATCGACATAATGCCATCTCTTGTAATCTTTACAGCTTCTCTCATGGCCTCTATCTCGCAAGGCTGCTTTATGGTTCGCTGACGTCTTATCTGTCTGGAAATGTCTTTGATCACAGCCGCCGGATACCATTCCTTTATCATTCTAGCCATCCTGATGCTCTCTGTGTCAGCATCTAGAGGATCCTGTCTGTACATATCCATCGAGACACTTTCAAATCGTCCGCTTCTCATCAGAAGTTTTAATCGATCCTCCCAATCTGAGCTGAATGCTATCTCTTCTACTCCAGAAATATTTCTTGCCTCATACGGAGTAAAACGCTTTCCTGTCCATCTCTCGGCTAATTTATCTGAAGGAAGTATGAAAAGTGTCTCTAAAACCGCTCCGTCGTCTTTCTCAGCCATGAGAACTGTATGTTCCTGTTCTACACCTGTCATATAAAGAAAACTTCTGTCGGCATAAAACGGATAGTTTTCATCGGCTGTCTTTCTCACAGAAGAACCTGAAAAAAGTAAAAGCAAAGTATGGTCAGAAAGACTTTCATATAATCTCTGTCGGTTACCCTTATAAAATTCTGAATTCATAGTTCTTTCCTCTCAGCATATGCACTAATCTGTATCTTTGCACGAATTGTTTTTGATGTTTGCAATTATAACGTATAAATCAAAATTTTACAATTATTTTTCAGTAAATTACCGTTTTTTTCACTTCTATTGGTAAAATTTCATTATCGTGATGAATTTCTCTCGTATTTCTGAAAAAAGTGGCTAAGTTTGTCTAATTTTTCTCAAAGTGGCACTGATGTCTGGCGAGTTTCTAGGATTGTCGCAGCATCTGCTTTTGCATCAGACAAAACTTTTAGAGTGATTTTTTATTTCATAGGACGCACTTTTCTATGAAATAAGAAAGAATGTGCCTTGGCACATTCTCCGCCTGCGGCGGGTCGCG
>CAVKOQ010000129.1:0-6632 GCA_963657995.1 bacterium
ACGGCATTACCACGCAGGCCGGAAATTGCCCTGTGACACCGCTTTTGGAAATGCTACAAGGCCGCTGGAAGTTCCAAATCATTTATGAGTTGTGTATCCAAAGTCCTATCCGCTTCGGAGAACTGAAAAAGGCACTGGGGAGCATTACAAATACAATGTTGACTTCCTCTCTGCGGGAATTGGAACAGGACGGTTTGGTTGACCGGGTACAATTCAACGAAATACCACCCCATGTAGAATATTCGCTTTCCGACAAAGGAAAAGATTTGCTGCCGGTCTTTTATGAAATGACAAAATGGGGCTTTAAATATCTGGAATGAAACAACGATTGATAAAATGATGATTCGTGGAGCGAAAGTCCACAACCTTAAAAACATTAATGCAGATGTTCCACTGGGTAAAATTGTAGGAATTGCGGGTGTGTCTGGCTCCAGCAAATCCTCACTGGCACTGCATCGGCGTACCGAGTATCCGCAGTACATTCGGCACATTAAACGAAACAGAGGGCGTTTGACACCCTCCGTTTTTCTATGCTTATTTATCCCGCACGCACTTATTGACCATCAACAACTTGATGGGAATTTCGACTTTTACGTTCCACTTCGGTCAGTACTAAACGGATGTTTTTCCCCCAGACCTCCAGCCTCCATACCCTCGACTGGTCATTAAAATGACAAATTACATATAATAAAATTTCTTCCGAAGATACATTCTTAACAGCATAATTCCTACATTGATGAACACAAATAACAGAATTAAATTTACAGGCAAATATTCTCTGATTACATCTCCAAGCACTGCTATCCCTGAAAGGCTTCCGACTAAAAACATCTGCGAAATTTCATCCCACATTTTTTTGTATTGTTTTATTGCTTCCACGGTTATTACCAGTAGGATTGCCAATATAAAAATCACCGCTGCGATTGCCAGAATTCTGATAACCCATGCTTCTCCTCCTGTATATGCTATTTTCTGGTTGAATCCATTATCATAAGTCGGATATACCAACCATTCACAAAATCGAACATACCACACGAATGGAGTCCAAAAAAACTCTATGAAATCATGCTGAAAAACACCATTGTGTATGATTGCAAACAGGATTACCGTAATGTATCCCATTCCCCAGAAATATTCTGTATCCCTCATTTTTTCAGTTCTGGCTTTTACTTCTTTTTTCGCTTTACGGATTTCCAGCTCTGCCCGTTTCTTTTCGTTACGGGCTTTGGCTTCTGCCTGTCCCATCTTTTTCTCTGCTTCTTTTTGTTTCTTCTGTGCTTCATCTACTGCTTCAACAGATGATTTATTAACCTGTATCTGCAATTTAGAGTTCTGGTCCCGAACGTCTTTTATTTCTTCTTCGAGCAGCTCTTGCTCGCTCCTGCTCTTCAAACCGTTTCTGTTCCTCAGATCGTCGTTGCTCTGCTGAAGCGATTGATTCAGCTTCTGCGTTTCGGACAGTTCGGTTGTCAGACGCTGAATTTCTACGGTTGATTTCCGAACTTCTTCTCGCAATCTCTGCCTGTCGGATAAGATCGTCTGTTTTTCTTCTTCCAGTGTCTGTATCTGCTTTTTCTGTGTTCGCATGAACGCTTTCGCTTTCTCGAAACTCTGTACGAGAATATCCCTCTCCACTTTGAGCTTGAGCGGCGATTCCTCCGGCATCTGTGATGACTGCGTCAAGCTCTCTGTAATAGTTTCTGAGTTCTTCGTCTGCTCTGCTGTCTCTGTCGGTTGCAACTCTGGATTTTTCCCTATTTCCATTAAATTCATTCTCCAATCCCTCCTTACTGATGTCCAGATGGAATGTTTTTGACAGATTGCTATCACGCACTTTCTTTCCAGCCTGATTCTGAAATGTGATGTGCTTCCGTTTCTCTGTCCAGTTTACGTTCCATCCGAACTGCTTCATTTTTTCTATAAACTTTTCTTTGCTGATACAATTTTCCAATGCCTTTAACACCGCCATTGCACAGTCCGCTACAAAGCTGTCTTTTACCTGCTGTCGGAACAGATTGTATTTATCCTTGCTCCATGCAATGACTTCCCCTTTTTCAATCTGGCTTCCATCAAAGTGCTTTCCTTTTTCGGCAACGGTCAGTCCACGCTCCCGGCACATCTGGTTGGTAAACTGTTTCATACGCTCCAGATCTTTTCTTGTGTTATGCAGTTTTCTCCCATCTTCATAACTCACCGAATTTGTAACCAGATGGCAGTGGATATGGTCTTTATCCTTATGTACTGCTACTAAGGTCTGAAATCCACTGAACCATTTTTCCGCAAACTCTTTTCCAAATTCAAATGCCTGCTCCGGGGTGATCTGCTCGTCCTGATGCCAGGAAATAATATTATGGGCGTACATTCTCCCGGTATCTTTATCCCACATCTTCTTTTCTTCCAGAAAAGTTCTATACACCAGATCATAATTGATTTCTTCGTGACGGTACGGGCCTGTTACATAAGTAAACAACTCACTTGTCTTGTCCTGCCGTAAAACATATTCAATGCAGTTTCTCATTGCTCCATGTGTATTTGTCCGCTTATTAACCGTCTTATTAACCGCCATATCCTTTCACTCTCCTTCCGGTACTTGAGGATATTTTTATTGAGGAAATACAGCATACTGTCATTTGGGATTTCTCCATCTGTATGCAGTTTTCTTGCAATCTGATTGATATTTGTAGTCGCTCCCCGGAGCTGACAAAGGATGTCTGCAAACATCTGGTTCAGTCTTTTCAGTTCTTCCATTTCCTCTACCGATGTTATCTTCAAGTCTGCGATTGCTTTTATCACAACTTCCTGCTGTGTTCTTCCTGATTCTTTGACCTTGCTCTGAAGCAAATCGTATTCCGCTTTATTCATCCGTATAGTTACTGTATAATTGCGTTTTCTCATAGGCTTTCGGCTCCTTTCTTTGCTTGATTTTTCATTCTTTATTAACAAGTTCAGTGTTCTGGCTGGCATATTGGCAGGAGATTTATAAGAGAGTGCAACGCTCTCTTATACAGGTGCAGGGTGCATGACGTCCAGTGGACGTCAGTTTTGCACCGACCGGAGTGGTAACAGAGACAAACCCTAGTCAATCAGTAAATGTTCCGTAGGAATGTCCGGTGGACATTTCTTAGGAATACTTACGCCATTGACGTGCTGGGGTTCCAAGGGGCAGAGCCCTCTGGCAAGTTTAGGAACAGCCCAAAGGCTGGCTCCGGTGCAGAGTGGCTTGCCACTTTGCGAAACTTGCCTGTCATCTCCCCACTACTGAACCGCCACCAGCTAAGCAACATTCTTCCCCACTGCGTTATCAAACCTAGATAGAGATGACAGTGGTTTTGTGGTGCATGGACAGACTGTGGAAGAAAGAGAAAAGCTCCCATTTCCACAGATTTTCGCTTTCTGAAACAGGCTGGTCATGCACCACTCCGATGCGAAGTATCGGACAATCATGTGCCGTATCCGGCACTCTGTGCCTTTTCTTTGCCTTACTTATGCAGCAAATTACATCTCTCAAAGCCTTTCTGCCATATTTTCCTGTTATTTCTGCCTTTCTTTTTCTGAATCACTTTCTATTTCTGCTGAAAGGCATAAAAATAGCAGTCATAAACATTTCTCCAATTCATAATGCCTAAAATGCTATCACTGCTATTGTCTTTTTCTGTTATTCTGTTTTCGTAAAGCTATTCTTTACTGTCAATCTGTTTTACTGTTACTGCTATTTTATAATCAGCTAAAAACTGTCCGCAAAATCCAGTGCTGCGTCCATATCAGCTTCTTTCTCCCAATCCAGCTTATCTTCTGTAATATCATCATTTGGCTTCTTCATTGTCGTTGCCACATCTGACAGGCATTTTTCTCCCACCGATTCTTTTACAAACGGTGCAAGCATTTCAAGCAGGTTCTTCGCCATAGCCATCGGGACGGATTCTTTTACTCCATCCCGGATAGCTGTTTCCACCCTTTCCAGAAACGCATCTTCCTTTTCTCTGGTTTCCAGATACGGATCTGCCGCATTTCTGTACTCTCTGGCAAAATAATCATTCAAAGCCACTACAACAGCTCTGGTATATGATTTATATTTTTCCCTGTCCATCGTCTGCAAATATTCCCATGCCTGTCTGTCCTGCTCATCACAAAGGTTTAAACGGATATTTGTATTGATAATTTTCCGTTCTTTTCTCATACAAGCATCCCTCCGTTTCTCTGAATCTTCCTTACGGTCATTGCTTCATAGCCTTTCGCTGTGGCACAGATGTCCCGTACAATCGTTACCCGGCTTTTGTCATATTCTCCAAAATTCTGGATCATACAACCTCCACCGCCGACCACATACAGACGCATCAGTTCTGGATTGTATTCCCGTTCTCTCAGCTTATGGAAGATTTCTTTCGTATAATCTCCGGCAGCTTTACGAATGACTGAAAGATATTTTTCACCAATATCCGCTGTTCCGGTACGGATCACCTGCTCAATCACCAGATCGTCCACTACTGTCCCCAGTTCTTTCAGCAGGGATTCTCTGACTGCAAGCACACACTGGTGTGTTCCATATTTCTCTGTAAAGCATTTCTTTTCTAATGGACGGGAATTATTGATATACATGATGTTCATAGTCCCGTTTCCAATGTCTGCCAGCATATTGATACCTTTAAAATCCTGTAAGCGGTAAAAGGCTGCTGCAAATCCCTGTGGGTAAATATCAGTTCCTGCAAACTCTACATGATATTCTTTATTGCGGAATGTAAAATCCACACTTTCATTCTGGAGAAGATATTTCTGAAAATCTTCTTTCTGCGTAGCCACCCAGGTAAGGGGAAGTCCTGCTGCGATATGTACCTTTGCCCGGTTCATTCCTTTTCCGTCCAGTTCCTTTGCGATAGCTGCCAGTGTCAGCACATAATAGTCCTCGTCCTGCGTTTTCTCTGCACAGAACTCCTTGTGTTCCTCTCCAATCTGGTAATACACACCATTGTAAATAAGAAGATTATTCTGAAAGATTGCCTCCTTGGCATATCTGGCTACACCAGACGGAAAGCATCTGGTGGCTGTTTTCATGTTTCCATAACCATGATCAATCCCGATCACCATAACTGTTTCATTATTGTTGTTTTTCATTGTTCGCATAATCACACCTCATTCTTTCTTTTCTCATCGAACACTATTAATACTTAAGTGAATTGATAAGATAGATATTTTATTAACTGGTTATTTTATAATTCGTATTTGATAACATATATTATTTATTGCCTTGGAAAAACCGATATTGGATTTTCCAACACTGGTTTTCCGTTGAACTGATGTTCCAATATGGACTACTCATTTTCCTGCCCAATTGGAATTTCCCGGATAATATATTCTGTATCTGTAAAAAGCCCATATTCATTTCTGATCATATTTCGCTCCACATATCCGTAATATTCCAGTTCTTTAATTGCTGACCGGACAGAATCAATTCCATCCCAGCTCAGAGATGCCAGTCCCTGCATATTGTAATTCCAGTCCTCTGGCAGACTTAACATCAGGGATAACAGTCCCTTTGCCTTTAATGACAAATCTTTGTTCTTGAAATGATGATTGCTCATTACCGTAAAGTTCTTGTTTCGCTCTACTCGAAAGACCTGTGCCATTGTATCTCACTTCCTTCCAGACAGAAAAAGACGCAATCCACATTTTTATGACTCACGCCTTTCTCTGCACTTATTTTGCAATGCTTATTAGTTCTAATTTGCTACGCATTGCGTAGCCTTTTAGGATTTCCATTTAAACATAAATCAATTCCTTGAGAATAATCTCTTCCGCAATCGCTCTATGCTGATTGGCTGCTCTTACCCATGCCATCTGATCAGCTTCTTTATCCGGCAATGGTTCTTTTTCTTCTAACTGCTTCAGAATTACCTCTTCCCGTTCTCTGGCTGCCTTGTCCACTTCCAGAAGATGTTCTCCAATGGTGTCCTGCAGAAGCATGACCTGATACAGAGAATTTTTATGGTTCTTCAGATAATCTCTGCGTAAGAATCCATACTTACCAAGCTGCTCCATCTGTTCACCAGATTTATAAGTAAGGTTCGGAATCAGGTATCCATTTACATTCGTATACGTTAATTTCATTTTATTAGCACTCTCCATTTCTCATCATTTTTTTACGACAAATTTACGACATTTGCGATAAATCTGACACTGCTTTACAATACCAGACAAAATGACTGATACCCCGGAAAGCCTGTAAAACAGGCACTTTCGGGATACACAAGGCAGGACAAAAATCGACTTCCATTATCAAGGGTTGAGTGCTAATTTTTTAAAATTTTTTATAAAAATCCTAAGAATCTCACTTCTTTGGTGATTCTATGCAGCAATTATAAACCTCTTTGATCCACTTATCCGAATAAGAGCTAATCAATTCTTCATGTTGCATATCATGTCTTCAAATGTTAAAATATGTAAGAATTTCTCCACCGCCTAAAGGCAGTTGGTTTCCCTCTACAAAAAATGAAAGGATTTTATTTATGAAAAAAAATCTGGATCATAAAATGATTCGAACATTTGTTATCGTAGACAGTATTTGGATATTAGGTGCTCTAATCTATTTCTTCATATTTAAAAAGTTCGTTGATATATATATTATTGGAGTATTCATT
>CAVKOQ010000130.1:0-6541 GCA_963657995.1 bacterium
CAACAGACCGGCAGATGACAACACCGTTATTCCTGCTCCGATGCGTGCAGCTGGGAATTTCCATACGGGACCTGGATCTGCTGACCATCGGAATGGTGAATGATATGTATGTAGAGAGCGGAAATGACCAGGATTCGGACAAGAATTACAATGTGCTGGCATCCCAGGAGGATTTTGACAATTTCTAATGGGAGATGTGCCTATCACATAATTCACAAAAAATCAATAGGATTTTTAAGAAAATTATGGTAATATAAAACCATCTATATGCTGATGGAGGGATGGGTATGCTCAACAGGGAACTATATCTGAAGTATATTGCAGATAGCCTTGCATTGCTAAGTCAACAAGTGACTATTCGCAATGCAATAAATCTGTACGATATAAATATAGTGGCCGAGACTTTTTATGCAGACATGTTAAATCTCATAGAAGATTTGGAATTAAAGAATGCCAACACTGTTGAGAAGAATGCCCCTGGAATTGATCTTATAGATGAGAAAAATAAAATTTCTATTCAAGTTACTTCTGATAGCACAAGTGAAAAAATCAAACACTCCATCGAAGAGTTTATTTTAAATCACTCTTACGAAAAGTATGATCGGATGGTTATTCTTATTTTGACCAGGAAAAAGAAATATACAACGCAATTTGACACAAAGGGCCTTTTTCAATTTGATAAAAATAGCGATATCTGGGATATTGAGGACTTGATTAAGAAGGTTAATGCTCTTGACACTGAAAAATTAAAAAAGATAAATGATTTTCTTCAGCATGAACTTAATGATAAATATAGTAGCCTACAGACATCAGAGGCTAGTGAAGTAGAGACAATCATGGATTTGATTGAGTTTATTTCGAGTCACAAAAAGAAAACTTTGCCAGAGAGAGATGTAATTGTTGATCCTGAATATAAGATTAATCGGCGATTTAAGGAATTTGCAGAAAGCCTGATCATGCAATATACAACTCTGTTGGGTGTATATGGTACGGCTTTGGCGGAAGTTGAAACTATTCAGGGAAGTGATGATGCACAGGATATTATAACAATGCTTTATTTGCAAGACATTAGTATCCAATATTTGGATGCAGCAAATAATGATCCGACGAAGGCTTTGAATGCGTTGGTCGATTTTTTTGAAGGCAAACTCAGTATAAATGGTAAAAAGTATGATTCAAGGGCAATTAAGTTTTTCCTAATCAACGAGATGATCAAGTGCAGTGTATTTCCAAATGAAAGGGGGTAAGTATTATGGTAGCAAATCCTAGTACATTAAAGTCTTCTGCTATGTATATTGGCTATCATATACTTAAGGAGATACAGACCCAAGGAAAAGAAAAAATTTCGATATATGAGGTGTCTAAAGCATTGAAAGCGACAGGTATGGGCGGAAGTCGTCAACTTATGATGGGACTGTCTTTTTTATATGCAGTAGACATTGTTGATTTTGAGGAGGCAATGATATGGGTAAAGAAATAAAACGAATCCGTATTGATAAGCTCTCTTCAGAAAATAATGTTTTTGATGAGATTGTATTCAGAGATGGTGTAAACCTAATTCTAGGGGAAAAATATGATGATTCTACATCTAAAGGCAGGAAAACAAATGGTGTAGGCAAATCTATGTCTATCGAGTTCCTGAATTTTGGATTCTTATGTGATTATGACAAGTCTAGAATTGCTAAAATTCCAGAAGAAATTTTTGGAATGGAGGAGGAAGTTGTTCTGGATTTAACCATTGGTGATGAACCTATAAGCATCAGAAGAACTAGAAGAGAGCATGATAAGCCTGTTATTATTCGAGCGGGTAAAAAAACTAAATTTGATAAGTTGCAAGATGCGAAAGACTATCTTAAAGAGTTGATTTTTGGGGAATTAAATGGTAAGGATGTTCCATCTTTCCGGAATCTACTTTCTGTTCTGATAAGAGATGAGAGATCGGAGTTCGCAGATATATTTAAATGCCATGATTTGTCTAAGCGTATACCAGATGATTTGACAACACATTTGTATATGCTTGGAATTTCACTTGAAAACTACAAAAAGGTTCTTGAAACTATTAAGGAAATAGATAAAACAGGAACTGCTTGGGGGAAGATCAAAAAGGAACTTACACAAGATGGTACAAAAAAGATAGCTGATGTAAAAGCTGAACTAAATGATTTAGAAGCTGAATTGGGTCAGTTGGAAGAAGCTATGGATGCATTCAAAACTAACGATGCCTTTGCAGCTATGGAAGCGGAGATTGTTGAACTTGAAAATATGCTAGATCAACTACGGCAGAAGCAGAAGATTTTGAAACGTGAATATGAAAAAATCAAAGCTTTACCACAGCCGGAACAGATTGAAGATTCAGAAATTGAACTTGTCTATAATCAGTTCAAGAGCAATCTAGGGAGCGCTGTTGTAAAATCACTGAATGAGGTGGTTGGCTTTAAGAATAAGGTCGAAGAATTCCAACGAGTGCTTATTAATCAAAAAGCTAGAGAACTTGAGCAGCAGATTGCGGAAATCTCTGAACAAATAAGAATTTTGGATGAGCAATATGCAGAAAAAATTAGTATTATCGATAAAAAAGGCATATTGAAGAATCTGAAAACAGGATTAAAGATATATGAATCCAAGAGAGATGCATCAGCTCATACACAGTTCTTATTTGAACAGTATGATCGTTATGATAAGCAAAAAAAACAATTAAATGTTCAAAAAGCCCAGGAACTTCTGGAAATAGATGCTGCAATCGAGGAAGTGTCTTTAGAATTAAAAGCATTTACAACAACCATTCTTGACATTCATGAGGCAATAATGGCCAATAGGGAGTGCTCTTTTGACATTAAAACAAAAGGCGGAAGATCAAAAACACCAATAGACATTACCCTTAGGATATATGATGACGGAAGCCATAGCGTTGATAGAACAAAAGTTTTTATATATGATATGGCTCTTATGTTTAATCAGTATACAAGACAGCGGCATCCATTATTCCTTGTTCACGACAACATTTTTGATGTGGATCAAGATACACTGGTTCAATGCTTAAATTATGCATACAAACAAGAAGAACATTTTCCTGATTTTCAGTATATACTAACACTTAATCGTGATAAAATAGAGAACGAGGAGAGACGAAAACAAATAACAATGGACGTAGATTCTCATGAGGTTGCGGTATATACAAAGGAGAAAAAGTTCTTGAAACGAGATTATCAGGAGAAATAAACATGGTTTTGACAAGAGTCGAGCAATCGGCTCTTTTCTTTTGCCTAAAATTATGAGAGGAGGTTCGGTATGGCGGCCAGTCGAATTAAAGGTATCACCATTGAAATTGGCGGCGATACCACCAAGTTACAGACAGCCCTTAAGGGCGTGAATACAGAAATTAAGAATACTCAGCAGCAGTTAAAGGACGTGGAGAAACTGCTGAAGCTGGATCCGGGAAATACGGAACTGCTAGCACAGAAGCATAAGCTTTTAGGTGAGGCCGTTCAGGAGACAAAGGAAAAACTGGAGACCTTAAAGACGGCTGCAGAACAGGCAAATACGGCTCTTGCTAATGGGGATATTTCCCAAGAACAGTATGACGCACTGCAGAGGGAGATTGTTGAAACAGAGAATGAACTGAAGAATCTGGAATCTCAGGCAAATCAGTCAGCGACGGCCTTGCAGAAGATTTCTGCTACAGGCGAAAAACTGCAGACAGTTGGAGACACCATTTCAGGTGTTGGAACAAAGCTGCTTCCGGTAACCGGTGCAGTTGTTGCAGCAGGAACAGCTTCTGTAAAGACGGCTGCTGATTTTGAATCGGCGATGAGTAAGGTATCGGCAGTGTCCGGTGCCACAGGCTCTGATCTGGATGCACTTTCAGCCAAGGCAAGAGAGATGGGTAGTAAAACCAAGTTCTCTGCTTCTGAGGCGGCTGAAGCCATGAACTACATGGCAATGGCCGGATGGAAGACTGAGGATATGCTTGGCGGTATCGAGGGTGTCATGAACCTGGCGGCTGCTTCCGGTGAAAATCTGGCTACAACTTCAGATATTGTGACAGATGCTTTGACGGCCTTTGGGTTATCGGCTTCAGACTCGGGACATTTTGCAGATGTACTGGCCGCGGCTTCAAGCAATGCAAATACCAATGTCTCCATGATGGGCGAAACATTCAAGTACTGCGCACCTATTGCCGGATCTCTTGGATTTTCTGTGGAGGACACGGCTGAGGCTATCGGTTTGATGGCTAATGCAGGTATCAAGTCAACTCAGGCCGGTACTTCACTTCGAACCATCATGACAAACCTTTCCGGGGATGTAAAGATCTGCGGTTCTTCCATTGGGGAGGTTACAGTTGCTACAACAAATGCAGACGGATCCATGCGAGATTTATCGGATATCCTGGCTGATTGCAGAACTGCCTTTGCAGGATTAACGGAATCAGAGAAGGCTTCGGCAGCTGAATCATTGGTAGGAAAGAATGCCATGTCAGGCTTTCTAGCTCTGATGAATGCCAGCGATGCGGATGTGGAGAAGCTTTCCGGAGCCATTGATGGCTGTAATGGTGCGGCTCAGTCCATGGCAGATACCATGAATGACAACCTAGAAGGTCAGCTGACGATTTTGAAATCACAGCTGCAGGAGCTGGCTATTTCCTTTGGGGAGATTCTGCTTCCTGCGGTAAAAAATATAGTTTCATTTTTGCAGGGCTTTATTGATGTACTGAACAGCATGCCGGATGGTGTGAAGGAGACAATTGTAACCATTGCATTGATTGCAGCGGCAATTGGTCCGGTGCTGATTATCGTTGGCAAAGTGATTTCTGCGGTTGGAACAATTATGACGATTATTCCGAAGCTGGCAGGCGTGATCAATGCAGCAAAGGGAGTTATTGCAGCTTTCAATGCAGTGTGTGCAGCTAATCCGTATGTACTGATCATTGCGGCGATTATTGCACTGGTGGCGGCATTCATTTACCTGTGGAATAACTGCGAAGAGTTCCGGCAGTTCTGGATTGACCTGTGGAATGGAATCAAGGACGCTGCAGTTGCTGTGTGGGAGTTTTTGAAGGAATTATTTTCTTCTGCATGGGAGTTTATCAAGTCTACGGCTGAGACAGTATGGAATGCCATTGCCTCATTCTTTACGAATCTGTGGGCGGGCATTCAGAATACCTTTACTACTGTGGTGAATGCTATCAGTACATTCTTGCAGACAGCCTGGACGACGATTCAGACGGTGGCAACAACGATATGGATGGGGATTTCTACATTCTTCACTACTATCTGGAATGGAATTAAAACAGTGGTGACTACTGTGGTTACGGCCATCAGTACCTTTATCCAGACGGCCTGGATGACAATACAGACTACGATAACAACGATTCTGACAGCAATTCAGACGGTATTTACGACCATATGGAATGCAATAAAGTCAGCGGTTACCACGGTTGTGAATGGAATTGCCACAACGATTTCCACGGTATGGAACAACATTAAAAATACAGTTACGTCTGTGATGAATTCTCTGAAGACAGCGGTGAGCAATGCCTTCAGCAGCATGTGGTCAGGAATCAAGTCAACAATCAGCGGAATCTATAATACGATTAAGGGCGGCTTTGATAATGCCGTGAATTTCATCAAAAATCTGGCATCCAATGCTTTCAGTTGGGGCGCAGATATCGTGAATGGAATCATCAACGGTATTAAATCTGCGATTGGTGCATTGAAGAATGCGGTTTCAAATATCGCTGAGACGATTAAGTCTTATCTGCATTTCTCTGTTCCTGATGTTGGACCTCTTACAGACTATGAGGACTGGATGCCTGACTTCATGAAGGGACTGGCTAATGGAATTGATAAGAGCAAGAGCATGGTTGCCGATGCCATGAAGGGTGTTGCGTCTGACATGGTGGTGAATCCTCAGGTGAATGCAAGCCAGATGGCTCTGGCCGGAGGCGGTTCTGCTTCTTCAGCTGATATGGGAAGTTTTGTGACGGCAATTAAGGATGCGGTTTCATCCGTAAGTGGTGGAAGCGGAGACATTGTGATTCCGGTTTATCTTGGCGGAACCATGCTGGATGAAGTTATTGTAAATGTCCAACAGAGGGCAAACTTAAGAAGCGGAGGCAGGTAAGATGGCTTTTATACAGTATTTAAGCTTTGACGGCGAGAATCTTCCGAAGCCTGATTCCTATGACATCAGCTTCGAGGATAAGGAAGCAGATTCCGGCGGGGAGACTGAAGCCGGGACAACGCAGAGGGATATCGTAAGGATGGGTGTTGTAGAGATTGCGGTAGCATTTTCCGTGACATCCATCTGGCTTAAAAAGCTTACAGAGTATAAACAGAAGCGCAAGATCACGGTTGCTTACTTTAATCCCCAAACAGCAGAGGCGGAGAGCACAGAGATGTATATCGACGGATTCAAGGTCAAACTGGAAGGTGATACAAGCTATAAGGGATTGTGGTCGGTGAGTTTTTCGCTGAAAGAATTTTAAGGGAGAAGGTGGTTTCTTGTACCAGGTAAGTGATGCATTCCTGCAGGCGGTGCAGGA
>CAVKOQ010000131.1:0-6414 GCA_963657995.1 bacterium
AGGCTTCATCGCCCTCGTACTGAGTATAGTTGTTCTGGATAAAGTCGCGTACGTTTACTTCGTCCGTCCATTTGATTCCCTGGAATCCTCTCCAGGCATTTTTAAAAGTGGATGTGTTTCTGAAATCTTGATACTTAGCAGACATATGTTCCCTCCTGGTTTATTTGTTGGATCCCAGCAGAGACGGTGGAAAATTAAGAAATCTAGAATAATTAAAATAAAAAAATGCCCACTGCCTGTGCTGTGACGCCCAGACGGTCGGCTTACAAAGTCATACTCCATGTGGTTAACCCACTGATCCGTCAGTTGTATGACCGTTACGACTTTGTTTATATCAAAAATATTTTGGGATGTCAAGGGATGAAAATGGAAAAAAGTTTCATAAATCTTGTAATCATTCAATAATTACAGTCATTTTAAGCTTTTCAATCAGATGCCAAATCTTGAACTAAGAAAAAAACTTGTGTATACTAACTAGAGTACTTGTAGAAGATACTAAGTGTTCATAGGATATTGCATATAGAAAGAAGAACCAACATGGAAAATGATTTGAAAAATGCTATTCATACCAAGGTATGGAAGATAGAAAATCCCAATGATTTTACGGAACATGATAAAGAAGTGCTTGTTAAGGCGGCCGAAATTATAAGAAATGGTGGCCTTGTAGCATTTCCAACGGAAACAGTATATGGCCTTGGAGCCAATGCACTGGACGAGGAAGCGGCAAAAAAGATCTATGCAGCTAAGGGACGTCCGTCTGATAACCCGTTGATTGCCCATATATCAAGTCTTGAAGAAGTGGAACCGTTGGTATCAGTAGTGCCTGAAAATGGAATAAAACTGGCAAAGACATATTGGCCGGGCCCCATGACCATGGTATTTCCAAAGAGTGATGCAGTGCCGTACGGAACTACAGGAGGGCTTGATACTGTGGCGATCCGCATGCCATCAGATCCGATTGCTGCTGAGCTTATCAGGCTTTCAGGTGTGCCGATAGCGGCTCCGAGCGCCAATACATCGGGACGTCCAAGCCCGACACGAGCCGATCATGTCCTTCAGGATATGGATGGGAAAATTGATGCTATTATCGATGGAGGAGCAGTTGGGATAGGTCTAGAATCAACGATAGTGGATGTGACAGAAGATGTCCCTATGGTACTTAGACCAGGTGCAATAACTGTAGAGATGCTTCGTGATACGGTAGGCAATGTCGGAATCGATCCGGCGATTCTAGGACCTGTAAGTGCCGATGTTCGTCCAAAAGCACCGGGTATGAAGTATCGGCATTATGCACCGAAGGCTGACCTTACACTGATTGAAGGCGAGACGGAGAAAGTTGTGGAGAAGATCAATCATTTGGCATCAGAAAAGATAGCAGAAGGACGAAAAGTTGGAATTATTTGCACAGATGAGACAAAAGACCGCTATCCTGAAGGAATATTAAAAAGTATTGGGGCAAGAGAACATGAGGAGTCAGTTGCACACAATCTTTATGCGGTTTTGCGTGATTTTGATGATTGTGGTGCAGAATATATCTTTTCAGAGGGCTTTTCAGAAGATAATTTGGGACGTGCGATCATGAACCGGCTTAACAAGGCGGCCGGATATCATATCCTTAAGGTGTGAGACGATGAGATACTTATTGGCGGCAATTAATGCAAAATACATACACTCAAATCTGGGAATTTACAGTCTGAGAAGATATGCGATAGATAAGCTGGGATTGACAGATGAGAATGAGCAGAGATATCAGGTTGAAATTGAGGCAGAAGATCCTGAGCGTATTGAAGCAGAAGATACTGGTCATAAAGCACATTTGGAGAATACTGAAAAATCGCATAAAGATGTTCAGATAGATCTTGGCGAATATACTATCAACCACCAGATGGATCAGATTTTGCAGGATATATACCTTAGAAAACCGGATGTGGTCGGGTTTTCGTGCTATATCTGGAATATAATTTATGTGAAAGAACTCATTCATGATCTTAAAAAGGTACTTCCTGAAGTTCGTATCTGGCTTGGCGGCCCGGAGGCGTCATATGATGCAGTGAATCTTATGAAAGAACTGCCGGAAGTGGAGCTAATCATGCAGGGAGAGGGCGAGGAGACATTTACAAATCTGATAAAAGCGTGCGAGAAAAAAGCATGCGAGAAAAAAGCTTGTCTTGATGGAAGTTCTGATGGAAGTTCTGATGACAATTTTGATGAAATTTTTGATGATTTCGATAGTATCGATGGTATCGTTTATCGCCTCTATGATGGCACTGTCAGAGCTCATCGTCCGGCTCCTCTTATGAATCTGGATGACATTCCATTTTCGTATGGTGATTTGAAAGGCTTGGAGCACAGAATTATTTACTATGAGAGCAGCCGTGGGTGTCCTTTTTCATGCAGCTACTGCCTGTCATCTATTGATAAAAAAGTCCGATTTAGAAGTCTTGAACTGGTTATGAAGGAACTTCAGTTTTTCCTCGACAGAAAAGTGCCTCAGGTCAAGTTTGTAGACAGGACATTTAACTGCAAAAAGAGTCATTCTATGGCGATATGGAAATATTTATTAGAGCATGACAATGGCATCACAAATTTTCATTTTGAAATTTCATCGGATTTGCTTAATGATGATGAACTGGCGCTGATGAAACAGATGAGGCCCGGACTTATACAGCTTGAAATAGGCGTTCAGACGACAAATCCGCTGGTAGTTAAGGAAATTCGTCGTACGATGGACCTTGAAAAGGTGGCTAAGCGAGTCTATGAGGTCAATTCTTTTGGAAATATTCATCAGCATCTGGATCTCATTGCAGGTTTACCGTATGAGGATATAGAAAGTTTCCACCGCTCTTTTAATGATGTATACAAGATGGAACCGGAGCAGCTTCAGCTGGGTTTTCTTAAGGTGCTTAAGGGCTCATATATGGAGGAAATGAAGCACGAATACGGCATTTTTAGCCAAAGTAAGCCGCCTTATGAGGTGCTTAAGACCAACTGGCTTTCATTTGACGAGGTTATCAGACTCAAGGGAGTGGAAGAGATGGTCGAGGTTTACTATAACAGCGGTCAGTTCAGAAGCACTATGAAGAGGCTTTCACTTGAATGGAAAGATGCATTTGACTTGTACGACAGTCTGGCGGCTTATTATGAAAAAGAGGGGCTGAATGGCGTAAATCATAACCGTCTGGCGAGATATGAGATCTTATATAAATTCATCGTATCGCATGGAAAAGGCGATTTTTACAGAGATCTTCTTATGTATGATTTGTATCTCAGGGAAAATGTCAAGAGTCGACCTTCTTTTGCACCGGATCCATCTGAGTGGAAGAATGAGACAAAGCAGTTTTTCATGAAAGAGGCAAGGAGCAGACAGTATCTAGGAGGTTACGAGGCATACGATTCAAGACAGATGGCGAAGATGGCACATTTGGAGAGAATGCAAGATGGCCGTTTTGTGCTCTTTGATTATAAGAACAGGGATGCACTTTTTGGCAATGCGGCGGCATTTACTATCTCAGAGAATGATATAAATTAAACGGAGAATTTTAGAGTCATAGATGTACGAAAATAAGGATAATTCATATATAGCGATTGATTTAGAAACTACGGGACTTAATCCCAAGACGGAGCGGATTATAGAGATAGGTGCACTTCGGGTGGAGGATGGCAAAATCATAAATACATATTCGACATTTGTAAATCCTGAGCGGGTGCTAGGCGAACGCATTGTAAAACTAACAGGAATCAAGGATGATGATTTAAAAGATGCACTTACTATTGATGACGTATTTCCGAAACTTCTGGAATTTTGCGATAATCTGCCGCTTCTTGGGCATCATATTATATTTGATTACAGTTTTTTGAAGCGTGCTGCTATCAATCGGAAATATGTGTTTGAGCGAGATGGCATCGATACCCTTAAAATCTGCCGACATTTTATGCCTGAAGAGGAAAAAAAGAATTTATCTTCGGCATGCAGATACTTTTCTATAGATCCGGGGAACAGTCACAGAGCACTCTCTGACGCGATGGCGGCACATTTACTATATCAGGAGCTTAGAAAAAGATATTTTATTAATATGCCGGAAGTATTTGATGCAAAACAGCTGATTTATAAGGTTAAGAGAGAACAGCCGGCATCAAAAAAGCAAAAAGAAGTCTTGCGGGAATTACTAAAATATCATAGAATAAATTTATCTGTGCAGATAGATTCGCTTACCAAAAATGAGATTTCAAGACTCACGGATCAGATTATCTCACAGCATGGACGAATACAGAAGAGGTGACAAATATGTTTAGATTTTCAAATAAGAAAACACGCCAGATCATATCGGCGGTTGTTATTATAATTATCGTAATAGCTATGGTGGCGGGAACCGTAATGGCAGGATTAATGATGTGATATTATAAATACCGTGCAGGAGAGTACGATGAAAGTAAATGATGATACATATGGCACGATGAGTGCAGAACAGGACCTTCTGGCGGTCGGATATACGGCATTGTTTGGAACTTTTCTAGCGGCAAAGATTGGAGAAAGTACACTTTCAGAAAGATTTTCGGCACGTTACCTTAGAGATTGTCAGGATCTTTATGAAAAATGGAAGCCATCCATTCTTTTGGAGGCGTTTGATTCTCATACCGAGCGTGATTTTCTGACAAAGCTTGGTGCATCATCATGGTATCCGGCGGGAGATGGCGGTATCATGGAGGCACTGTGGCATTATTTTGATGATTTTGGACTGGGATTTGAGATGGATCTTCGCAAATTGCCGATACGTCAGGAGACGGTGGAGGTTTGCGAGGTATTTGACCTCAATCCATATAGACTGCAGTCTAAGGGGTGCATACTTATGACGGCAGAAAGCGGCACAAAACTCCTTCACAATCTGGAGAATGAAGGCCTTAATGCAAATATTATAGGACGCACGCGAAAGGCGATAGGCCGTGAAATTTACAGTGGCGAGGTACACAGCTTTCTTGACCGGCCAAAGCCGGATGAGATAGATAAGATGAAAACTTACAAAAATCCCATTAAACAGGAGGTATTGAAGTGAGAGAAAGAATTTTAGCGGTTATAGAAAAGAACAGCCGTATCAGCGTTAAAGAGCTGGCGGATTTACTCGGAGAGAATGAGGCTGCAGTCGCGGCCGAGATCGCGGAAATGGAAAAAGAGCACATTATCTGCGGTTACCATACCCTGATTAACTGGGACAATACTGATGAGGAAAAGGTTATTGCACTTATCGAGGTAAAGGTAACACCGCAAAGGGAGATGGGCTTTGACAAGATTGCGGAGAGAATCTATCAGTACAGTGAGGTTACTTCTGTTTATCTTATGTCTGGCGGATATGATTTTACCGTTATGATTGAGGCAAAGACCATGCGTGCGGTTGCACAGTTTGTATCAGAGAAACTTTCCACTATCGATTCTGTGTTAAGTACTGCAACGCATTTTATACTGAAAAAATATAAAGACCATGGTACCGTTTTATGTGACGGTCCCCAGGATGAAAGGATGTTGATTGTTCCGTGAGAAACCCATTGTCAGATACAATTGTAAATATTCCGCCATCAGGAATTCGTAAATTTTTTGATGTAGTCAGTGAGATGAAAGGGGCGATCTCCTTAGGAGTTGGAGAGCCGGACTTTGACACACCGTGGCATATCAGGGAAGAGGGCATATATTCTCTGGAAAAGGGACGCACATTCTATACATCTAACTCAGGTTTAAAGGAACTGCGCCAGGAGATTAGCCACTATTTGAAACGTCGTCAGCATCTTGACTATGATCCGAACAATGAGATAATCATCACTGTCGGAGGCAGCGAGGCTATCGATATCGCTCTTCGTGCGATGTTAAATCCGGGTGATGAGGTTCTGATTCCACAGCCTAGCTACGTTTCCTACGTGCCATGTACGGTTCTTGCAGGCGGTAAACCTGTTATTATTGAACTTGAGGAGAAAGATGAGTTCCGTCTGACTCCTGAGAAACTTTTAGAGAAAATCACTGATAAGACGAAAGTTCTTATCTTGCCGTTCCCGAACAATCCAACCGGTGCTATCATGAACCGTACTGATTTGGAGGCTATTGCCAAGATTATTGAGGAAAAAGATTTATTTATCCTTAGCGATGAAATTTATTCTGAGCTTACCTATGGCGGTAAACATGTTTCTATAGCTGAGATTTCAGGAATGCGTGACAGAACTGTCCTGATCAATGGTTTTTCCAAGGCATACGCGATGACCGGATGGCGTCTCGGATATGCGGCTGCACCGGAGATTATCTTAAAACAGATGTTAAAGATTCATCAGTTTGCGATCATGTGTGCACCGACTACAAGCCAGTATGCGGCTGTAGATGCGCTTAGAAACGGTGACGAGGATATAGCCCGCATGAAGAAGGCTTATGACGAGCGT
>CAVKOQ010000132.1:0-6273 GCA_963657995.1 bacterium
GGATTTTCATCTGCTGAGTATTGTCAAGGGTATTTGTAACCATTTGGACAAAAAATAGCACCTATCGTTTTATGCGATAGATGCTATCTTTAAATATTACTGCTTATCGGATTTTGAATTGATTCGGTATGAGCAACGATTATTTAATGAGTCATCATCTAACTTTATCCTAATCGTTTCATTTGTTTGGTATGTATAGCTTTTACTTGGAGAATTAGTTACTTCGACAGTATATGGGCCTTTATAGTTCACTCCTGTTACCAATTTTCCATTTGAATTTATTTTAATGTTCATAAAGACCCACCTTCATTTTTAACCCATCCTGTTGCTACTAAAGTGCAATTTACGCCCAGACTCATATCTGCATTTCGCCAGTACAGCAAATTGATTTTATTATATAACGCACTTGCACTATAATTACTTTCAATAGCAGCCAACATAACTTTATGTTCCAAGGTTGATCTTGTTGTAACCGGAACATTCTGCGCATGCTGAACAATAATTTGTTGTGCAACATCTGGAGGAGTATTAGCTGGCAAATTAACAATAGGCACCTGTGAAATCTTTGCTTTTGCATCTGGATCATCAAAGACTTCCTTTATCACATCAAATGCCATATCACATTTCATTTCTGTCGAATAATCCTGCCATAATTCCCACATTAATTTTTCAAGATCTTTTTCTGGCTTTGTAACAGGAAGACCGATTTCTTTTGCTTCGGTTCTGCCGACAGCATAGCCATGGTGATAATAAGATGAATTTAAAGCTTTTGCTATTGCTTTTGCCTTATTTGCATCTTTTATATGCCACGATAGCATTTTTTCACTAAGAGTTAACGATAATTGTTGTCCACGTTTTGCACTACCAATCGGCAATGTTCCAACATCTTTTAATAATGGCTGAAGAGCAGAAACTAAATATTGCTGATCTGAAATTCCCACATCCTCCCTAACGAATTCAATGTAATTTCTTAAATCCTCAGAGCTAAACTGTAACCGTTCTTGTCTTCCATTTTCATTATTATGGGAAACTGTCAGCTGAGGATCAACCGGACCTAAATTTGAATATGGATGCATAACTATCTCATCTGCTCCTAATGACAAAATAGTAGCTGCACTATAGGCCACATAAGGGAGTAAAACTGAGATTTTTTTAATCTCTCCCTTAACAAGCTAATTATTCGTAAAGATGTTATCGGATCGCCGCCGTTACTAATAATCATGAGATCAATTTCTTTGACTTCTTCTGGAATAAACTCCATCTGTTCTATGATTGGGGAAATCGCATCGCCAGCCATGCTTGCGCCCATATTAGGTCGAATAGATGTCACATAAGTAATAAGCGGCTTTCCTCTCAGCTTCTCAATTTTCTGTAATATATTTTTTCTGTCTTGATACATTTTTTCTCCTGTAAAAATTTAAAGAATTAGATATATGAAATTCTGAAATCAACTATTCTTTGCTTTCTTTCCTTCCAGCTTCGTTTTTCGCTGCTTAAATTCTTCGCTCAAGTCTGACATACCGACTGAATCATAATACGAAATGGCCGAATTGCAGACCGCAATTGCATCATCAAAGCTCTTGGCTTTTTCATGAATAATTGCCAGTCTCTGGAAAGCAGGAATCCGGCCTTCGAAATCCGTTACCTGTGCAAGCTGGGCGTCAATCTCTGCCTTTTTATAAAATGAACTCAGCTGTTTAATTCTGTCTGTTTCTTGCCGCTTGTAGGCTGCCTGAATAATTGGAAGTTTTGAAATGTCATCTTCACAATAGAAAATGCATTTCTTTAAATAATCCGGATCCAGATCCCGGTATTTATAATACAGATCCTGAAGTTGAATGCTTGTAAAATGCTGGTTCATTGGGTCCTTACTATTTTTCTTGTATTCTGTCAGTAATTCTGCTTCTCTGACATCATCAAAGACAGGCACTTCCTTCACTTTTGCTTTAGCCGCAGGTTTTTCTTTTTCAGCAACAGGAGTTCCTTTTTTCCGCATTTGTGCCAAATATGCTTTCACATCTTCGTGCGTCTGGCAGAGCAGATCATTAACTGCCTTCTTGAGCTTAAACGATGTCAAAAGATGCGGCACCACAATGCTTCGGCAATCAATAGACACATTCGCGAAAACCGTCATCTGTGAGTATGGTAATTTACGGAACTCATTCTTGGAAATAAAATGACTCGGAACAATTCCTCCATCGCCATAATTTTTCAATATATTATCATTCAGTATCTCTTCAAACACATCCGGATACTTTTTGATGTAATTCATATTGGTAAACTCAAAGGCCTTTGCCATACGAATGATATCTACTGTTGTCAGCGGAAGATCAAAATAATACTTGCACAACAAATAGATATTATCGTCTATAGCAAACTCATAGTCTTTATCCAAGGATGCAACAAATTTGGCCAGTATATCCGGGCGTTTACACAAAATACTTGTTAATACGACTGCATTCGCAGAATATGCCTGGAAAGATCCGTTTGAATGTACATCTCTTAATTTAAGAATGACATCAATGGCCTGCTCATACTTATCAGTTAACAGGAATCTTTCCAATCCATAATACAGAATGAATACATAGCCTATATCAATAGAACCGTCATATGGATTAGCAAGTAACCGCCAATACTCTCCCTTTTGCTGAGGTGTCAGACTTTTATAAGTTGGGAAATACGGGGGCCGTTCGGCAGCACCTTCAAAAGAGACCGGCATATTAACTGAAAGCAAGCTCGGCTCTTCCTGAGATGAAAGTGTTATCGTAATTTTTATTCCTTCAACGACTGTTGACCTGGTGTTTGCTGTCTGCACATAGTTTTTCTTTGGTCCATCCCCAATCCACAGCAGATCTACCAGATCTGGATGAATGGGAAGAGATTGGGCACTCTTTGTCAGACTGGTTTTCTTTGGCACTAATCCCGTCTCATTATTTGAAGAGTTTGCAGGTTGGGTAACTTCCTTTTTTCCTTTCAGGAAATCAAATAATCCCATAGTCCACATTACCTCCTTACTTTATATCCTTCAGCGGCGTTCCATCCTCTGCATGCCATTCCACATATCCATTTCTATTGGATCCCGCAACAAATCCTGCAGCTCCGGAAGGACTTGCGAAAGAGATATCCGTTCCAAGTACGAAGTCACTTCCGATCACATCAGCATACTTCTCACGTACTCTGACTGCAGATGCCGGACAGCTTGCAGATACAACACTGCTGATTTTGCTGCCCTTCAGGACTACAAATTCCGCACCTCTCTGTACAGCGACGGCCTTATAATTTGCACTTTCACAATATAGGGCAACTTCTCCGTCCGGTATTGCAATGGTGGTCTCTACAGCTGCATCTTCTGATACGTATTCTGGATTAGAATCTGCCGAAGCAGCTTTTTCTATTGTTGGCTTCTTGTCCGTTTCCGCTACATCGTCAGCTGGTAATACTGCGTATTTTCCACCAGGTGCAGAAATGATGGCACCGGAAGTCTTTGCATACTGAATGCCTGCAGCTAATGCAGCTTCCAGATTTTTCCCGAGACGCTTGTATCCGAACACCAGGGATACTTCCTTGATTAAGTCATCTTTTGAAAGTTCACCCTTATTTTTCAGTACATAGCAGGCTGCATTCTTGATTTCCTGCTGGCAGATTTCGTCACCAGATCTGGAATTGCTGATACGGATTCCAACATATTCCTTCGGATCCTGATCTGATGCCCAACAATAAATGATGCCTTTCTGTTTTGTAGTTTTGATCTTGGCTGCCTTCAATGCTTTTTCTGTTGCATCAATGGCTGCTGTTGTTTTCTGAATTCCAAAGGATGCCCAGATCCGACGGAACAGTGTATCCTTGAGAATAGGTGCCTCGACGGCAAGTACAACAAGCATACGATTGCTGATCTCCGTTTTATTAGAAGGTGCAGCAAAATCACTCTGGCTCATGTTGGTTACCGGCAGATTAGACTCTACATAGTCCACCGGCCCCGCTTCTACCTTTTGTACTGGCATAGTTGAAGGAACTTCTTCCTGTTTCGGTTCTTCATGGGCAACTGTATCCGTAGAGACAGTCGTTGATTCCTGAACAACCGTGTCTTCAGGCTTTGTTATTGTCGTAGTCTCTGGAACGGGCTTCGCTGCAGTTGAAGGTTTCTTACTCAGATCAGGAAGCACCACATCTGTTTTTGCCCACCATCCATCTTTGCCATTGGTCGTTTTTCCGCCACCAGCTTTGAAGATGAAGCGAATGCCTAAATCTTTAAACTCTTTCATAATCGGAGAAAGATTCTTTCCACCGACGATCCAAAGAGCTCCTCCGTTTTTACGCTTATCGACAATCTTACCTTTGGCCTCTGCAACTTTCTCCAGCAAACCAACAAGCAGATCATCTACTTTCGATACTTCCGCATCATTATGGGAAGCAGACTCTTGCTGAACCGCAGTTTTTGGTTCAAGCTTCGGCTTTGCTTCTGATTCTGCTTTCACTTCTGGTTGCTGAACAGGCTCTGTTTCTGTCCCCGTTTCCGACTGGGATTCGGACTGAGATTCAGACTGTGATAGTTCCTCTGCTTCCGAATGAGATATGGATTCCGTTTCAGACTGTACTTCCACTTTAGACTCAGGTGCAGGATCGGATATCGGTTCAATAACTGGATTTTCTGTGGTGCGCTGTTCCTTCTCTGCCTCTTCATCCTCGGCAACAACCTCGGCCGCCTGAGCTTCCAGTTCTGCCTTTACTCTTTCTGCCTCAGCCTCACGAGCGGCTTCTTCTGCTTTACGTGCTTCTTCTTCCGCTTTGGCTGCTTCGATCTTTCTTTCAGCCTCTGCCTTTAAAGCATCCAGCTTTCCAAGAAGTTTATTGATTACCTTCTCGCGATTGTCCCACCAGTCAATAGTCCATACACGGGTAAGAGACCAGCCAAGGTTTTTCAGAACACCAATCTGAGCGACCTCTCGGTCACGGGTATTCTTTGTCTGGCGATATCCATCTCCGTCAAGCAGAATTCCCATCATGTATCTTGTCGGTACGAATGGATCTACCACTGCGATATCAATGTGGAAATCAGAATGGCCGACCATGGTTACGCACTGATATCCATGATCTGCAATAGCTTTGCAGATGCTCTGAAGGATACCGGCTCTCGCCAGTTTCGCAGCTGCATCTGAAGAAGATTCTGTTCTGATGTCCTGACCTTCCGCAAACTTCAGGAAATCACGGAATGCAATAAGGCCTTCCGGTGAAGTTTCAGTGGCTTTAATGTCGCTGGAATACAGGCTTGCAAAGATGGTCATGGTCACTCTCGCACGGGAGAAAGCAACATTCAGACGCTTTCCTCCGCCCGGCTTATTGATCGGGCCGAAGTTCATGGAAATATGTCCCTTCTCATCCGGACCATATCCGATGGAGAAGAGAATGACATCCCTCTCATCGCCCTGAACATTCTCCAGGTTCTTTACAAATAGCGGATCCTCTCCGTTGTTTGCCCACATATCAAGTTCTGCATTATTCTGAAACTGTTTTGCCAGCAGATTCTCTATCAGAGTCTGCTGCTTAACATTGAATGTAACAACACCGATTGACTGCTTTCTCAGTTCTGGATCAAGGAATCTACGGACAATTTCTGCAACCACAGCCTCGGCTTCCTTAAGGTTAGTACTCTTGCTGTACAGACCTTCCACATGGACTGCTGTGACATGTCGTTCACGGTCATTCGCAGAAGGGAATGTATACATCTTATTTTCGTAGAATTCATTATTGCTGAATGCAATCAGGCTCTCATGTGTACTGCGGTAATGCCACTGCAGGTGTTGAGACGGAATGCCCAGAGCGAGCGCATCATCAAGGATGCTGTCCAGATCATCCAGTGCCAGATCATCAACTTCAGGTCCGGAACCTGCGAAAAACGCTGTCGGAGGCATCTGCTTCGGATCACCAACAATAACTGCATCCTTGGCTCTGGAAAGTGCACCGATAGCCTTACATGTCGGAAGCTGTGATGCTTCATCAAAGATCACTACGTCAAAGAGGTTATTATCCTGCACCAGATATTGGGCTACAGAGTTTGGGCTCATGAGCATGCAAGGACAAAGTGCCTGCAGTACATGAGGAATTCTGTCAAAGAGCGCACGAATAGACATACCACGGGCATTGCTGCCAATGGCTTTGCGTAGAAGATTTAATTCCATACCGACTTCCGGAGAATCCCAGGAAGTAGGCACACGAGATGCCAACAGATAATAAATTTCCTGTTTTGTCTGCTGAAGCATCAGATCGTCCAGCTTC
>CAVKOQ010000133.1:0-6058 GCA_963657995.1 bacterium
CTATCGTGTCATCTGGTTTTTGTTGGGACAAAAGAACAACCGTCTCCACATGATATGTCCAGCCAAACAGATCCACAGGACATGCTTCTTTTGCCTTATATCCGTGTTTTGCAAACAGCCTGAGATCTCGTGCCAGTGTCTCAGGTCCGCAGGATATGTATACAACACGCTTTGGCTGCATAAGTGCTACCGAATTTATAAATTCTTCTGTACTGCCGCTTCTTGGCGGATCCATAAAGACAACATCTGCCTTTTCGCCCCGTGCTGCCATATTGGTCATGAATCGGCTGGCATCATTGCAGAAAAACTGTGCATTCGTGATACCATTCTTTTTAGCATTTGAAACAGCATCTCGAACAGCGTCAGCGTTAAGTTCGACACCTATTACCTTACCGGCCTTTTTACTTGCGATTAGTCCTATAGTTCCTATGCCGCAATATGCATCCAACACAGTTTCTTTTCCTGTAAGCTTTGCATACTCCATCGCCTTTGCGTAAAGCTTTTCGGTCTGAACTGAATTAACCTGATAAAACGAACGTGATGAAATTCGAAAACGTAGTCCACAAAGGACGTCCTCTATATATCCTTTTCCATAAAGTACATGTTCTTTATCACCTAGCACCATACTTGTACTTCTGCCGTTTATATTCTGGACAATAGTTGTAATCTCTGGATGTTTTTCACGCAGTGCCTTGACAAAATTATTTTTTGAAGGAAATACCGGTGAAGCAGTGACAAGAACAACCAGGATCTCTCCTGTAGAAAATCCTCGTCTGATCAAAACATGACGCAACAGTCCATATCCGGTATCTTCGTCAAAAATACGAATTTTAAAAGAACGAAGCATATTTCTAATCGTCACGATGATCTCATCGGCCTTTTCGTCCTCTATAAGACATGAATCTACCGGTATAATCCGATGAGTACCTTCCTTGTAAATACCGGAAATTGGCTTATTTTTTCGATCAATTCCAAAAACGGCATGAACCTTGTTGCGATAATGATACGGATCTTTCATTCCGATAATATGTGTTACCGGACATATGCCTCCCAAAAGTTTTTCGATGTACTTCTGTTTTTCTTTCAACTGCTTAGCATATGTCAAATGAAGATACTGACATCCGCCACATTCACGATAAACAGGACATTTCGTATTCTTTGAATCGTCTTTTGAATTGATTTTAGAATTGTCTCTTGAGATTTTTTCTTCATTTTTCTTAGATCTTAATTCTCTCATTTTAACTCCCCATCTAGTCATTCACGCCCTTGAAGTTCTTCTTCCATCTTTCTTTTTTGAAGTGTATTGCATAGATAATTCCGCGAACACATTCATCAGCTGCCATCGCAATCCAGACACCTTCCAGTCCGAATCCAAGCTTACTGCCAAGCAGCCATGCACCAGCAGCTGCCACTGCCCATTGAAAAGTAACTCCTACCGTAGTCGGTGTCAGAACGTCTCCAACTGCAATCAGGCACTTTGTCATAACAATATTTACCGCTCGGCCAATCTCCAGCACAATCTCTATAAGAAGGATTTTCCGCCCAAGTTCTATAATCTCTGGATTATCAGTAAATATCAGGAAAATATATTTGCCTCCGAGACACATAAGGATCGCCATACCGACACAGGCAAAAAGTGCAACCTTCAATGTCGCATTAACCCTTTTCTGTATATCATTAAGCCTTCGTGCACCGATCAGATATCCCAGCACTATCTGCGTAGCCGTTGCTATCGCCATCGCGTATACGTAATCAATGTTTGCAAAAGTCGTACAATACCCCTTGGTTACTGTTACCATTGTACCAAATGAATTAACAATTCCAAGAATAATCATCTGTGACAAATTATAAGAAAAACTTTCTATACCCGTAGGAATTGCCAGAATACATAGATTTTTAAGTATCTGCACTGGAAATGGATTAAGATAGTGCATTCCCATCTTTACGCGGTGGCTCTTGAAAAACATAGCAACCATAAGCACCAGACCAACCAGCTTACTTATATCTGTGGAAATAGCTGCACCGACAGCACCAAGCTGAGGCATTCCAAACCATCCATTGATTAAAATTGCATTTCCTGCAATATTCATGACATTCATGATAACAGATACAATCATTACCTCTCTTACCATGGCAAATGCCCGAATCATCGCTGAGAAGGTCAGGTAAAGTCCCTGTATAAGAATAAAAGCACCGACAATTAAAAGGTAAAGTGACGCTTCTTCAAACACCTCATTCGGTACATGAATTGCCTTGTAAAGAGGAGTATGTCCTGCAAAAACAAGAATTGTTGCTGCAATACTTACGCAGCCAATAAGTACAACCGAGACCATGCACGTCCTGGATGCATTTTTATCATCCTGTGCTCCTAGATACTGTGAAAGTATAACAGTAACAGCAGTTGAAGCCATACTGAGTACAATAATCACCAGGTTCATGATCTGGTTTGCATTTACAATAGCAGCTACCGATGACTGCGATACCCTGCTTACCATCATCTGGTCAACATTACCAACCAGAAGCTGAAGCAAAAGCTCTACGAAGATTGGCAACGACATCATAAACACGTTTCGATTGGTGTTCATCTTATCAATATCATTTTGATGTTTCATAATTGCTCCTTAATTCTACGCCTTGAATTCTTCTCCTGTGAAAATTTATAGGAAACTGTATCGCAATTCCCTATAATGCCAAAATAGCACATACAGCCATACAAATACTCTTGTATTTCCCGGCTGCATGTGCCATTTTACACTATATGATACCTGGTTGCAATAATTTAATTTTATCAATTAACAATAACCTTGCAGTTTTAAATAATCCTTGATAAGCTGGACTGCTCCGTCTGTACCAATCTTTGTTGTGTTAATCAGAAGATCATAATTCTCGGCCTTCTCCCAATCTCTACCTGCATAATATCTGTTGTAATCGCGACGTTCACGGTCAATTCTGTGAATGTTTTTAAGAACATCCTTATCTGCATAAAGATTTCTCTCCCGCACACGTTCCTCACGAACTTTGATATCAGCATATAGAAAAACTCTAACAAGGCCTTCCATGCCGTCAAGCACATAATCTGCACAGCGCCCAATAATTACACAGGATTCTTCTGCTGCCAGCTTCCTTATGACCTCAGACTGGAACCTGAAAAGGTTGTCCGCTGAAATCAAATCAGAACCAAATGACGGTGCACCTGTCTCAGGTGTCAGATTATTGATAATCTTATACAGGAGGCGGTTTCCGGCCTTCTCGTCTGCCAGATGAAAATAGCTTTCTTTGATTCCGCTCTCATCAGAATTCATCCTAAGGATATTCTTATCATAAAAATTAATTCCCAGATCCTCAGCCAGCTTCTTTCCGGTATCTGCGCCGCCACTTCCATACTGTCTTGCAATCGTGATGATAACCTTTTTCTTTTCTGACATACAAACCCCTCCTCTGTTTATGTACTCTTATAGTTGGTTCAGGTGTCAAAACACCCGAACATCTGGCAAATTAAACTACAAAAATACATTTTTTCTGTATCTTCAGCATACCACATCGGAGAGTATTTTTCCATTGATTTTTAACAAAAAATGTGCAGAATAGTCGAATATTTTGACAAAACTATACAAAGATTAAAGTTCGTACTCGCCGTTAAATACTTCAACTGCCGGGCCTGTCATAAAGACTCTGTTTTTTTCACGATCCCATTTAATCTTTAATGTTCCTCCAAGCAGTCCGACCTCAACTTCGTCATCTGTATATCCCGCAAGAATCGATGCAACTGCGACTGCACAAGAACCTGTACCGCATGCCAACGTCTCGCCTGAACCACGCTCCCATACACGCATCTTCACATGGCTTCGGTCAATAACTTTGACAAATTCAGTATTGGTGCGATCTGGAAAACGTTTATGAAACTCAAATTTCGGTCCTATCTTCTCCAGATCAAGAGAATCTATCTCATCCATGAATAATACCGCATGCGGATTTCCCATCGAGACACCGGTAAATTCATATATTTTTCCATCAACATCAATTTTTTCCGGAACCTCAGAAGTTATCTCAGGTTCTCCCATGTCTACTGTGGCCTCTATTACCTTGCCATTTTCAACCTTCATATCAAGATACTTAATTCCAGATGCAGTCTCCACGGAAATATATGATTTATCCACAATATGATGGTCATATACATATTTTCCTACACAGCGGATTCCGTTGCCGCACATTGCGCCCCTGGAACCGTCCATATTATACATATCCATGCGGCAGTCTGCCACCTCTGACGGCATAATCAGGATCATTCCGTCAGAACCGATTCCAAAATGGCGATCACTTACAGCGATAGCCAGCTTTTCCGGTTCTTTCACCGTCTCTTCAAAACAATTGACATATACGTAATCATTGCCAATTCCATGCATTTTTGTAAATTTCATTGTTTTTGCTGCTCCTTTTTGATCTATTTAATAAACCTTATAAAGACTGATTACCATTTGAGCTGCCTCAATAATGCTTACCTGACTGTCCATGCTGCATTTTTGCAGATACTTGTGTGCCTCCGGCTCTGTCATACTATTTCTTTCCATCAAAATCGATTTTGCACTATCTATCGTCTTCTGATCTTCTTCCCTGCGCTTTGGCGGTGGCTGTCTTCGCATCCTCCTTCTCTGCTCTGACTGTGTCTGCTCGATCATCCGAAGCGTGGAAATCAAATCTCCCATTTTAAATGGTGTCGGAAGGCAGACAATCTTTCCCATATTCTCTCCGGTCCATCGGCTTGGGGAAGCAATCAGAAGCAAATCAAAGGTCTGCGGCAGCTGCTCGGCCAATTCCTTACAGGTCATATCACCAAATTTAAAGCCACTTACCACAATTCCGCTTCGTAAATCATCGGTCGACATCAAAACCTGCGCACCTGATGTGCAGGAAGCTGTGACCTGTATTCCATGTTTTACGAGTATATTTCTAATATTTCGCCCGTCCTGCGGCTTTGAAAATGCTACTATGATGTTTCCCACGCGGTCTCACCTCACTGCGATTATGTACCTCCCTAACAACGATACAGATATTCCTGCGACTCCCAATCAGTTACGTAAGAGCAGAATCTATCCCACTCCTCTTTTTTACCTTCTCCATACATCCGGCAGAATTTCTTTCCAAATGTGCGATGTGCAAATTCATTGTTTTCCAATTTCCGGATCAATACCCCCAATGTCTCCGGAAAACGAGGTGCATCATCATCTTCTGCTTCTTCATCTATCACCATGTTGTTCTCGATTCCTTCAAGTCCTGCTGCAAGAATCGCTGTAAGTGCCAGATATGGGTTAGCAGATGGGTCAGGAAACTGCACTTCCACGGAAATGCTTCCATCTCTGGCTATCTTTACATGAACAGCCTTTTCGCTGCCTTTCTCCCATACTGCGGCTGGAAATTCCGGCTGAAAAACAGTACTTCTCTCAGCTGCCAGACGCTTGTAGGAATTTACGGTCGGATTAGTGAAAAGCATCATATCACTTAGATTTTTAAGAACACCGGCGGCAAAATGTTTTGCCTGAACCAGTGCTTCATCTGTACCTTTAGATGAAATCGATACACCTACATGAAGACCGGAACCATCTCCACTCATATTTGGCTTAGGCATAAATGTCGCATGCAGTCCATGTCTCTTGGCGATACGTTTAACAGCTGCCTTAAAAGTCTGCAGATAATCTGCTGCTTCTACTCCACGTCTGGCCGGAAGTACAAAAGTATGCTGTCCCGCCGTAAGTCCATGATGCGTGCTTTCAACTGCCAGCCCGGCTTCTTCAAGGCTGAGTATCATATCCCTGCGAACACTCTCTGCCAGATCGATTGGTCCGGCATCATAATAACTGGCAACCTCATGTGTAACCGTAGTAGGTCGACCTTCATCATCTGTATGAAAAAGATAAAAATCGCATTGAAAATCAAAGTCAAAATTAAGTCCCATCATCTCGGCACGTTTAATCGTTTCCTGCAAAATATTGCGTGAATCGGTCCATGACGGTGTACCATCTTCATTGCATACCTGACATATCACACGTGCTACGTTTTCCTG
>CAVKOQ010000134.1:0-6049 GCA_963657995.1 bacterium
CTCTTGGTGTTATCAGATGTCCGTTAATTATCAGGGTTTCTTTATTACCTATGAAAACGGTAGTGAACATATCTACAGGTGTATTTTCAAGTTCCATAAGCGAAAGTACATGCATGGTTTCACCGTCACGACCTATATTCTTAACATATCCGCAAGCTGTATTTTCACTTTTGTATTCCATAAGAATATGGCAAGCTCTTTTGAGATAATCATGTCTTTTATGGCTTGAAGGATTATAAAGACAGATAATAAAATCTGCTTCTGCTGCCAAGCGAAGTCTTTTTTCAATTAAATCAATCGGTGTCAGGAGATCACTAAGACTAATAACGGCAAAGTCATGTCCGAGCGGGGCACCGAGTACAGCTCCTCCTCCAAGTGCTGCAGTTACACCAGGGATAACATCAATCTTCACATTTGGGAAGGCCTCGGCCATCTGAAATATGAGCCCTGCCATGCCATACACTCCGCTGTCTCCGCTGCATATGATCGCTGTTTTTTTGCCTTCGTTTGCCTCGTTAAGTGCCAATTCACAGCGTTCTTTTTCCTGTCGCATGGGTGTGGTAAGAAATGTGGCCCTAGGATAATATTCTTTTACCAAGTCAACGTATACTGTATATCCGATTATAACCTGACATTCTCTTAATATACGATCTGCGCGAATTGTCATCTGTTCTCTTTCGCCTGGTCCAATGCCGATCACGTACAATCTATTTTCTTCCAATGCTGCCTCCTTACCTGCTCCGAAGCCGGAACCGCTATAGCCGCAGTTACACCATTTCCCGCTATTTTCTTCACTCTCAAATCTATCGCCGGCAGATTATTCTCATTCAGTGCCCGTTCTTTATAAATTCTTTTCACACCCATAACAGCGGCTCTCTCACATACATTTCCGACACCGACTGTTTTTTTAACAAATGTGGATTCAGTAAAATTATTTCCTGCACTTGAAAGTTCATCTGAAGTGAAACTCCACAGTTCTACGTTCCATTCTTTAGCGAGTGCTAAAAATGCCATCTCATTTTTCTTTTGGTCAATTGTCGCAATTGCACGAATTGCACTTTTGTCTATCATAGCCTGTGAAAGGGCTTTTTTTGCCATATCCTTTACGGCATTTAAGGATGAATCGCGTCTGCATCCCATACCAAGAACAACTGTTCTGGGGTATAGACGAAGAAGTTCCGGTATTGATGTATCAACCTTATCCGAGGCAGATTCGTTTTTCTGCTTTCTATTAAGGCCAATGACCATGTCGCGTCGTATCACTGATTCCGGTGCATTCTTGGGACATCCGCCCTGTTTGAGGGTTACGTATATATTTTTATTCTGCCATTCATCGGGCGTGACCTCGCGTGGGACTATGCCATCCACCGGATAATCACTGAAAAATCCTATTTTTTCGCCTTCTAACTCTGCTGCGGATATACGCTTTGCAAGGTCCCTATCACTGATCACCAGATCATTTTCAGCTGCAAACACATCTACCGCAAATGCCTGCCTAAGGTCAGTTGCTGTCGTGATAACCGGTTCGGCATCAAGAATTTCTGCTGCTTTCTCGGCAAGTTCATTGCATCCGCCCACATGACCAGATAAAACAGGAATTGCATAGTGTCCCTGCTCATCGATCACAAGAACTGCCGGATCTTTCATCTTGTCCTTCACAAAAGGAGCTATAAGTCTGACTGCAATTCCGGCTGCACCGATGAAAATAATCGCATCATTCTCTTGAAATGCCTGACCTACCACCTGTTTTAGAGGCTTTGAATGCTCATTTCCGGTATAATCGAGTATATCGATCGGTGTTTCAATGTGTTTATTTAAATTTTTAATCAGTTTGTCTGCGGTCTCTTTTCCCTTAGACGTAAAACATATACAGATACCGTTTTTAACTCGTAGTTTCACTTGATCCATTATATATTTCCCTTCGCTGAATTTTAAGTTTTAACTCATATAAAGAAATATTTTGTTCTGCTTTAAAACTTTCTTGACTTATTTTCCCTGACGAAATTCCGTAGTAAAATCGGGTGCATACAGACGAGAAAGTTCATAGCCATTCTGTGCTGTCACATTGCCTACGATGATCAGTGCAGTTTTTGTAATTTTATGATGCAAAGCTTCCTCGGCCAGCGTACCTACTGTGCACATGATCTTTTTTTCATCTGGCCATGTAGCCTTATAAACTATGGCAGCAGGCGTATCGGCTTTATATCCGCCATTCATAAGTTCCTTAGAGAGTTTTTCAAGCATGCCCGTACTCAAAAATATAACCATAGTCGCATTGTGAGCCGCAAATGAAGCTATGCTTTCACGTTCGGGAACAGCTGTTCTTCCGGCCATACGTGTTATGATCACACTTTGTGAGATACCCGGCAATGTATATTCGAGATTTAGTGCTGCTGCCGCACCACAAAACGAACTGACTCCCGGACACACTTCATAAGAAATGCCAAGCTTTTCTAACTCATCCATCTGTTCTCTTATAGCACCGTATATGCACGGATCACCTGTATGCAGGCGAACAGTCATAAGGCCCTTTTCTTCAGCCTCTTTAATTTTCTCAATTACCTCATCAAGAGTCATTCTGGCACTATCATAGATGATGGCATTTTCTTTTTTATAATTTAAAAGTTCCGGATTGACCAGTGAACCGGCATAAATAATCTGATCGGCTTCATTCAAAAGCCTTGCTCCTCTTACCGTTATCAAATCCGGTGCACCGGATCCAGCTCCAACGAAATAAACCATATGTATTCCCTTTCAAAGTTATCTGGTATTAAGACTTTCCATATCTAAAAGTTCTCTAACAAACACATCCGCTCCATCTGTGCGGGCCATAAGTCCGTAAGTACTCGAAAAAAGCATGACTTCAGTTTGTATTGTAAATTTATCTTCAAGAATATTCTTAACCTGAATTGCCACCTGATTCATGACCTTATCAAGTGTCCCGTGCTCATTTAGAAAATCAGCTGCTTCTTCTGTTGTATTCATAGGTAAAATATCATCTGCTTTATTAAATCCAACTTTTCTCGCACATTCAGCCAGTATCTCCATACGGTGGTCACCATATTTTGAGTGTGTATTCATAATTCCGCCTGCAACTTTTACAAGTTTCCCGACATGCCCGGCGAAAAGAACCCTTCGTATTCCTTCTTCTGATAGCATTTTAAATGTATCTCCGATAAAATTGCTGCATTTTATGAAATTTTCCATCGATAAACCCGTCTCCTCTTTAAGGAAACGTTCTCCATAATTTCCCGGGGCCACCGAAAGAAGGGAGCTGTTACCTTCCTGTGCATGTACACGTATGTCAAGTCTGATGGTCTCTATGAGAGCCTCTTCACTCATAGGATTAACAATACCTGTCGTTCCAAGCACAGAAATGCCACCTATAATTCCAAGATGCGGATTAAATGTTTTTTCTGCAAGTTCTTTACCGGCAGGAATCGATATCTCAATCCGTAACCTCATATCAGGCACACCACATTCACGCCTTGCCAGATCGGCCTCTCTAAATATAGCTTTTCTGGGCACAGGATTTATCGCATAATGACCTACCGGGCATGAAAGTCCGCCTTTTGTTACAATACCAATACCATCCGCCCCTGTCACTTCAATCCCCGGATATTCCGGGTCGTAATATCCATGCTCACTCTCTGGAAAGAAATTTCTGATTGCACGTGCACATATAAGTGTATTGTTTGTAACGTCCGGATCATCTCCGGAATCCTTTCTTACACCGCATATGGCACTATCCTCTTCTAGATTTGACAGAACAATAGGAAGAATAGCAGATATACCTGACGGAGTCACTGTCTTGGCGGCAGCAGGTGCCTTGCCCGTACAGAGCAACATCACCGAAGCTCTGGTGCATGCCGCAGCACAGGTTCCGGTAGTAAATCCGGTTCGAAGTGTTCTATTTTCTCGCTCATCTGCAATTTTTGATGTTGACATTATATCATTCTCCGGGATAAGTGTATATTAGTTTTTTCCTTTTAAGCTTGCCTTTAATCCGGCTATAAGTTACAATGTAAATTGGCGTTATTCTTTCACAGGACGTACTTTCTTATGGAAGAATAAAGAATATGACCTGGTGCATTCATATGAATCGAAAAACCGGAAAGATCCTATCTTTCCGGCATTTTAAGCTTAGCTCACTTTAAAACAGCAAAGTTTTAAACACTGATGTACAACATTATTTAGTACGAAATACCAGATGGGCATTGACATACTCCCAGGAGTATACACCAGCTTTTCCGCCATCATTGATGAAAAATGGGGTTACCATTTTATAGCCTTCATCTCTCATCATAGTTGCCGCCTCAAGACATGACTCTAATTCATTTTCAAAATCAACACTGATGTTCGGATTCTCTTCCATGGATGGATTCTCCTCATTTGGATCTAAATGTGCAATTGCGTACAGCATATGAATTCTCCTCTTTTCTAATGATTAAGCTTGGTCAAAATCTTTTTGACCTCAATCTCTACCAGCACATTATAGCTATCTTTAAATGAAGCGTCAAGTTTAGAACAAGGCATTTTGATGGTTAGGTTTGCAAAGTCATAGCATTTTTATAATTTTTTGTGGGGGATAACATGAATACAATTATAGGTTTGATTGAAAAAATTTACTTCTTTTTATGGGGAGACTGGATTAATATTCCACTTGCAGGCGGTGGTAGCCTTAAGCTGCCTTTTTTGGTCATTCTGCTAGTGCCAACAGGCATTTACTGCACTATCAGGACGCGTTTTATGCAGTTTAGGATGCTACCGGACATGCTCCATGAACTTCTTGAGAAAAATGAACATTCAAATCATAAAAACGGAAATATTTCTGCACTTCAGGCATTGATCGTCTCTACCGCAACCCGAGTCGGAATGGGGAATTTGGTCGGAATTGTCGCTGCACTGTCTGCAGGCGGCGCCGGTGCCCTGTTCTGGATGTGGGTTACCGCACTTTTAGGATCCGCTACTGCTTTTGTTGAGGCAACACTTGCACAGCTGCACAAGCAGCCAGATCCGCTATATGGAGGTTATAGAGGTGGTCCGGCATACTACATTCACGACTGGATCACAGCTAAGAAAAGTAAGCAGGGCAAAAACATTCCTAAAAAAACGCTACTTTCAATATTATTTGCACTCTCAGGTCTCATCTGTTGGTGCGGTATAAGTCAGGTTATCAGCAACTCGGTTACATCGTCATTTAAAAATGCATTTGGAATTCCGCCATTTTATACCTGCCTATTTTTGGTAATTCTTGCCGCGGTTATAGTTCTTAGAAAAAATGCATCTGTCAAGGTTCTCGACGTGATGGTTCCGGTTATGGCCGGTATATATATTGTTTTGACACTGTATTTAATTATAGTGAATTGTCGACAGCTACCGGAAGTACTTTCCAGAGTCCTTGAAGAAGCACTTGGTATGCGTCAGGTAGCAGCCGGAGGATTTGGTGCAGTGCTCATGAATGGTGTCAAGCGAGGCCTTTTTTCAAATGAAGCAGGAAGCGGATCCGCACCATGTGCGGCTGCAACGGCAGAGACAACTCATCCTGCAAAGGTAGGGCTCATGCAGGCTATGGGTGTTTTCATCGACACGATTCTTTGCACCTGTACAGCGATGATTATGCTTCTTGCACCGACAGAACACATTGCAGGTCTTGAAGGAATGGATCTTTTGCAGGCAGCTATGAGCTGGCATTTTGGAAAACTTGGAGTCATATTTATAGCGATAATATTATGGCTTTTCAGTTTTACCACATTTATCGGAATTCTTTTCTATGCCAGATCTAATGTGAGTTATCTTTTTGGCGACAGCTGGTTTGCCCAGACCGCATATAAGATCCTTGCATTGATCATGATGTATGTAGGTGGAATGACCGCTTATACATTTGTCTGGGATTTAGGAGATGTAGGTGTCGGACTGATGACCATTTTTAACCTGATAGCCCTGATTCCTATGTCAAAAGAGGCACTTGCAAGTCTTAAAGATTATGAATCTCGCACTAAATAGTTTAAAAACCCGTCAGATACTCTCGTACCTGACGGGTTTTATT
>CAVKOQ010000135.1:0-6044 GCA_963657995.1 bacterium
GTATACGATGATGGATATGCACCCCAGATGACTACATATCTTGCAGGCAAGGAGGATGTACTTTCGGAAGAAGAATTGAGTGCACATGTTGATCAGCTGACGAAAGAGTTTGAATCTGAATTAGGCTTTGATAAGCACGAAGAGGATGTGAAAAAAGCGTTTTCAGATATCGGAAATAATTTGCGAGATCGTTTCAGCAATGCTTCTCAAAAGCTCAGTTTTGATACATTGAGAAGCGTGGCCAGCGGAATGGTCAGCGATGCGACTGCAGCAAAAGATGCGTATATGGCCAAGAATGATGTACGTCATCAGGTTGACAAGGCAGCAGCTGATCGGCTGTTGGAAAACGTAGCGTCAGACTTTACGAAACGTCTTGAAAGCACTCATACTCTTCTGGATCAGAAATCACAAGCATATTGGACAGAAAAAACGGAGAATCTGAGATTGATTTTGGCTAGGATTGTGACCGGGTCAGATGTGCTGACGGACGAAAGACGCGAAGAACTGGAGAAGATAATCATTACATACCAGGAACTGACTTTTGTTGAAACTGCCACAGAGGAAATTTTCGACAAAAAGAATTTTGAATATCGCATTAAATTGGGAGAGTTCGTTTTCTGGCAGTCGAATCACTTGAATGTGGCCAAGTTATCAAGAACATATAATACGACATTTGCATTAGGCATCGATAGTCGCTATAAGACCATAGAGGAAAGCCATCGCGAAAGTGCTCACGCATGGATTCAGAGTTTGTTGGACGAAATATATAACAATATTGTCAAATACAGTCCGGAACTATCCAAGCAGGCAAGGCAAATTCAGCTCATGACTGACCAGATTTCAGCATGGGAACAAAGAAAAAAGAAGCTGGGCGAATACAGAGAAAAGCTTTGCTCCATGATGGATTGGGAAATGACCTGATGAATAATCAGCTCCATTTTCGACGGGAGGAAAAGGAATATGGGAATAAAGAGCATTATTAAGAAGGCCGGCGGGAAAGCGGCTGATACAGTTGCAAAACTGGCTGTGCTAAGCCCTGAACAACTACGTGAGGTGCAGGAGCAACGGGAGCAGTACCTTAGTCAGGTTCCGAGTATGGATGATTCATCTGCAGAGGAATTGACCAGGCGTCTGCTGGCTGCAAGCAGCATTGAGATATACAACGAATATCTTCAGCATATCCACGATATGTATGTCCCTGTGAAAAGAGAAATTGAATATGATGGCGCTTTTCATGCTTCGCATAACATTCGGTTTTTCAATATCACAAAATGGGTAACGGACAAGAAAGAAAATAGTCTTGAGAAGCTGGTCAATGTTTATCAGGTGCTGTCAGACGAAAGCTGTAATATTGCGCTTGTTTTCAACAGAACTTGTGATGCAACAAATGTCTTTCTTGCGGTAGTGAATACTGACAATGCGGACGACAATGTTGATATTGAGAACTACAGAAAACGGCTTGCAGAAGCAATAAGGGGAAACTTCCCCGGTGCAGAGTGGAACGACAAAAACGGCACCGGTATTTTGCCGTGCCTGAAGAATAGCCTTCCATATTCTGTTGCCAGCGCATCAAATATTCCAGGCGAGAAGTCAGAGAAATTTATAAGCCAGACGATAGAAAAGCTTCTCGACGGAATTGTACCGGATACCAGAGATAAAGAGTATACAATAATTCTCTTGGCAACGCCCATCAACGATGTTGAAAACAGAAAATTGCATTTAGCGGAGCTTTATTCAGCACTGGCTCCGTATGCTGGATGGCAGACAAACTTTGTATATACGGAGTCTTCCGGAACGAACGCCATGGCAACTTTCGGACTCAATGCAGGAGTTAGTGCAGGCATACAACAGGGGCAGAATTCTTCTGTGACAAATACTTCCGGCACAACAGATTCGACTGGAAGCTCGGAAAGTGACTCTACGGGATCCTCAACAACGGATTCAACCGGAACTTCTACGACGGATTCTTCTTCAAATACAGAAACCGATTCAACTGGAAGTTCCACTGGAACTTCGACAGCTGATACACAAAACAGCAGTCAGTCTCATGGTACGGGAAGCAATGAAAGCCATGCGGATTCGTCTAGCAACTCGGATGCTGCGGGGGGTTCAGCAGGAGCAGGTATACCGGGCGTAGCAAATGCAAATGCAACTTATAACCATACTTGGCAGTCAGGAACCTCTGATACAACAGGTACAAGCATATCAGACACTTTGACAGAAGGCACAGCAAAAACGGTTACTGATACGGTTGGAAAGTCAACTGGCCATTCGGTTGCAGAGACAGTCGGAAAAGCCGTCACAAGCTCTACCGGAAGAGCTGTTGCTAATTCTGTTGGAAAAACTATTGCGAATACGCTTGGCCATGCTGTTTCTAAATCAGTATCTACAGCGCAGGGCGTATATAAGGGCGTGAACTTTGGCGGAAATTTTGGGGCAAACTTCGCGCGTTCTTCCAATGTAACTGCTACCGTTGGAAAGAATGAAGGTATTACACAGTCGTTTACGAATTATAACATCAAGCATACTCTGGAGATTCTTGAACAGCAGATGAAGCGCTTTGAACAGAGTACCGCACTTGGAATGTGGGATTTCGCTGCTTACGTGCTTAGCGAAGACCAGAATGTGGCAAATAATGTGGCACATTCCTATCTGGCACTTACACAAGGTGAACAGTCCTATATGTCTCAGACCGCGGTGAATCTTTGGCGAGGAGATATGGGCAAAGAGAGCGATGATGCGGAAGAAATCTGTTCTTATCTGAGAGAATTGCGACATCCTTTGTTTGGCTTAAGCCCGGCACTTACAGCAGAAGACGCAGAGTTCAATGCTTATCCGGCAGTAATAACCGCTGCAACAAGCCTTTCAGGAAAAGAACTGGCGTATTCTTTGAACTTCCCTCAAAAATCTGTTGCGGGACTTCCGGTGGTGGAATGTGCGGAATTTGGCAGAAATGTTGTAAGCTATGCAGCCAATAAGAAAGATGCTTGTACCTTGCGTATCGGTAATATTTATCATATGAACCGCACCGAGAATACAATGGTACAGCTTACGAAAAAATCTCTTTGCTCGCATACTTTTGTTACCGGAAGCACTGGCTCCGGTAAAAGCAATACGGTCTATCAGATATTGAATGAAGCGTTAGAACAGGACACGAAGTTTCTTGTTGTTGAGCCAGCCAAGGGCGAATATAAACATGTATTCGGAAATGAGCCTGATGTGACGGTATATGGAACAAATCCATATTTAAGTCAGCTTTTGAGGCTGAATCCGTTCAGCTTTCCTCAAGGAATACATATTTTTGAGCATCTGGATCGTCTGGTTGAGATATTTAATGTATGTTGGCCGATGTATGCAGCCATGCCCGCTGTATTAAAGAATGCGATTGAGAAATCTTATCTGGATTGCGGATGGGATTTGATGAAATCAATCAATAAATATGGCGAAGCAATTTATCCTACATTTGCTGATGTGGCGCAGAATATCAAGACTATTATTGATTCAAGTGAGTACGATGCCGAGAACAAAGGCGCATACAAAGGCTCACTGCTGACGAGACTTGAATCCTTGACAAACGGTATTAACGGAATGATTTTTACCGTTGATGAAATTGAACCGGAAAAGTTATTTGAAGAGAATGTGATTGTAGATTTAAGCCGCGTCGGATCAACGGAAACAAAGGCGCTCATTATGGGGATGCTTGTCTTAAAGCTGCAAGAGCATCGGATGACAGACAGATCAAAAATGAATACAGATTTACGACACATCACCGTCCTGGAAGAAGCTCATAATATCCTTAGGAGAACCTCTTTTGAACAATCATCGGAGGGTTCAAATCTGACTGGTAAGAGCGTGGAGATGATTTCTAATGCGATTGCTGAGATGCGCACTTATGGAGAAGGCTTCATTATTGTAGATCAGGCACCGGGATTGCTTGACATGTCTGCTATTCGAAACACAAACACGAAAATCATCATGCGGCTTCCAGATCAGAGTGACAGAGAACTTGTTGGCCGTGCAGCAAATCTGAACGATGACCAGATTACTGAGCTGGCCAAGTTGCCTTGCGGTGTGGCTGCAATATACCAAAATGAATGGATTCAGCCAATTCTCTGTAAAGTTGACGAGTTCAAGACAAATGGAAGTGTTTTTGAGTATTCTCCGGAGGATGATATTTTTCGGGAGCAGGAAACGAAGGAGATATCTGAATCTCTTTTGGAATGTATTATGAACAACGAGATATTCCGGAAAGACAATAAGGCGGATATTCAAAAACTTCGCCATTTGATTATTAGATCGAAGCTTGACTCTACCATAAAGATAGACTTCATGGAGTATATCGAATCAAACAAGGATAATGCTATCAGTTCGCTTCGTAAGATGATGTATGACTTCCTGTCTGCTGAAAGAGCCATTGATTCCTCGAAAAAATGCAGCGATCTGACTGAATGGGCAAATTCGGTTGTAAATGCTTTGCAGCCGTCCATAAAGGATTATTCCAAGAAGCAGATCAATCTGGCACTTGCACTTCTTATCTACGAGAAAACAACCCGTGACGAATCGTACAATGATTTATATTGTCGATTCACAGAGGTATATCAGGCGAAAGGGGGCGTTTTGTAATGTTTGGTGAAGTTTCAAAAAACGAGGTAAAAGAAACACAAAGTTCTGAAATGTCAGGTTATCAAGATATAAAGCCTGAATCTGGCATGAGTGTCAACGATGCCAACAAATACTGGGATGGAGTTTTTGATGGAGAGCCGAAGCAATATTTCGATGATAACGGGACGAAGTATCGCGAGGGAGACATGCTAGAGCCAAACACCAAGTTTGAGCGAAACGGCTACAGTTACGAAACAGACGATAATGGGCGTGTTATAAGTGCTGAGGGCAAGCTACAAGTAAAGGATCATAAAGGCAGAAGCGAAATGCCAGATTCTCGTGATACTGTGGCACATGGAGAAATGAAAAGTACCGATGACAGAGGTCATTTGATTGCAGATCGTTTTAATGGAAGCGGAGAGTTAGAAAATCTTGTCCCAATGGAGGGAAAGCTCAATAAGGGCGATTATGCAAAACTTGAAGATACACTTGCAGAGGCAGTGAATGATGGAGCGGATGTACGGTTGAAAGTTGAGCCAGTTTATGAGGACGATGCTTCACGTCCATCGGAATTCCGAGTGACCTACAGTATTGACGGCGAAAAGGATGTGGTCATTTTTAAGAACAGGAGTGGTGATTGATATGATGAACGAAAAAGTGTACCAAACTGTGTTTAATACAATAGCTCCATTATTGCCAGAAGATTGGGATAAGCTTGTTGTCTATCTGGAATACGGCGAAGATTCATATTCTTTCTCGTTTTTCTATAGCGATGGCAAGAAGTATGTAAAATGTTTTGACATTCCGACTATTTCGGAAGAAACCTTATTCTCTGCCTTCAAAAAGATAGATCAGATTGTGGCGCATGAAAGAGATAAGATTAAGGGTGAATTGTGGAGCAATATGACAATGGTCATTGATTCAGACGGCAACATGCATACTGATTTTGATTATACAGATCTTTCTTCTGGGACTTATCAGTATAAGAAGGCATGGAAAAAGAAATATTTAGCGTGAGCTGAGGGAAATTGCCTATGATTAAGCTTGAAGAAATATCCTCAGAAGTGCAGAAGGTAAATCCTGAGAATATAGAATCATTTAAGGAAATCAAGCCACAGGAAGAAATGTCTAAAGAGGCAGCGGATGACTACTGGGAAGGGCTCTTCAATGATGAGATTGACAACACGGAGTCCAACGATGCGCTTTTGTATGATGTCTTCGCCCGGTCTGAGGAAGAATTTGATTTTGATCTTAACATTGACGACGATATTATCAAATTGCTTCAAGATATCAAAGACATCGAATGGCAGTATTTAGAAGAAGATGAAAAGATGGAGATGATTGATGCTCTATCCAATAAGATCGGTGAAATGCTTGAGCTCAAAGAACGGCCGGAAGTGACTTATTACGATGCTGATGAAAATGACTGTGGTGCATATAAT
>CAVKOQ010000136.1:0-6021 GCA_963657995.1 bacterium
TAACAGCACAGTCAAACTGTCATGGGTTGTGCCGATTCTGGTATTCCCGGTGTTTGGAACGCTTTTTTATCTTTTTTTGACACTTCAGCCAGGTACTAGACGTATTAACAGAAGAATAGAAGAGATTGGTACAAAGCTGCACCCGTATCTTATGCAGGAACCGGAGGCACTGGCACATTATGAAAGCATCAGTGCCAGCGGAGGCAGCCTTGTCAGATACATGAACATCTATGGCCATTATCCGGTATATGAGAATTCAGCAGTCAGATATTTCGCATTAGGAGATGAAATGTTTCCTGTATTGCTGGAAGAGTTGAAAAAGGCCGAAAAATTCATTTTTTTGGAATATTTCATTGTAGAGCACGGTACTATGTGGAATGAAATTTTAAAAGTACTTGAGATGAAAGCCAAAGAAGGAATTGAGGTTCGTTTCATGTATGATGGCATGGGAAATCTTTTTACATTGCCATACGGATATGAAAATAAGATTCAAAAATTAGGGATCAAGTGCAAGATCTTCGGACCGGTTCGTCCGGCATTATCAAGCTACCAGAATAACCGTGATCACCGCAAAATATGTGTAATAGACGGTCATACAGCATTTACAGGTGGAGTGAACCTTGCAGACGAATACATAAACCGCAAAGAACGTTACGGACATTGGAAAGATACCGCTGTCATGATAAAGGGACAGGCTGTAAACAGTTTTACCATGATGTTTCTTCAGTTGTGGGATGTGACGGAAAAAGAAGTGGAGAACTACAGAAACTTCTTATGCCCTGCAGGTTTTCGCATGACTGATGGGATGAAATATGGTGGATTTGTGATGCCATATGCCGACAGCCCACTTGATGGGGAAAATGTCGGAGAATCAGTCTATCTGGATATTTTGGGACGGTCACGAAGATATGTGCATATCACTACGCCATATCTGATTCTGGATGATATAACTTTGTATTCACTTAAGTTTGCGGCAAAACGCGGTGTTGAGGTAATCATTATCATGCCTCATATACCCGACAAATTATACGCATATCTGCTGGCACGCAGCTATTATGAAGAGCTTATAAGAGCCGGAGTACAGATCTATGAGTATACACCTGGATTTGTACATGCAAAGATGTTTACTAGTGATGATGAGAAAGCGGTAGTCGGAACGATAAATCTTGATTTCAGAAGCTTATACCTGCATTTTGAATGTGCAGCTTATTTTTACCGCAATGCGGTGGTTATGGATGTAGAGAAAGATTTTCAAAAGACACTTGAAAAATGTGAGAAGATAACACTTGAAAATTGCCGAGAGTATCCTTTTATAAAGAAGTTTGCCGGAAAGGCACTGAGGATACTGGCACCGCTTATGTAGATAAAAATAAAAAGAAAAAAGCCTCAGGCAGATGCCTGAGGCTAATTAAATTCGATTTAGGCTCTTTCAACTAAACCGGATCTTAAGCAAGAAGTACATACATACATCTTCTGAGCTCCGCCGTTAGTTTTAACCTTAACAGACTTAACATTAGCTTTCCACATTTTGTTAGATCTTCTATGTGAATGACTCACTGCATTACCGAAATGAGCAGCTTTCTCACAGATTGCACACTTAGCCATCGTAGCACCTCCTTACCGATCATTGGACTTCCTATTAAAATCCATAACAAGGGTATGATACCAGAAAATAGAAAAATATGCAAGCAAAAAAACAAAAAAATCAAAAAAAGTTTTAGACAGATGTCTATTTTCTATTTCCTTTTTATCAATGGTAGTGTATACTATACCTGTAGTTTGTGAACTCGACATTAATATTTTAATTTAATTTTTTAAAGAAACGGAGGCTGTCAAATATGAAAGGACGCATCGACAATAAAATGGGTTCGATCCAGATCGATCCGGAAGTAATTGCTATGTACGCCGGAACGACAGCGGTAGAATGCTTTGGTATAGTTGGCATGGCGGCTGTCAGCATGAAGGATGGTCTTGTCAGACTGTTGAAAAGAGAGAGTCTGACGCATGGCATAAACGTGACTATAAGGGACAATGCACTTAGTATCGATTTCCACGTGATTGTGGCATATGGAGTCAGCATTTCTACGGTAGCGGATAACCTGATAGAAAGTGTAAAATATAAAGTCGAAGAATTTACCGGCATGACTGTTGAAAAGATCAACATTTATGTTGAAGGAGTAAGAGTGATAGATTAAGGAGGAACAAACCCTGTGGGCATGAAATTTATAGATGCGGGGATGCTTAAAAAAGCATTTCTGGCTGGAGCGAAGGGCCTGGAGGCCAACAAGGAATGGATCAATGAGCTGAATGTATTTCCGGTTCCGGATGGAGATACAGGCACTAATATGACGATGACGATTTTGTCAGCCGCCAGAGAAGTGGCAGCAGTTGAAAATCCTACAATGGAGTCACTTGCAAGAGCAATTTCCTCCGGTTCACTGCGAGGCGCACGAGGCAATTCTGGTGTTATTCTTTCACAGCTCTTTCGCGGATTTACCAAAGAGATAAAGACTGTGGATGTTATCACTACGAGTGTTCTTTCCAATGCATTTAACCGTGCAACAGAGACTGCATATAAGGCAGTTATGAAACCCAAGGAAGGTACTATTTTAACTGTTGCTAAGGGAATTGCTGACAAAGCGGCAGAACTGTCACCGCAGATCGAGGATATTATCGAATTTGCAGAAAAGGTGTTAGAGCATGGCGAGTATGTGCTTAGCCAGACACCAGAGATGCTTCCGGTACTTAAAGAAGCCGGTGTTGTAGATTCGGGCGGTCAGGGACTTATTCAGGTTATTAAGGGCTGTATTGAGGGATTAAAAGGCAAGGTTGTCGATATTGATGCGGCAGTCACGCCAGCCACATCTGTAAGTAAAGCTGCAGCAGCTTCCAATACAGGCGTTGGCAGTACAGAAACGGCAGATATTAAATTTGGATATTGTACGGAATTTATTATCAATGCTGAAAAGACAGCAGACGAGAAGACAGAGCAGGAATTAAAAGATTATCTGAGTACGATAGGTGATTCACTTGTGGTTGTTGCAGATGATGATATTGTTAAGATCCATGTTCATACCAACGATCCGGGTCTGGCTATTCAGAAGGCACTCACATATGGCTCACTTTCACGTATAAAAATTGACAATATGCGCGAGGAACATCAGGAGAAACTTATCAAAGATTCTGAAAAGCTGGCTGCTAAGCAAAAAGAAGAGGAAGAAGCTAAAGCTAAGACAAAACAGCCTCGCAAAGAGTACGGATTTATAGCTGTATCTGTCGGAGATGGACTTTCTGAGATCTTTAAGGGGATTGGTGCTGATTATATCATCGAGGGTGGCCAGACGATGAATCCTAGCACAGAGGATATGTTAGAGGCAATCGAGAAAGTAAACGCTGATATTGTTTATATTCTGCCAAACAACAAGAATATTATTCTTGCTGCTGAGCAGGCGAGAAGTCTTTCTGAGGATACCAAGGTATATGTGGTTCCGTCAAAGACGGTTCCGCAGGGTATCACAGCACTTATCAATTTTGCACCGGACCTGACTGCTGAAGAAAATATGGAACAGATGACTGAGGAGATGAGTCGTGTAAAGACCGGTCAGGTTACCTATGCAGTCCGCAATACATCGATAGATGGTCTTGAGATCACAGAAGGCGATATCATGGGAATCGGCGATAACGGTATGCTGGCTGTCGGCAAGGATATTGAAGAGACTGCTATGGAATCACTTCGTAAGATGGTCGATGATGAATCAGAACTTGTGACGATTTACTATGGTGCTGATGTGAATGAAGAAGATGCTGAGAAATTCTGTGAGAAAGCAAGGGAAGAATTTACATCCTGTGAATTTGAGTGCCAGAATGGCGGACAGCCGATCTACTATTATATGATATCTGTAGAATAAATAGATGGAAGAGAAGAATATAACAGCTGTCAAGGGTATAGGAGAAAAGACAGCAAAGTTATTTCAGAAGATAGGCGTGGAGACACTGGATGATATTTTACACTATTATCCACGTGCATATGATGAATTTAAAGAACCTCAGCCTATAAATGAATTAAAAGAAGATGCTGTCTTTGCAGTTAGCGGTATACTGTCAAAGACAGCAGATGTAGTGAGATATGGAACTAAATTACAGGTTACTACAGCAGGAATCAGGGACAGCGGCGGCATGCTTGCACTTGTATGGTACAACATGCCGTATCTTAGAGGAGTCCTTAAGGCAGGCGAGAGATTTATATTTCGCGGACGCGTCGTAAAAAAAAGAGGACGCCTTACGATGGAACAGCCGGAGATCTATAGTCCCGAGCAGTATTCTAAGGTAGTGTCATCCATGCAGCCGATCTATGGTCAGACGAAGGGACTTGGCAATAAGATGATTGCAAAGGCTGTGACAGAAGCACTCTCTATCCGTTCTATGGAACGGGAGTATCTGCCGGATGGACTTCGTGAAAAGTACGGATTGGCGGAGATTAATTACGCACTTGAGCATATACATTTTCCGACTAATCGTGAAGAATTGATGTTTTCACGAAAACGTCTGGTATTTGATGAGTTTTTCATGTTTCTTATGTCAGTGCGTCTTTTAAAAGATAAAAAAGAAGATAAGCAGAGCGAATACGTATTTACTATTTCAAGTGAGATTGCATCTTTAGATGAGAAATTTACATACTCATTGACAGGGGCTCAAAAGAAAGTCCTTCGTGAAATATATGCTGATTTATCAGGCGGACATATCATGAACAGACTGATACAGGGAGATGTAGGATCTGGAAAGACTATTGTTGCGCTCATGGCACTTCTTCAGGCTGCTTACAATGGCTATCAGGGGGCACTTATGGTGCCTACAGAAGTACTGGCGAGACAGCATTTTGAGTCAATGACTGAGCTGTTTGCATCTCTTGGAATCAGCTACCAGCCGATTTTACTGACAGGATCTATGACTGCAAAAGAAAAGCGGATAGCCAGAGAAAAAATCGAAAATCATGAGGCTGATATCGTGATCGGCACACATGCACTTATTCAGGAGAAGGTTATATATGATAATCTGGCTCTGGTTATAACGGATGAACAACATCGTTTTGGAGTTGCACAGCGTGAGATGTTAAGCAGGAAAGGTGGAGAGCCTCATGTTCTTGTCATGAGTGCGACACCTATACCGCGGACTCTCGCGATTATTTTATATGGAGACCTTGATATTTCGATCATTGATGAACTCCCAGCTAACAGGCAGCCTATTAAAAATTGTGTTGTAAACAGTGAATTCAGGCCCAATGCATATAGATTCATAGAAAAAGAGGTTAATGCCGGCCGTCAGGCATATGTTATCTGTCCGATGGTTGAGGCTAGCGAGATGCTTGAAGCAGAAAATGTCATAGATTATACGGATAAACTTAGACAGGCACTTTCACCAACGATTAGAGTGGAATATCTTCATGGCAAGATGAAGGGAAAAGAGAAGAATACTATTATGGAAGCATTTGCTGAAAATAATATTCAGGTGCTCGTATCTACGACTGTCATCGAGGTCGGCATAAACGTTCCTAACGCCACAGTCATGATGATTGAAAATGCTGAGCGTTTTGGCCTGGCACAGCTTCATCAGCTCCGTGGGCGCGTTGGACGAGGAAAAGACCAGTCTTACTGTATTATGGTAAATGCTTCCGGTGAAAAAGATGCCGGAAAGCGTCTGGAGATTCTTAATAAGTCCAATGACGGCTTTTATATTGCCTCAGAGGATTTAAAGCTTAGAGGTCCGGGAGATCTCTTCGGTGTTCGTCAGAGCGGAGATCTGGAATTCAGACTGGCAGATATTTTTGCCGATGCAGATGTCTTGAAGAGTGTTTCGGATGAGGTTAATAAATTGACAGAAAAAGATCCTCTGCTTGAGAACGAGGAGAATCAGGAACTTAAGAAAAAACTGGACAAATATCTGGAAGATAGTTTTGATAAAGTAAATTTGTAAAAAATAGGCTTCGCCTATTCAACTCCCCTGCCCCTCATTCTTGAGGGGTGG
>CAVKOQ010000137.1:0-5898 GCA_963657995.1 bacterium
TGAGATAGATGTGGCGAAGATTCAGGGAACATCCGATATGAAACGAATCAAGGATCTTAAGGATAATCCACTTCTTCTGTTTATCAACAGCTGGAGTGTTGGAATGGTAGAAGAGAGAAATCCGAAACTGAAATTAAGTGAATTTGGGCGTAGCTAAAGCCATGCAGCGGAAAGCACCGTTTCAACGAATGGAAAATTTATTTTTCAGGCGCCGAAACGGGGATTTCTGCTATACGGCGCAGCCGGACAGTGGTGTAAAACCGCAGGTTTTACACCACTGGGCATGGCGAAAAACATAGAAAAAAGAAAAGGAGACATTTCAAATGAGCAGAGTAGACGTAGTACGTGCAGCCATGGTAGAAGCTATGAAAGCAAAAGACAAGGCAAGAAAAGATTCATTATCAATGCTGTTATCATCTCTTAAGAATGCGGAGATTGACAAGCGTTCACCTCTGACTGAGGAAGAGGCTGATGCTGTTGTAAAGAAAGAGATCAAGCAGACAAAAGAGACCCTTGAGCTGGCTCCGGCGGATCGCACTGATATCCGTGAGGAGGCACAGGCCAGACTTTCAGTCTACCAGGAGTTTGCACCGGAAGATTTGACCGAAGAGCAGATTGCTGAAGTGATAAATGCTGTTCTTGCAGAACTTGGAATCGAAAGTCCTGCACCGTCAGATAAGGGCAAAATCATGAAAGTCCTGATGCCAAAGGTAAAAGGTAAGGCAGATGGAAAGGTAGTCAATCAGGTATTGGCAGGAATTTTATCCAAATAATGTAATTTATTGCAGGCAGGTGTTTTTCCTGAAATGGAAGAACCTGCCTGTTGACAAGATTAAGAAAATGAGGCGATGAATTTATGTACAAAGAAAAAATAGACAAGTATATTGAGGAACATAAGCAGGAGATGCTCGATGATATTTGCACATTGTGTCGTATAAACAGTGAGCGTTCAGCATATCAGGAGGGTAATCCTTTTGGTGAAGGGCCAAGCCATGCATTAGCACAGGCACTTAAGATGGCGGAAAATTATGGCTTTTCGATCCGCAATTACGACAATTACGTAGGAACGGCAGATTTAAATGATGGTGAACGTCAGTTAGATATTCTTGCACATCTTGATGTTGTACCGGCTGGTGAGGGATGGACAGTTACAAAGCCATATGAGCCTGTGGTTATAGATGGCAAAATTTTTGGCCGTGGAACTGCAGATGATAAAGGACCTGCGGTTGCAGCACTTTATGCGATGCGTGCCGTAAAGGAGCTTGGGATCCCGGTAACTAAAAATGTTCGCCTTATTTTGGGAACGGATGAGGAATGCGGAAGCAGCGACATCGAACATTATTATATGATAGAAGATGAGGCCCCCATGACATTTTCACCGGATTCATCATTTCCGGTCACAAATATCGAAAAAGGAAGATTTCCGGGTCATGTGACAGCTTCATTTGAGTTATCTACCGGAAAAGAAAGAATCGTATCGATAGAATCAGGTACAAAGATTAATGTGGTTCCGGGAAAGGCACATGCAGTCGTTGCTGGTCTTACTGAAGAAGACGTAAAGAAAGCAGCAGATGAGCTCACAAAAGAAACAAAAGTAGAGTTTGAAATTCACGCAGATGAAGATGTGGTAGCTATTATTGCAATTGGAGAGGGTGCACATGCTTCCACACCTGAGGAAGGAAAAAATGCACTTACAGCTTTACTTAAGCTTCTCGACAGCCTGCCATTTGCACAGTGCGAACAGACAAAACTTATTCACAGTCTCACAGAATGCTTTCCGTGGAATGACACCGAGGGAAAGGCTTTAGGTGTGGCAATGCAGACAGAGAATTCAGGCGCACTGACAATGGCACTTACCATGCTTACTATGACTGAGACTCGTATGGAAGCATATTTCGACTCTCGTTTTCCGATTGGTGGAAATGAAGAGAATGTTTTAAAGCCTGTAGAGACAAAACTTGCATCATTTGGTATGAAGCTTGAAGCTCCTAAACTGCACGAACCTCATTATGTTGATGGTAATTCTGAGTTTGTAAAGACACTTTTAAGTGCATACGAGTGTTATACCGGTGAAAAAGGAGAATGCTGCTATACCGGTGGTGGTACATATGTGCATGATTTGAAAAACGGAGTGGCATTTGGTGCATCCATGCCGGGAGTTGACAACCGCATGCATGGAGCGGACGAATTTGCCAATGTAAGTGACCTTGTGACAAGTGCAAAAATATTTGCCAAGGCTATTGCTGAACTTTGTAAGTAATATTTCGTTTTTATGCCGCTTAAATTAAAAAAACCTTAATTGATTGAACAAAGGTTCTGTGTTAAACTGTAATCCACGAGTGGGAGATATTACGCATTTATAAAATTTGCATGATATCTGATGCGATGTGGAAAGGAGAAATCACTTATGAGAAAATTATTTTATACAGTTAAAAGAGCAGGAATTTTGACAGCGGCAGCGATTCTTGGAACGGCAGCACTTGCAGGATGTGGAAGCAAAGATAGTAGTTCGTCGGAAAGTACTGCAACTACTGCAGCAAGCAAGGCAGAAACAGATGCTGCCAAAGAAGAAAATACACAGGATGCACAGCTTGTTGTTGCTGGAAGCGATGGTGCAGGCCTTATCGCAGCTATACAGGCAGCGGCAGATGGCGTAGACCCGTCGAAGATTCTGATAGTGGCTTCTGGTAACGAACTTGCCACAGATATGGCATCGATGCCGGCATATATCAATGCGGCAGATACGGATGAGCAGTTTGAGGCTGATATAACAGATGATTTTGAAACCTACTTGTCTGATATCCTGGCTGCCGGAAACAATAAAAACAATTCAGATATGGCAGAATGTGTGGCAGAGAATAGTGAGGATGCTAAAAACTGGCTTTCAGACACTCTTAGCATTGAATTTGGTGATTTGACACAGTCAGAGGGTTCATCTGTATCACGAAGCTTTCCGGCAAAAGAAGGCAATCTTAACGAGGCTGTACAGAAAGCATTGACCAGTAAGATCGAGGAATTAAAAATCCCGATTGAATATAATGCAGAGCTCAAGAGTGTGGAATACAATGAAGAAGGTGTTCTCGATCATATAACGGTGTCCGTAGATGGAAAAGATCAGGAAGTTAATTGCCTTGCACTGGTGGCAACAGATGTATCACTGATTCCGTTTTTTGAAAACGCACAGGTCTATGAGACAGATGGAAAAGCCACAGCACTCGTTGTCAGCAACAACGCAGAGCTGCTTAACAAAGATAGCGGTGAGATAATAGATGGCCTCTATGCAGCAGGTTCTATTTTGAAAGCGGCGGTAGATGGCGATAAGGTTCTTTCAGGAAATGAGCTTACAGAGGCAGTTGTATTTGGTACGACAGCTGGAACGGAAGCTGCGGTTTACATTTCGGATAATCAGTAAAAAAACAAGCGGGTAAAGGCAGAAAACTTTGCCCGCTTTTGCGTTTATAATAGATTCGAAATGGAACGCTAATATTGCATATCAGTGGATGTCATGTTAAAATGAAAAAAATCAGATGGAAAACAAAAGCAGTGTGGTTTATGCCAATGGATATTAGAGAGAATAGGATATGAAGATTGAAGGAAATCAGAAAGAACTGGATGCGTCCGTTGATTAATAAGAAACTGAAATTGCTTTCAGAATTAACAGAACATACCTTGGCTAATGAAATAGAGGCACCACATGAGATTTTAAGAAAATAGATAATAAAAAACAGAAGAAATGGTGATTAGAAACATGGAAATAACAGTGGCAAAGACAGCAGGCTTTTGCTTTGGCGTAAAGCGGGCGGTTGAAAAGGTATATGATCAGATTTCTACAGGGAAGAAACCGATCTATACTTACGGTCCCATCATCCACAACGAAGAAGTAGTGCGGGATCTTGAAGAAAAGGGTGTACAGGTCATAAATTCAAGAGAAGAGTTAAAAAACCTGAAAGGTGGTGTGGTTGTTATACGCTCCCACGGTGTAGGCAGGGACGTCTATGAGCTGTTGGAACAGAACGGACTTGAGATTGTAGATGCAACATGCCCTTTTGTGAAGAAAATTCATAAAATAGTAACAGAACAGTGCGAGGCCGGAAGACGAGTTATCATCGTGGGAAATGAGCATCACCCTGAGGTTGAAGGTATAAAAGGCTGGGGAAATGAGAATACCATGGCTATTGAGTCATTGGAAGAATTTGAAAATTTAGGACTTGCACCAGATGAAAAGATATCTATTGTTGCACAGACGACATTTAACTACAATAAATTTCAAGATTTAGTTGAAAAAATTTCAAAAACGTATTATGATATATTTGTTTTAAATACGATTTGCAATGCAACACAGGAGAGACAGGTTGAGGCGAGGCAGATAGCTTCACAGGTGGATGTTATGATTGTTATCGGAGGAAGTAACAGTTCTAACACACAAAAGTTGTATGAGATTTGCCGCAGGGAATGTAAACACACTTACTACATTCAGACACTGAAGGATTTCAAGCCTGAGATAGCAGGTACTGTGCGCAGCGTAGGTATTACAGCCGGGGCATCGACCCCAAATCAAATTATCGAGGAGGTTCATACTAATGTCAGAATTAAGTTTTGAACAAATGTTTGAGGAATCATCATTCAAGAGATTACGTACAGGAGAGGCTGTTACCGGTCAGGTTATCGGTGTCAAGGAAGACGAGATCATTCTCAGTATTGCCGGAAGCAAATCCGAAGGCATCATCACAAGAAATGAATTTACCAATGAGCCGGGCGTAGATCTGAGAACCAAAGTTCAGGTCGGAGACGAGCTGGAAGCAAAAGTTCTGAAAGTAAACGACGGAGAGGGCATGGCATCCTTATCTTACAAGAGATTGGCTGCTGATAAGGGCCTTAAACGTCTGAAAGAAGCTTTCGAGAACAAAGAAGTTCTTACAGAGAAAGTTACACAGGTTATGGAGAAAGGCCTCGTAGTAGAGGTTGAGGGAACCAGAGTATTCATCCCAGCAAGCATGGTTTCTGATACATTTGATAAAGATTTATCTAAGTATGCAGGTCAGGAGATCGAATTCGTAGTTACCGAGTTCAATCCGAATGGCAGAAGAAGCCGCATCATCGGTGATCGTAAGCAGATCCTGCTTGCAAAGAAAGCTGCTATGCAGAAAGAATTATTCGAGAAAATCGAAGTTGGTCAGACTGTAGAAGGTGTTGTTAAGAATGTAACAGATTTTGGTGCATTCATCGATTTAGGCGGTGCAGACGGACTTCTTCATATTTCAGAGATGTCTTGGGGCAGAGTTGAGAATCCTAAGAAGGTATTCAAGGTTGGCGATAAGGTAACTGCTCTGATCAAAGATATCAATGGCGAGAAGATCGCACTTAGCTTAAAGTTCCCGGAGAGCAATCCTTGGGCAAATGCTGTAGAGAAATATGCAGTAGGTAATGTAGTAGAGGGTAAAGTTGCACGTATGACTGACTTCGGTGCATTTGTTGAACTGGAGCCAGGTGTAGATGCACTTCTTCATGTATCTCAGATTTCCAGAGAGCATGTTGACAAACCATCAGATGTACTGAGCGTAGGACAGGTTGTCAGTGCGAAGGTTGTTGATTTCAACGAAGCAGATCGCAAGATCAGCCTTAGCATGAAAGCACTGGAGAGCCAGGAGTCTGAAGAAAACTAATCAGATAGATACGAATATTAAACCCGTCATCTTCACGTGTACATGTGAAGATGACGGGTTTTAGCTTTATTTAGGCGGGGAATGTGCCAAAGCAGACTCTTTTCATATCTAAAATTCAAAAATCTTTCAGAAGTTCACTGATCTGAATTTCTAGTCCATCATAAATTCCAACAGAGATTTTTTGAACAAATGTGTAAATAACGGGAGCAGCATCATCTTCGTAGTAGTATACGGT
>CAVKOQ010000138.1:0-5718 GCA_963657995.1 bacterium
CCATCATGAATGCCTTGCGGCACTTCGGAGTGGTATAAAGGCTGATAGATTAACATAGACGAACAGTGCCCATCGATTCATGAGATCGGTGGGCACATGATTTTACCTAATTGACTTTTGTTATTTATCGTTTATGTGTTCGTCATCCAAAGATGGCAATTCGATATCGTTTACGATTTCATATTTTCCGTTATTTTTGTCCATCAAAATCTTAACGGCATATGCAATAGCGTCATTCAATTGCTGCAGGGTTTTCTCATCCTTGCAGCCAACATATCGAAACTCCTGCTTGTTGTCGATAAAAAATGTATCATACAAGTCGCTTACTGCCATAAACGCATCCGTCAATTCTTTGTCGTCACTCCACTCCGGAGGATTGTCATTGTCAATAATTTCATTTTTTTCGTTGTAAAGCCAAATACAGTATGTGTTGTATTCGAGCATCAATCTTATCTTTTTTATCATGATTTACCCTCCATGCTTTTGGGATTTGCACTTACAATATAACCATTGCTACCCACTTGAACTGCAATCCGTCTTGTTTTACCATTATAAATGAATTCATAAACAGTTCGGGGATTTCGTTTTCCTTGTGTTCCGACAACATTGCCCTGATAAACAGCTTCAAGTACATAGTTGGGGATGTTATCGTTAGATATACCGGAGCCGTTAAATTCATGTCCATGTCTGTCAACAACATGTTGCAGACCTGAAGATGAATTACCAGTTTCCAGCCAAACAATTTTTCCCCAAGGATCTTTCGTTATCAATAGAACCTTATCGGGGGAAATCTTTTCACCATTGGCTATCACTTCATCAATGAGTGCCCGTCCTGCCCCGCTTGTGTTTGAAAAAAGATGAGAGTCTCCTTTACTCATGTCTTTTCCTCCTTTCAAACGCCTGGGCTGTTTGACTGGGGAAAGAGACAATCTTTATCCCTTGTTCGATTAACTTGTCGAAACATGGATAGCTTGATGAACCGTATACAATTATAGTGTGTGGACAGAGAACTCTTACAAGCTCGTCGAGCCCCTTTTCAAATCGCTCACGGTCTTCGTGCTTGCGTGGATTTCCACCGCAGGTGCCAATTGCAACAATGCTGACTTTCGGAATGCCAGCAAAACAATATCGATAAGTTTCCTGCGTGCCCCAACGGACATTGTTGATTACAGAAATTCCATTTCTTCCGAGCCAATATCCGAATGCACGCATCCGATAGGTGTTGTAAATTTTAATTGGTTCTGGGAAATCCTGATTAGTGGAAAAATCCGGGGTGATTGCTCCAGCAAAATGACGGAGAATTTTCAGCGCAAATTTGCTGTCGTGCCAAATGCCGCGTGGTCCATCGAATTTGTAATCATCGATGTACCAGCATACAAATGCATCCTCGTGGAAATTCGCATTTCCGGAAGAGAGCCATCGCTTGTAAATTAACTTGGCTTCTTCCCATGTTACGATGGCATTAGGGAGATTTTGCGCAGTGGTTGGACAAGATGGGATGTCATATGCTCCGTACCGCGAACCTTCACACATGAATGCATTCCAGATGTCGCGGCAACCGGAACGATGAATGTTGTCTTTTTTCATTTTATTATACCGCCTTTCGGTTATAGTTGCAATGCGTCGTTCTGCATCAGCAGAATCAAGATTGCCTGTCCTGGTTTCTGAAGTTATATATTGAACCTTTCTGATTGAACTCATCGTGTACTCTGTGGATGACAGAGAACTTTTATCCTGAATCATTGAAACTCATATCGATTTCTCCCCTTTTGAATCTTCTGATAAAATCATAGGCTTTTTGTGCTTGTATCTACATGGCTGAGACTTTCTTACAACTCTCCTGCGGCTCTCCTGAGATACGCGAAAATGTAATTTAATTCGACAATCGTTGAAAAATGTGCGGTTTTGTGTTATTCTATATGTAATGATTAGCAGCGTTATCCTGTGCAACCCGAAAGAAGGCAAACAATGACTTTCAGCTATAACAAACTTTGGAAAACACTGATAGATCGAAACATGAAGAAAAAAGATCTTATGGCAAAAACAGGCATTACAGGCACCACGATTGCCAAAATGGGACGCGGTGAATCTGTGAATCTTGATGTTTTGGGACGCATTTGCAAAGCACTTAATGTAAATGTCGGCGATATCGTCGATTTTGTAGAATGAGAATGTTGCCCTGAGTGAAGGAGGTGAGGATGTTTGAAGAAACTGTGCTTTGGATCATATATATCCGTACTTGTACGCTGCAAGGCTCGTTCCGTAACTCAAAAGCAGTTGATTGGCGAAATGCTGCTCACTGTAAATGCTAATTTTGATATCCGAACCGATGATGTAGCGACAGCGGCATTAGCTCGTGGAAAGAATAACCTTTCGCAGGATGTGATATTGTATTTGGATGATGCCTCCAATGCCCTTACCTCCAGATTTTCCTCATCCATCCTTCCCCTGTTGGATGCCAATAAACGCACAAATATTGTTTTGGCATTCAAAGATATTCTTCGGGAAGACATGCAAATTGCAGATGATACTGAGATCGAACTGCTTAATCATCTGACGAAAGTTGACATTCTGAAACGTGAAAGCTTCGTGTTCTGCGACTTGATTGCGGGAATGTTTCTATATGTTGCGAAGTACACCGATAATCACGACCAGAAGGAATATATAAAGGAAATTACAGATACTTATATTCGATCTTTCGATTCCGTTAATGTACCTATCACATTCATAGAATCCTACAGCCTCGAAAATATCCGACAGATACGGGAAACAGCAGCGGATGCCGGCATTGTAAATCTTATGGCCGAGCAGGAAGGCTGCTGTCCATTGTGCGGAAAGCCTTTGGCGGCAGATAACTGCACTTCTGTGAAATTGACTGATAACAGTGAGATGCTGCTCTGCTTTGAATGCAGTGCAGCCGTAGAACATTCCGATTCTGCAAAAGCTCGTGCGACGGAAATAAAGGAAGTTCTTCAAATCAGACACGAAACACGAGATGCAGTTTCCAATGAAAGGCTGAAATGCGAGGTAAGGGAACTGCTTGAACGGCTGCAGGATGTTTTTCAGGAGAATGCAGATCTCAGCTATACGCCACTGAAAATAGAGGAAAAGGTATCCGACAATCTTTTGCAAAGAAAAATACGCGGATTTCTCGCAGATGGAATGTATGATGCCGTAAATTCATGTATTGAAAATCTTGCCGCAGAAAACAAGGTGAATGTCCGTACTCTTTCAAAATGCATCCGCCGTATATTTGAGGATGCGAATGATACGAACGCTAATCAAAGTGAAATTTTCAGTGCCTTGACAAAGTACTTGTTTGCAAAAACCGGACAAAAGCATTTTGAATCCTGTGAACTGCTGATTTCTTATTTCGTGCAAAGGTGTGAGGTGTTCAATGAAATTGCCAAGTAAAACAACACCTTATAACAGAAGCGTGCTGGTGTTGTTTCCGGGGATACTCTCTATACTGAAACAGCAGGATATGCAGGTGGCGAATTTACAGAAAGAATTTTCGGATGTCCCGCTTGGGGATTTCATCAGCGCATTAGACTGTCTGTACGCGCTCAGAGCAATAGAACTTGACGAGAAAAGGGGGATGATTTCCTATGTTGGTACAGATTCAATGTGATCAATTTGCAAAGGAATTTCAGTCCATTGATTTTCGACAGGGGCTTAACATAGTCCTCGGCAGTATCGGCGGAAGCAATGCGCTTGGAAAATCTACTTTTCTCCGGGTGATTGACTTTGCGTTCGGTGGGAATGGATACTGCCTGCCCGGTAGCGATATCAAGCATTATGTGAAAGACCACACGATTCGCTATACCTTCTTGTTTGAAGGAATCTATCACTATTTTGCCCGTAATACGGCTACACCGAAGGAAGTCAGCCGCTGTGACAAAAACGGGCATATGATTGAGCGTTTATCACTCAGCGATTACTGCACATTTCTTGCTGAAAGCTATCGCCTGGGCGTGTCTTTTGATGAGATAACCGCTCGGTTTTTCCGTATTTACGGGAAAGAGAACACCTACGAAAAATACCCATATCTGGAAAAGCCACGAGAAAAGGACGATAAGGCCGCCGATTTTCTGCTTCGCCTGTTTGGAAAAGGATATGTGCTTTCAGCTATCCGTGCGGCAGAAGAAGAAACAGGTATCAAGGAAGACCAATGGCTGAAAACCAAACAAAAGCCGAAAACTTTTGAAAAGATAGAAGAAAATGAAATGATAATTAGCTCTCTCAGAGGACGCTTGTCCGGGCTATTGGAGCAGGATAAGGCAAGTCTCTCTTTGTTGGGACTCGAGACCGAGAGCTTTGAGACAGTTGCCAGACTGCAAAAGGAATTGTGTACGCTGAGTCGTCAGCGTGACAAGCTGAAATCTCATAGAGAAGCCGTAAAGAATGGGAATCTCAATTTCATCAATACACCTGTAACCGAGGATTTTGCAGAATTGAAGATATTTTTCCCAACAGTAAATATTCGGGAGCTTACACAAATCGAAAACTTCCACAAGCAGCTTCATGCGATTTTACAAAAAGAAATCGACGAAGAGATTGCAAGGCTTGATCCGCTGATCGCCAGTTGCGATAGAGAAATCGCACGGCTGAGTGAAAAGCTCAGCTCCGCGGGTGTTGCTTCTGAAATTACAAAAAGAGTTCTCTCTCAGTGCGTCAGTATTTCCAAGCAGATTGATAAGCTGGAGGAGGAAAACTGTGAACTACAGCAGGAAAAAGAGCAACAGGAGGAACGGATGCTGGCAGAGCACCGCTTTGAAACACTCGTTGCGGAGCGCATTGCCGCAACAGATGATGTTGTGCGGCAGATAAACGACAAGATGAAAGAATTGAATGACACAGTGACCGGCGGTGAGGAAAATGCTCCAACAATTACAATCAGTGCCAATAAGGAAATCACATTTGGCACAAGGGGCAACACCAGCGAAGGCACGGCATTCAAGAGTATGGTGCTGTATGATCTGGCATTGCTCTCCCTCACATCACTTCCGGGGCTGATTCATGACGGCAATGTTCTGCAAAGCATCAGCCGGGATAATTTTGCCGAGATTCTCGCGCTTTACCGCAGCTGCGGCAAACAGGTGTTTATTGCGGTGGATAAAGAGGAAATAGAGAAATCTGACGGAAATGTCGTACTGGAGCTTTCGGAAAATCACACACTTTTCGGCTTTTCGTGGGCTAAGAACAAAGAATAAAGGAGCAAAGATATGGCTGCGATTGATACATTGCTGGAGCAGATTGCGGATGCATCTCTTCGCGAAAGACTGCGAGAGGAGATTAATCGTCTGACGCAGAATAAAAAATTCGGGCTCGTGTTTGAGGAACACATGCCCGAATGTACGCCTCTGTACGGTGTGCCTGTAAAACGTGGCGGAACAGTTGCAAAAAAGGTGAATAAAATCACTGAGATCTATACGGTAATCAAGGTAAACAAGGATATGGCACTCTGTCGCAGCAAGGTCTCCGGTGAAACAGAGGAGATTGCAAGGGACGAGCTTGTAACCGTCTCCGAGTTCGGCGAGGCGATTTTTCCCTGCCTCACACCCATTGACCGTGTGGAGAATGCACCGGACAGTGACCTTTGGCATACACTTATCGAGGCGGACAACTACCATGCCCTGCAGCTTCTGGAGTATCTCTATTCAGGCAAGGTGGACTGCATCTATATCGACCCGCCCTACAATACCGGCGCGAAGGACT
>CAVKOQ010000139.1:0-5622 GCA_963657995.1 bacterium
GTGCGGATCATATACTGTGACGGATGAAAATGTCCTATCTCCTGCCAGCTAAAAAGGCTCTGTTGCGGCAGGACATTTTCATAACAAACGGTCTTTTTGCTTCCCTGTAAAAAGTGGTTATAAGTATAATTGCAGATCAGAAGATCCTCAGGTTCTTCCCTTGCGAATGCCTCTTTTAAATGCCTTAAGACCTGCCGGTAGGCCTCTTCTTCCAGCCAGTCATCAGAATCTACCACCTTGAAATATTTACCGGTCGCCTCCGCCAGACCGATATTGATGGCAGAACCATGACCGCCGTTTTCCTTGTGGATAGCACGGACATTTTCCGGTTTTTCCTCAGCATATTGGTCTGCGATCCTTGCCGTATCGTCTGTCGATCCATCATCAATGATCAGGATCTCCACATCCCCACCCCCCGGCAGAAGGGAATCTACACACCGCTCCATATAGGCTGCGGAATTATAACAGGGAACTACAAATGTAATGACTTTACTCATGATACCACCTCATTCCTTTCTCTTTACCGATGATCCAGTTACCAGTCCTTTTGTCTGAATCATAAAAAACCTCCTTGGTTGTTTTCTTTTCTTTCTTGCAAAAACAAGTATAGAAAAAGATTTTTAACACCAAAGAGGTTTCTTCTAAACTTTCTTTTCTATTATTCTAAACAATTTCTAAACATCTGATGGGAGATTCAAACGATAGCCCGCACCCCAGACCGTCTCAATGATCTGCGGTTTTCTTGGATCATCTTCGATCTTTTCACGAATACGATTGATATGCACCATCACCGTCGCACTGTCCGACACAAAATCATAACCCCAGATCCTCTCAAACAAATGCTCCTTTGAAAAGACGATGTTTGGATTCATCGCCAGATATTTTAACAACTCAAATTCCCGGTTTGGCAGATGGATCTCCTGACCCTCCTTGATTACCTTCCAACTCTTGGTCATGATTTTGAGATTGCCGATGCAGAGCAAATAGTCTTTCGCATCATATTCCCGCTGCTTTAAAACCGGTTCTTTCACATTTTCCTGTGCCCTTTGTGTCAGGCGCTCATACTGTGCCAGATGGGCTTTCACCCGTGCGACCAGTTCCATGGGATCAAAAGGCTTGACAATATAATCATCCGCCCCCAGTCCCAATCCCCGGATCTTATCTACCGAGTCCGTTTTTGCCGTTACCATAAGGATCGGTATGTCAATCTTATCCCGGTATTCTCTGCAAAGATCATATCCACTCTTGCCCGGCATCATGATATCAAGTATCAACAGATCATAGACATAACTCTTTAATTTTTCTTCTGCCTCCATGCCATCAACGGCAACATCGACCTCATAGCCATTCATGGTCAGGTAGTCCCGCTCCAGATTTGCGATCTCTTTGTCATCCTCTGCCAACAAAATCTCAATCATCTTTTTCCTCCTCATCACTTGCCATCACAATAGGAAGCGTAATGGTGACACAAAATCCATCCTCTCCGCTTGCCTCTATACGTCCACCGTGTTTTTCCACAAGATAACGGCACATATATAAGCCTAAGCCACTGCCATCACTGACTTGATTTCTGGCTTCATCCCCACGATAAAATTGCTCAAAAACATGCTCGATTTTTTCTGCCGGCAAACCCGGGCCGTTATCTTTAACAAAGAAACGGACTGCCTTGCCATCGACGGCCAATTTCCCCCCCAGTGTCAGAACCAGTGGATGATCGGATTGGGCATACTTGCAAGCATTGTCTAGCAGATTGTCCAATACACGACGCATCTGATCTTGATCCAGACTACAGGGTGCGCCTAAAATATTGCTGTAGGAATATAGCAGACGAATGTTTCCGGTTTCAAGTTCCTCTGCCTTCTCCCCGGCATAACGCTCCAGAAAGGCTCCTATGTCCACACACTCAAAATACATTGGCATATTGCCCGTCTCCAACTTGGAGAAGTAAAAGAGTTTTTCAATCAGACGATCCATATCGCAAGATTTGCGATAGGCGATCTGCAAATATTCCTGTCTTTTTTCCTCTGTATTTGCAATGCCATCCAGCACGCCCTTGACATAGCCCTTAATCGAGGTAAGGGGCGTGCGCAGATCATGGGAAATTCCACTGACCATCTCGATCCTGGCTTTCTCATAAGCTGCATTCTGTTCAATCTGTTCTTTGAGGTGAATCTGCATCATATCAAAACTGTTACACACATCGGTAAATTCATCCATGCCTTCATAGGCGATTGCCCGGTCAAGATTGCCCTCTGCGACCCGTAGTGCGCCGTCATTCAACTGATCCAAAGGTTCCATGATTTTTGCGGTCAAACGCTTGGTCAAAAGTTGACTGATCCAGAGAATGACACCGATTACGGCAATACCAACAAGGATAAACAGCAGGATAAAGGTTCCAAACATACTACGGTCCATGCCAAAGATTGATATATCACTACGGCTGCTGACCAGAAAGACCTTGTAACTTCCCTCTGTCGTCGTCTGTGTTTTGGCAAGGATCGTTACCCCCTCGATCAGGTAACCAGAGATCTCGGTTTCCGAAAAAGTGGCATCATACAAAGTCTCCGCCGCTTCTTCCTCATTATGTTTTGCACTCTCAAAAACAATATTTGTCTTTTCATCCACAACGATCAGACGAAAATCCCTGGTCTTTAAAGTATCAGAAAGGCTTTTCCAGTCTGTATCTTCTGCGCCGTGCTTCTGTAACTGCTCATACGCCGCCGTATAGCCCTCCGTGATCTGCGAATTATCACTGTACCATCCCAGGAACTGATCTTTAAAGACAACAAGCATGGCACCTCCGATTGCCAAAAGTGCCAAAAGGGAAAGTAAGACCATCATAAAATTGGTGATAAAGATTCTCTTTCGTACTGTCATAAAAAAACACCTCTTTTTCATTACACCATGATAAGTGTTAGATGTAAATAAAAGAGGTGCTTTTTTCTAAATAAATTCTAAACGCCAATTTTTTCAATATTTATACCAAATATCGCTATAGTATATCCACCCTGCTTTAGGCACTGGGTACGTATGCAATGGGGTCAGGCGCCTTGTAAAAAATAATCTAAAAAAAAGAGCCAGCTTTTCGGCTGACTCCGGTTTACTCTAAACAATTTACAATTTCTTATAACAGCAGATGGAGCATGCCAGCTTCATCCTAAACCCAATAAATTGCATCCTGCCTGTTATATAGAAATCTTCTTACTTCCATAATCTTCTCATCTTCTTCATCACCTATCACAACATAATAGATAACAAAGTTTTTTACATAGATTCTGTAATATGGATAGCGATGTTCTCTAAGAGAACGATATTGTTCAAATGATTCTGCTACAGGCTGACGCTCCAATATTGCCTTCTCGACCTCATCCAATAAATCATTCGCAGCCTTTTCATTATGCAACTTTTCTGCGATATATACAATCTTCTCCTCTAAATCATTATAGAACAATGGCAGATATCGTAGTTTATATTTCGTGTTAGCCATTTATCCTCCTTCTCAGATTAGAGAACACCTCTTCATGCGTATATCTTTTACCGTCTTCTCCTGCAAACTTATCAGCCTCATCGAGAGCAGCCTCAACACCATCTGTTAATCTTGAATATGCCTCCAGACTGAGCACTACCATAGAACCATACCCGTTTTTCGTCAGATATACCGGTTCCCCACATGCAACTGCTTTTTCCACATCAGGAAATTTATTTCTTAAATCTGAAACTGGTCTAATCTGTATCATGAAAACCTCCTTGCAATTTTTATCATAATTTTATCAATATATTATCCATATTCGTATTATAGCCACTTACTCATAAATTTACAACATGTAACTTTAACCAAAATAAATATGCAGACGCTTCGTAAATGGTAAATTTTTAATGGGGTCAGGCACCAATGTGGAACACCAATGTGGTCACGTGTCTGTGGGACATCTACGACTCCAGCGAAATTGGCCATAACCTCGCGTGACTTTGTTGTGTCAAGGTCGCGGATAAGGCCGTGAAGTGTTGGGGTGATGAAGAGGTATCTACCATCAAGAGGCACCTCTGCCTCTGACATAATCCTTCTGAAGCTGATCGCATTCAACCTCTACCTTGCCGAGCTTCTTCTCGTGCTCCTGCACGGTGATGTAGTCGCCACCGAGTTCTTTTTCGATTTCAGGTGTTACTTCAACACCCAGCTTCTTGAGCTTTTCAATTACATTCATGTTCTTTCCTCTTCTTTCTTAAAAGTTTTTGATTAGGTCAGTACCTAAAACGAATGAAGCGCTATTTAATCCATAGCTGGAAACGTGATTTTTTCTATCACAATAATATACTAACACCACAGCGCTCAAAATTTGTGTGCACGTTTTAGGCGTAAAAAAAGAAGCCCGAAGGCTTCTTAATCGCTTTAGTTATGTGGGTTATTGGTACTTGGCTGGTATTTGTAACTGTGTTCCGTCGTGCAGGCGCTTCCAATTTTCGTTTTCATTTTCATCAAATGCCTGTGCAAGTAATGTGATTTTGTTAATCGAGATACCGATTCCGCAATCACCATAATTATCCTTCTCTCCGCCGAAAAACACGACTTCCTGCCCTAAATCAACAGCAGAAAGCATATTGTCATAACCCATCTCGTCTTTTAGAGCTTGCATTCCCAATTCCAACAGTTTATCCATTACTCTTAACTCCTTACCTTACAGGCCGTAATACCTCGCTGGGAAACATCAATGTTATCCACTCGCCACATCTTAATATCTTTATACTCGGGCAAATTCAACATAGATGCGTCAAACCTTGTGCCCTTTTGCACATCCCAAAAGTTAATCACACCATCTTCAACATCAACCGCAATACAATGACCAAGTCCCAATTCCTTTGTATAAATAAGTTCATATATTGCGTCATCTGTTCCTTTTAGTTTCTCAATTATACCATCTTTAGAGTCAAATGGCATTACTTCTTTTATACCATCCCATGCCGCTTCGGGATGTCTATTTAAAAACTTACTCCCACCTTTTGTTGCTGGCGAGGCTTCAACATCAAAACCATGCACCTTGCGCATTACATAAGCAACCACGCAATTCGGACAATTCTGCCTATATGGCTCGCCCTCTATGCCTAAAGGGCTATATTTAGGATTTACGCTCCTTACAATCTCAGCTGTCGGGGTTTGTTCCGTTGTCTTTTTCCAATTCCTAGGATATGAAGCTCCATAAAATGTACCCATATTATTTTTATATGTCGTAGCCCTTCCGTTAGCTTTCTGGCTCTCTGCCTTAGTCCATCCAGCTACCTTAACCCTGTCTGCCTGCTGGGTAAGATTATGATCTGCGCAATACTCTCCGTATTTCATATTCTTCTGGCGGAGCTTATAGGCCAGCTTGTCATATTCGGCCTGCGCCTTCCCACGTTCTATACCTCCCTCGGGAAGTAAGTCTAGCTCTGATTGTTTCATATTGAGCTGACGCTTCGTTTGGCGAATGGAACGTTCCATGCCACGCTGTGTCTGTTGCTGTTCGTATTTCTCACGGCTTTTCTGCGGGTCTACTCTAGGCTTGCCATTCTCGTCTAACCAAGGGTTTTTGAGACCTTTATCCCAAGGAGAGTGCGAGTGCCTGCAATTGTAGCCGTGAAGTCCAG
>CAVKOQ010000140.1:0-5593 GCA_963657995.1 bacterium
ACTGTCTATTGTAATCTTATGAAGTATATACCTTGTCTTCACTTCATTCTTCAGAATCCCGAGTTCCTTCAGCGTCAATGTAATTCTTCTAGTTGTTGCTTCCAACGTTCCACGCTCGCCCCAGTCGTCATAAAGTTTCTGCTTCAATGCTGGATTAGTAACCTCATCCTGGAACTCATAAAGCTTTCCCATTATTTTGCACACGTCAGCAAAAACCGGGTATGTCAGGCAGAGCATACAGTATTGAATTGCAGCTGCATACTCCGGATATTTGTCTAAAAGAGCAATCGCTTCTTTCCTAGTTCCCTCCAATTCTTCTGAAGGATAATACCAGACATTCATTAATATCTCTCTTGTCTTTCTTAGCCTTGTATGGCTGTCGATTTCAAAACTGAGATACTCATTCATTTTCTCTTTATATTCAGCTTCTGGAAGATTTTCCTCCAGCATCTGAACTGCTTTATTTAGCCATGGCAATCGTGTGCTGCATGCATATCCAACCATCTTAGCCATTATTTTCCACCGCCTTTATCTTAATAAATGGCACAATCACCTCATCAATTGTGATTCCGCCATGACTCATTACTTCTTCGCCTTTTGCATCAAAGGATTCTCCGACTCCACAAATCATATAATCAAATTGCTTATTCAGGTAATACTTCGGATATTCAATCAGATTTGGATACTTTTCCTTCAGACCATCCTTATCTGCAAAATCCTTAAGGACTATCATTCTCCGGCTCTTTGTCTCTGTCTCCACACCGGTCTTCATAAGTTTACCCATACCGGTACACGGAGTATTTCCATGATCCGCACTGATGTATACGTCAAATCCCTTAGCCAGCATTCGCTTAACGGTATCGACCAACTTATGCTGATCTGCAAGTACACCGATATCGTTATACATACCAAGCCGTCCCTGCAGCTGACCATGCACCATATCATCCACATCATTGATGATGATAGCGCCACACTTTACAGCTGGTCCAAAGTCGGTATCGTAACCTCTTCCGTAATCAATCTGTGCCTCTGTAAAGCCAAGCCTCTTCGCACACTCTGTAAATTCCTTTTTCTCTTTGCTCTGGCTCCAAGGATTCTCCAGTTCTCTCGGAAACTTATTTGAAAGCAAGCACTGTCTGGAAACAGAAGTGACCGTCGGAATCATGGCCATCGACTGGCCCTTTTCATATCTAATCCCGGTAAAAGAGCGGGATATAATCTGCCAGTCAAACTCTGACATACCATCCATAACAATAAAAACAAACTTCTTGCTATGATCTGCGATGTATTCCATTGCTCTGCTTACAAGAATCGGTGCTGATGAATTCATTTCTGCTGACAGTTTTCCAAAATCCTTCTGGATAAAATCAATAAACGGCGCACTGTATTTGTCTACATCTACCGATATGCTATATTGCTCTGCCAGAACATGAATCTCAGCCTTAAGCTCCGCAATTGCAAACCAGTCTCTATAGTTCTTTGCCTCAGAAACTGCCTGAGAAAGTTCTTCTGTGAGTCCTTTTAGATAAGCCTTTATATTTGCCTTGCCATATACTACTTTCTGAAGGAATTCCTCTGTCGCTGCATATTCAGAAAGATCATTAAAATTCTGCTTTGCCGCCATGCTTAACAGATCATAATTAAGCTCAGACCAGGCTTTGATTGCAGAAGAATTTAATTTTGGAAATATCCTTGTCAGGCTGACCTTAGTAGTTCTGAAACTTTTCTGCACATCATACGGAATATAAACTCCCGGCTTAGCAACCAACAGAATTCTGTCCTCATCTTTTTTTACTTTTTCCTCAGTCTTAATTCGATAAACCAAATCATTCTCGTAATGAATTACTTCAAAACCTCTTGCTGAAAAATAGGCGCAGTAATTCATATTCTGTTCTAAAGAGTCCTCATCAATTAAGAGGATATGCTTTTCATAGGCCGCTGAGGATTTTTCATACAGCAAGCTCGCAAACATCACTTACGCCTCCAATCTTACTAATAATGACAAACGGAAATCCGGAAATACCTGCTTCCCCTTTGAAAAATTTCTTTCTATCTCATCCTTTTCCTTGGCGAGTCTTGCCAATCTGGATTTCTTAATATTTTCAATTCCAATATGATCTGCTGCCTCTGTTCGAAGCTGTAAAGCATACATATACTTATTATAGCTTTCCTGGTTTTTCTGCAGCTGTTTCTCACGAAGATCTACGAAGGAATCATAAGCGAAATCCATGCTCATTTTTTCCAGTTTCTGATAATCTTCCGAAGTCAGATTCGAAACCGTTTTGACGGTCAATCTGGAATGTGCATCCAGGAACTGTTCCATAATACGTTTTCCTGCCATAGGACGAAGAACGAAGTCTTTATTCACAAACACAGGGATAATTCTCTGGTTCGCTTCTTCATCGGAAATCGATAAATCCCAGAGCATAAAGTATCCGGCTTCATTAGGAAAGTCTTTGATTCCAACTGACAGAATTGGTGAAAACTTATCCTGAATAATATCGGTCTTCAGATGCTTCGTAATCTCCGTATCCGTCATTCCAATCCGGTCAATCAGCGTTGATTCCACGCCCTGCCAGCCGTCATAATAAGCAAGCATCAAACGGAGCGCTGCTTCTACATCAAAATTAGCTTCCTGTCCTACAAGTTCAGTCAGATCCTTCTCTTCACGAATAATATCCTTATATTCCTTGGAATTCTTCAGCTGCTGCTTCATTTCAGCTTCGATTGGCTTCAGACTCTCTTCCAACTTATATGGCTTAGCAATTGTATTCATGTAAGCATCAGTAAAGTCGCATTCAGCCACTTCACTATCAAGTACATCTGAATACTTATCTACGCCCATCTCCTTAAGGATGACAGACAGTTTTTCTTCCAAGACATCACGAACACGATTCTCAACCGTATCGGTAATAATGAAATTATAAATATGTACATCTCGCTTCTGGCCGATACGATCCGCACGTCCACAACGCTGCTCAATCTTCATCGGATTCCAAGGCAGATCGTAGTTTATGATGATATTGGAAAACTGCAGGTTCAAACCTTCACCGCCGGCATCGGTTGAAATAAAGATGCTGGTTTTCTCCCGAAATTCTCTTAAAGCATCATTCCTTTCCTCGATGCTCATACCGCCATTTAAGATGGTAACGGTATAGTCCTTGCTCAAAAGCAAATTCTGGAGATACCTCTGTGTTGCAACAAATTCCGTGAAGATAATAATTTTCTGATTTGAATCCTCAGCTAAAAGTTCGTCTATCGTATTTAAAAGAGTCTCTACCTTGACGTCCGGATGCTGGAATTCAGCCTGCTTTGCAACAGAAATAATCAACTCAAGTTCTTCAATTTCAGCTTCCATATCAAGAGAAATGGCTTCCAGCGCATCCTCTACTCCATCCTCAATATCAAGGTCAGCCAGATCCTCCTCGCTCAATTCACCGATATGCGTACTCTGAGTCTTTAATGCTATCAGTCTGCGCTCCAGACTCTGTCTTACTGCTGCAGTACTACTGGTAACCATTCTCTGCATAATGATGAGCAGGAAGATAAGGCACATATTTTTCTTTCTGTTTCTAAGTGCCTTGTTATAGGTCTTTGAAACATAATCTGTTACCAGCTCGTAAAGTTCTCGCTGAAGTGTATGACGCTCATCCCAGTTCAAGGATACAAGATGCGTAATTCTATTCTTAAAAAGCTTATTACCATTATTATCAATAGCTTCGCGTTTCTCTGTTCTGATTAAATATGGTGCTACCTGTTCCTTCACAATAGACTTTGCATTCGGGAAGGCCTCTTCATCCAGAAGACGGACTAATCTCAGGAATGGCTCTGTCTTTCCATTGTGCGGTGTTGCAGAAAGCAAAAGCAAATATGGACTCGCCTGTGATAGCAAGTATCCAAGCTTATATCTGGCAACCTCACCACTGGAACCGGCAACTCTATGGGCCTCATCGATGATGATCAGGTCCCACCCGCTATTGATAATGGAATAGATTCTCTCTTCATTGTATGCTTCCACTTTTTCAGCCGTCCAGCCTGCATGCTTTTCGATTGGTTTGATGGAATCCATTGGAGAAATAACCTGATCATACTGACCATACACATCCTCATTATCCGTAAGCCTACGGATGGTATCATAGTCGGATGGAAGGATTACATTAAACTTCTCATGGAATTTCTCCTGCATTTCAGAAGCCCACTGCGTAACCAGGCCAGTCGGGCACACTACAAGAACACGCTTTACAAGTCCTCGTGTTTTAAGTTCTTTTATTATCATTCCGGCTTCAATGGTTTTTCCAAGACCGACCTCATCAGCCAGAATGTAACGAATATTGTTAGTTTCCATTGCACGATTCAGTACATGCAGCTGATGCGGCAATGGAATAACTCCGCTTGCCAGAGAAGACAACAGTCCTCCAGCAGTTTCATTCTTGATTTTGGACAGTAGCGTTACGTAACGCAGATAATTTTCATCGTAAGTATTCGTGCCACCATCTTTATTTAATTGGTCTTCAGTAGCCTTATACACAGCACCCGTTGCTGGATTAAAAACTCTGTAGGATACATATCCCCAGGCTTCAATTCTCTCCAGTATCTGCACATTGGCACCGGTAACTGAATCAAAAGCGAAATCACCGGTCTCTAACACTGCTATCTCCTCCTGTCATTAATAGAACCTCATCAAGCCAGGAATAATGGCCTGACGAGGTCCTGTTGTTTTAATATAATTTATACACGACTTAAGCTGATGTCGTAGTACATAAGGATGTTCGGATCTTCCTGGACCGTTGCTTCTGGTAATCTATCAGCCAAATCAACAATTGCCTTGTAGTTTTTCTCTTTCCAGAGTTTAGAGAATCCGAGTCTAATTGCTTCAGATCTAAACAACTTAAGCTTCCCTTTAGAAGCCATATAGCCTTCAAATTCCTTAATAAGATTTTTTTCACGAAGCTTTGCGACATCTCCTTCTTTTGTAATATCTGGTATATACCAACGACCTTTATCATCTTGAAGGAAATTTTCTTCGAGAATAACTTGCAATTCCGGCATTGCTTCATACTTATCTACAGCTTTAACTTCTTGCATAAATTTAGGTTGAATTTGTGCGTACGTTTGTGGACCATCAAACTCTTCGCTCAGCTGCTGATATAACCAAGCGATAGCAGTTTTTTCATTTGTCACAAATAAGCTAAACTGAATTGGCTCTACATCTGTTTTTATTCGAGCTGTGTCATATTCGTTTACTTGAGCAGACAAGAAATACATTCCATCGCGTTTTAAAAATTTTTCATCTAATCCTCTATAAAAACCTGTTGCATTAATCGGAACCGGAATGCCTTGCATAATATGATATGCAACCATTCTATCGAATAGTAATATTGCTTGTCTTTCACTAATTACCTCTAGCCTGTCATTTTTTATTACTACCGTAGGTAAATTATCCAAATGCTCTCTTACAAAAGACCACGCCGTTTCTTCAGAACCCGCATTTTCAAACATAATTGCCTTTAAAAATTCTTTAGGTTTATACGCAGATATAACTAAATCCTGATCAACAGTACCCTTGGCATTAAATTGATTTATTGTTTTTTTC
>CAVKOQ010000141.1:0-5527 GCA_963657995.1 bacterium
AGTGTAAAGCTGCCGTTTGTTAAGTGTCAGGGTTACTGCGAAAAAAAACTCATTCCACAAATAATAAAAAAGGGCAATTCTGCCATCCGCGTCCGAATATCAGAGGCTGCTGGTTCAGAAGATGAGTGGATGGAAGTTTTTCTTGTGAAACCTCGTCAGAGTGTGCTGATTCATGGAAAAAAAGGAGAAATGCCGGCTACGATTTCTGATTTCATTTCTGATGAGGAGAAGTTTGTATTTACCAGAAGTCAGATGGAAGAATATCTCAAAGATGTGTCTGACACTAACTCTATTCATCAGGGAAAAGAGGCTGTACTTCCGGGATTCCTGATCATGAACGAATGCGTCAGACGATTGAATGAGAAAAATTGGATAAAAGCCGATGAGGTGCTTGAAGTGCGTTTCATATCACCGCTTTGTCCAGCCGAAGAGGTATATCTGTCGGATTTCAAGGAAAATGATAATAAGATACATTTAAAAACAATATTTGAAGACAGAGAGATTCTTTCGATCACGAAAAAAATTGATCATGAAAAAGCGTAAAAATATTTGTAAACCAAATATGCAAAATGAGTTGACAATTGCCAGCGATTCATATATACTCATCTCTAGCACTGATTCTAGATCATAAAGAATCACACAGATGGAGGTATATAAATGAATTCAGAAACAAGTACAGTGAAAGCACAGAGTGCATGGAGTGCTAAAAGAATCACTCTTTTGGCAATGATGCTGGCACTTATTAGCGTATCTTCTTATATAGCGATACCGCTGCCATTTACAGATGCAAAGATCACAGCACAGACCATGATTGTTAACTTGATTGGTCTCGTTTTAGCACCACAAGATGCTCTTTTAGTTATGGGAAGCTGGCTCCTGTTGGGATTATGTGGAGTTCCGGTATTCAGTGGCGGAACAGCAGGACCTGCAAAACTTCTTGGACCGAGTGGCGGTTATTATATAGCATTTATGGTTGTGGCTTTCCTTATTGCTTTATTCTGCCGTAAAGTAAAGAATGCGGCTTTTCAGACAGCGTTCCTGATTGTGATCGGTATTCCGGTTATTTATGCATTTGGTGCAGGCTGGATGAAGTATGTTACAGGACAGCCGTGGGGTGCTGTCATCGTTCAGTCGGTTATTCCTTTTATCCCGCTTGACCTTGTAAAATGTGTAGCGGCAGTTGCACTTGGAAAGGCACTCAAAAAGACAGGATTATTTGGAAATTAGGTAATTCACCGGAAGAACGTATGCATCTTCTTTAAATTACGCGAATTTAAAATACTATTATATGTGCTTGTTGGGGTCAAATTTTATTTGGCTCCAACTTTGGCTTTATGGAGGTATATATGGAAAATGTATATATTTTGGGTGGACTTAGAAGTTATATAGGCGTAAAGGATGGTATGTACCGCCATATTCCGGCTGAAAAACTTGGTGCGAAGGTTCTAAAAGAACTTGTTTCAAAGTACGAACTTCCAGTTGATAAGATTGATTTTATAATAGGTGGAAATGCAGTCGGCGGCGGTGGTAATATAACTCGTCTGGCAGCACTTTCGGCAGGGATGCCTGAGAGAATACCTGCGGTTAGTCTTGATTTGCAATGTGGTTCGGCATTGGAAGCTATAACTATGGCGGCTGCCAAGATAGAGAGTGGGCTGGCGGATCTGGTGATTGCGGGTGGAATGGAGAGCTCATCGGTGCAACCAAATCGAATTATGTCAGAAAATCATCCGGAATATGATGGCGGAAAAGTATATACTGTAGCACAGTTTGTGCCAAATAAACGCGGTGAGCAGGTTATGCTTGAAGGTGCTGAGTTGACGGCTATAAGAGAAAATGTGACGAAAGAAGAAATGGATGCGTGGGTTCTAAGAAGCCATAAGAGAGCGACAGAAGCAAGAAATGAAGGAATATTAGAAGATATTACAGTCTCAATTGAGGGCAGCAGCCGTGATGAGGGAATAAGACCTACCATGAGCAAACGTCTTATGGACAGGCTGCCATATCTTCTTAAAGATGGTAAGTTGATCACGGCAGCTAATGCCTGTCTGATGCACGATGGGGCGGCATTTGTGATTTTATGTTCAGAGCGATTTATGAAACAATATGGCCGAAAGAGTGAATTTCGTTTTAGGTTTGGAACGGCAATAGGAGATGACCCTATGATGAGTCCAAAATCAGCTGTAAGTGCAGCTAAAGCTATGCTTGAAAAAACAGGACATTCCTATCAGGATATTGACGCATTTGAGGTAAATGAGGCATTTGCTGTGATTGATGTGCTGTTTGAACGTGCATTTCCGGGAATAGAAGATAGGTACAATATCTGGGGAGGAGCACTTGCTTATGGACACCCATATGGTGTTTCAGGAGCAATGATACTTTTGCATTTGATGAAGGCACTTAAACATAAGAGCGGACATCTTGGAATGTGTTGCGTGGCTGCAGCAGGGGGCATAGGAAGTAGTATTTTGATAGAAAGAGAAAATATATAGACGGGTATTGTTATGAATAAGATTAATTCATATTTGGATGCACTTAAGCTTTATCCATCGGATAGGGATGCACTTATCACGGAAAATAAAAGATATACCTTTGGTGAGCTGATTGAAGCGGCTGAGTTTTTGAAAAGCAGATATTATAATGGCACAGAAAATGTTGGCACGGATAATAGTTTATCTTTGCATGAACCAAAAATGCATGAATCCAGAATACATGAATATGACAAACAGCGTATACTTTGGATTCAGGAACAGACGATAGCGAAGCAGCTTATTTGTTTTTTAGCATACGGAGACGGACTCGGTGTGCCTGTAATCGCACCATCGGATGTAAAGATTTCAGATGAAATTCGGGATATAGTTCCTCCTAGTAGGGCTTATATGGGAGTCATGACATCAGGTACTTCGGGAAGGCAGAAAGTGCTGTTTCGGACTTTTGAGAGCTGGCATGAATTTTTTCCTATACAAAACGAAATTTTTGGTATGGGAGAGGGTACAAAAATATTTATGCAGGGAAGTCTTGCCTTCACCGGAAATCTTAATCTGTATATGGCACAGCTTGCTACAGGTGGTACGATCATAGCAGCTGATTCATTCGATCCACGAATTTGGAAAAGAATGATCGAGGAAGAAAAGACAGATTGTGTTTACCTGATTCCGGTAAAACTTCGTGCCCTTAAAAAGATTTATGATAGGGAACACTGCACAAACAATAGAATACTGTCATTTGTCAGTGGCTCACAGAGTATGGGAGGATCCGAGGCAAGGGAATTTAAGAAAACATTTCCAAAAGCAGAGATTACACTGTATTATGGTGCCAGTGAGCTCAATTACATCACATATATACGTGGAAGTGAGATGAAAGAGGACACAACTCTGGTTGGCCGTGCCTTTCCAGATGTCAAAGTTTGGATCGGGGATGATCATTTCCACGTGAAGACGTCTTATGGAATTTTAGGAATAGGAAGTGATGCGGTTATAGGCGACTGCGGGCACACAGACGAAGAAGGCCTCTTTTATTTTGATGGCCGGGATGATGATATATGCAATATAAATGGCAGAAAAGTATCGTCATTGCGGGTTGAAGAGGCAGTAAGAAGATTTCCTGGGGTTGTGGAAACAGCAGTTAAGGCAGTGCATGTTCATGGACGAGATTATTTGAAAGCATGGATTGTATGGGAAAAGGAAAATGATGTAGCTGACAATAAGTCAATTCGTGATTTTTTATCAGAAAGACTGTCAGATTATGAGATTCCCCGTGAAATAGTCTCTCTAAAGAAGTTTCCGAAGACTGAAAGCGGAAAGATTAGAAAAAAAGAACTGTGAAAATTGCATTTTTATACTGCGAAAATAAAAAGTGCTATTGTGCAAAATGACGTGAAAAACGTTGACAAAGTATGAAATGAGTGGTATATTTACATACAGCAATCAAACTATTTAATGTAACGGTTGTGAACGTGAATCGGGAGCTGCTTTCTGTGGGGGAAAAGCAGCTCTCTTTGTTTGACTTTTTTATGGTTGATATATACAATGGAAATGTATTTCTGATTATAGAATAATAGATTATAGAGGAGAATAACCATATGATAAGAGATGGCTTTATTCGTGTTGCAGCATCCACTCCGGATGTTAAAGTGGCGGATGTGGAGTATAACTGCGAACAGGTTTTAAGACAGATAGAAGATGGACGTAAAAAAGGTGCTTCGATAATGGTATTTCCTGAGCTGGTGCTTACTGGATATACATGTGGAGAGCTGTTTATTCAGAAAGCACTTCTTAGTAAGGCAAAGGAGGAGCTTAAAAGGTTAATAGCATATACAGCGGGAGATTCTATGCTTATATTTGTGGGACTTCCGTGGGAATATAACAATAAACTTTATAATGTGGCAGCAGCTATCAGTAATGGCAGACTTCTAGGCCTGGTTCCGAAACGCTGGATTCCGAATTATTCTGAATTCTATGAGGGACGATATTTTAATCCGGGATGGGAAAAGGCAATTGATGTTTCATGGGATAACTATCAAGTCCCCATGGGAATGAAAGTTTTATTCTCATGCGACAATGTTGAAAATCTCGTTGTTGGAGCAGAAATTTGCGAAGATGTCTGGGTGTTGAATCCGCCTAGTATCGCACATGCATCAGCCGGTGCAACTGTGATTGTCAATTGTTCAGCAAGCGATGAGGTCACCGGAAAGAGCGAGTATAGAAGAAGTCTTATAAGTGGTCAGTCTGCAAGACTGCTCTGTGCATATATCTATGCCAATGCCGGAGAGGGTGAATCTTCTCAGGATCTTGTCTTTGGAGGGCAGAATATAATAGCTGAGAATGGCAATGTTTTGTCTGAGTCAGCCCGTTTTGAGAATCAGACAATCTACGCAGATATCGACCTTGAACGCTTGGAATGTGAGCGACGCCGTATGACGACCTATCAGACAGCAGGACGTGAGGATTATCGTTTTGTGAGCTTTTCGTTAGACAGAAAATTCCTTCCGTTAGAACGTAAGATAGATCCGACACCTTTTGTTCCGCATGATGCCGGAAGCAGAAACAGAAGATGCGAGGAGATACTTTCGATTCAGGCGATGGGACTTAAAAAACGTCTTAAACACACAGGGTGTACCCATGCAGTTGTCGGTATTTCAGGCGGTCTTGATTCTACACTGGCACTTCTTGTTACGGTGCGGGCATTTGATATGCTTGGAATTCCTCGTGAAAATATTTTATCTGTTACTATGCCATGCTTTGGCACTACAGACAGGACGTACCAGAATGCATGCGAACTTACGAAAAAACTAGGTGCTACACTAAAAGAGGTAGATATCCGTGAGGCTGTGACAGTGCATTTTCGTGATATTGAACACGATCCATCTGTTCATGATGTTACATATGAAAATTCACAGGCACGCCAGAGAACTCTGGTGCTCATGAATCTGGCTAATAAAATCGGTGGACTTGTCATAGGAACAGGCGATATGTCAGAGCTAGCCCTTGGTTGGGCGACCTATAACGGTGATCATATGTCTATGTAC
>CAVKOQ010000142.1:0-5485 GCA_963657995.1 bacterium
ATTTTCGGAAGAAGCAGTATCGGTACCCTTTCTTTAATGCACTCTTTTTGGGCTGGAGAGAATGGAGCACATACTGGCGGGCAAGTATCCTCGCCCCGATCCGCATAAGGCGGAAAGGACAAAAGTATGAAGTACTACAGTCAGGTAGAAATGGGAAAGCGCGTTAGAGAGAGCAGAGATAAAAAAGGGTATAAGCAGGAGTCATTGGCAAAGCAGCTTAACGTATCCACTTCCTACATAGGAAAAATTGAGACCGGAAAAAATACGCCATCCATTGATCTGCTGGTGGAAATGGCCTCGCTCTTTGAAGTTTCACTTGATTATCTTGTTCTTGGGAAAAAGACGGAGACGGATAAAATTGGGCAGACTTTGCAGGATGTTATCGATATGCTGGCGGAGTTAAAGACTTCGATCTGATGCGTATCTACATTCATGCTTGGTTTTATGCTCAGTTTGTGAGTGTGCAAATGCGGAATACAAATGGCTGTAAAAATATAAACAATAGATTTTAATGACAAAATTTGCATAAAGTCTGCAAAAACAGATGATAAATATTGACCCGCGGATTTTTGACTGCTATAATGAAGACTGAAAATAGGAATACTGAGAATGGAGGTATTCATTTATGTTGATTCAGTTTACAGTTGAAAATCATAGGTCAATAAAGAACAGTGCCGTAATCAGTTTCGCGGCCTCCAAGGATAAGTCATTTGAGGAATACCTGCTCCATCCGGATGAAAAAAGAGTATTGTTGCCTGCGCTTGCAATTTACGGTGCAAATGCAGCCGGAAAGAGTAACGTATTACATGCAATGATGACGATGAAGGAAATGGTCGTAGGCAATGCGGCAAAAGTTTCCAAAGGACAAAAATTGCCTTGGGAGCCATTTGGCGGAACAAAAGAAACGACTTCCTTCGAGATGGTATTTATTTATCGTGGAGTTCGCTACACATACGGCTTCTCTTTTGATGCCAATAAGATTTACAAAGAATATCTTTATCATTGGCCAAATGGACGTGAAGCCCTGATTTTTTCAAGAGAAAACGGAATGTATGAATTCCGGGAGAATGTAAATGAGCAGATAACGCTGAGTAACCGAACACCGGATAATAAGCTCTATCTGGTATCTTCTAATGACTGGAATCTGCCGCAGACGGAAAATGCGTATCGGTGGTTTCTGGAAAAGCTTACATTCCTGATGGATGAAGAACCGGCTACCTCGGAAACAGTCGCTCAGATTGTTAGCGGTGACGAAAAGAAAGCACGAATCTTAAAGGAGCTACTGCTTGCTGATCTTGGAATTACCGATGTTACAATCAAGAACAGTTCAGGTAAGGTTCCGGTCATTACGACAACACATCGGATTATTAACGAAGATGGTACAACAGAACATTTTCAACTTTTGATGGACCAGGAATCCGTTGGTACGCAGCATTTTTTTGCTCGCATCGGAGGCTGGCTGCTGGCACTTGAAAATGGTGCGCTGCTAGTTGTTGACGAGATTGAAGATAGCCTTCATCCGCTTTTAACTAAACGGTTGATTGAAATGGTGCAGGATAAGGCTGTCAATACAAATGGTGCGCAGCTGATCTTCACGACACATGACGCAATGCTGCTGGATCTTAACTTCTTCCGCAGAGATCAGATATGGTTTGCTGAAAAAAATGATGAGACTTGTGCGACGGAGCTTTATTCACTTGCATCTTTTTCACCGAGAAAGGGGGAAAATGTGCGTAAAGGTTATCTTCAGGGCCGTTTTGGTGCAATCCCTTTTATTGGAGGTGATGCCGGATGACGAAGATGCGAAAAGAGTATGATCCGAATAAGGCAAAGAGGCGTAAGCGAAAACCAATTGTTTACATTATCTGCGAAGGAAAAGAAACAGAAACGCTGTATTTCAAACATTTTCGTTCACGGAACTGCCTGGTGGATATCATCCCAATTTCATCGAAGCATAAGGCAGCGGAACATTTGGTCAAGCACGCTAAATCACTGATCTCACAAGCGGATTACTATCCGAAGGATGGAGACCAGATGTGGTGTGTATTCGACTGTGATGATAACAAAGATTCTGAACTCCAGGAGGCAATTTCCTATGCAGAGAAGCATGGGTACAAAATTGCATTTTCCAATCCGGCATTTGAATACTGGTATCTGCTCCATTTTGAAAAACGGAATGGATATTTGAAAGATTCTGCTGAGGTCATTGATATCTTGAAGAATAAGGGTTACCTGGAAAACTACGGGAAGAGTGTGGATGTTTTTGAAGAATTGCAGGATCATCAACCGGTAGCAATCCGCTACGCAAAAGAACGAGTGGAACGATTAACCAGAGATCAGGAGCCTGTGATCTGCCGAGATAGTAATCCGGTAACGACAGTCTATGAGCTGGTTGAGTTTTTGAACAGTAAAAGAACCTAAAATACCATTACAGAGGTGTACATGACGACAGAAAGCTGTCACTTCAACGATTAAATTCGTTGGGTGGCGGCTTTTTTAATTTGTGTGAGCAACGAGCCAAAATTCGTGTTAACGGTACTGACCCGTACTAAGAGTCACAGAAATGTGACTACAAGGTCATAAATTTTTTCGTCAGGTCCTATTATACTGATTTTAGAGCCGAGGTAACGAGGCTGATGCACATTGAAAACTGAATACTCATTCTCCAGGCACATTACTGACAGGAGGAGCCTCAGGCTGCACGCCATGATGCCCGTAAGGGGCGAAGCGGAATCGCAGAAGCAAATGCCGGATTGCAACCGGCGGTGGTGCTGATACCTGTCAGGGACAATGATACTTCCGTAATTCGCGGTCCGGCCATAAAGAAGGCGGGATGGACAAAACCAATGGAGCAGTGAAGCACACTGCCGCTTGTGAGAAATCCTATATCCCTGGGGTGATGAGAAAAAGTGCAGGGAAACCATATTAGTAGAAAATGCAGTTGAATGACTAATTCGATTGCGTTTGTCCATAGCAAGAGCATGGAGATCGGAGAATATAACATATGAAAAAAGACTGGATATACCGGCGCGGAGATATATACTTGGCAAATCTCGGTGTGCCGGTGGGATCAAAGCAAGGCGGAACTCGGCCGGTGGTGATTTTGCAGAATAATACCGGCAATTACTTTTCACCAACGGTGACAATTGCGCCGATCACATCCAAGGTGGAAAAGAAGAGAAAACAGCCAACTCATTTCTTTATCAGAAAGGCGAAGGGATTAACAAAACCTTCTATGGTATTGGCGGAGCAGTTGGATACCTGCGATAAATCGAGAATCATTAAGTATCTTGGCAGGGTGAGCTGGGGACAGCTAAGAGGCATAGACGAAGCAGTTCGAGTGCAGCTTGGATATTATATTCCGGAAAAACAAAAGCAGAATAAGGATGGTGAGATTGCAAATGACAAAAACAAACGAATGCGAATTGGCGATGCTGCTGCAGAAAACGCCGGTTCAGACGATGTGCAAATCTAAAGAGAATGTTGCGGCAGAGGCCGGTGAACAAAAGCGAGTCATAGGACGTAAAAAATGTGAGGTTCCGATCTGGGAGAAAAGCAATCTGACATTGGAAGAGGCGGCTGCTTATTGCGGCATCGGCATAACAAAGCTCAGAGAATTGTCGGATGTCAGAAATTGCACGTTCGTTTTATGGAACGGCAACAAGCGACTCTTGAAGCGTAGAAAATTGGATGAATTTCTGGACAGAGAATATTCCATCTAATTTAACATCAACAACATTGAAAGCCATCTCACAGCATGTTATAAATAGTGCGTGAGATGGCTTTCTGCTATACGGAGGAAAATATTATGGCAGAAAGACGCAAGGATAACAAAAAACGAGTTTTAAAGGAAGGTGAGTACCAGAGACCAAATGGAACTTATGAATATCGCTGGAAAGCTTCATCTGGAAAAAGAAGTGTCCTTTATGCAAAGACATTAGAGGAGCTTCGCGAAAAAGAAGACTCAATTGAACGTGATAAAAGTGATGGCATTCGCACGGATGCCAAGAATGTTACGGTCAATGATATCTATGAGTTGTGGGTGAAATTGAAGCGAGGACTGAAGGATAATACTTTTTCCAATTACCAGTATATGTATAAGCAGTTCGTATACGACAATATCGGGAAGAATAAAATCTCGACACTGAAACGTTCGGATGTTCGCAGATTTTATAATTATCTGGCAGAGGAACAGCTGTTAAAGGTTTCTACAATTGATAGTGTACATACTATTCTGCATCAGGTGTTGGATCTGGCGGTGGAGGATGAATATCTGAGATCGAATGTATCCGACAATGCACTGAAGGAATTGAAGCAGTCCCATAATTTCGGAGGAGACCGCCGCAAGGCATTAACTCTGGATGAACAAAAAAAGCTGATTAAGTTTCTGACAGGAAGCGAACAGTATCGTCATTGGCTTCCAATTATCACGGTGATGATGGAAGCTGGGCTTCGAGTAGGTGAATGTACAGGGCTTCGTTGGGAAGATGTGGATCTTGAGAATGGAACCATTAACATCAATCATACGTTGATCTATTACAATCATCAGGTGGGTGGGTGCTACTTTGCAATCAACACGCCAAAGACTGAAGCCGGAAGACGAGTAGTCCCGATGACCAAGGCTGTAAAAGATGCTTTCATGATGGAGCGTAACTATCAGCTGCAGAATGGTATTACCTGTCAGTCGCAGGTGGATGGCTACACAGACTTTGTATTCATCAATCGGTTTGGAAAGTGTCAGAATCAAAGCACTATCAATCGGGGAATTACGAGAGTGATCAGAGATTGCAATATGGAAACCTTTGATCAGCTTGAAGCAGGGAAGATCAGAAAGAAGGATGTCGTACTTCTTCCGAAATTTAGCTGCCATTCTCTTCGACATACCTGTGCGACAAGGCTCTGCGAAGCCGGAGTGAATATGAAGGTCATTCAGGATTTCCTTGGACATGCAGATATCTCGACAACGATGAATATTTACACGGATGCTACGAAGGATTTCAAGGCATTGGAAATTGGTCGTTTTGATGAATATCTGAGAACGAAGGATAAATAACAAAAAGGGATCTCTCTGAGTGCTGTCAGCAGTAGCACATCAAAATTCGCGAAAAAATGGTCTTTCAAAGATGAATTTTGAGGCACTCAGAGACCTCGGAAATTTTGATCCAAATGGGTCATTTTACCCACGAAAAACGAAAAAGGGACTTACGACAAAGCTTAACACAGGCTTAACAAAAGTTGCCGATAAGTGGTAAAGAATTATAGAGATTTTCTAATCACGAAAAAACGATACATAACGGATTTAAAGGGTTTTTGAGGGCTATAAAGGGTTCAAATGTAAACTCTTAAATCATCCCGACGATGAAGTCCTTGGAGAAATAAAACGCAATATATAGCACAGTGCTGACACAAAACAGCACTATATATAGCGACACGCGAGACATACATCAACAAATTGACATCAATTTGACATCAAAATTTTGAAGAA
>CAVKOQ010000143.1:0-5484 GCA_963657995.1 bacterium
GGTTTAACTGTTGTCAGATATTGGTCAATAATATTTTCAACATCACGGCCACGTTCCTTGGTATCGCGAAGAATACGTCTGAGTATACGTTCATCGGCGTCTGCATCTACAAAAATACGAATATCGAGAAGATCGCGAAGAGATGGATCATACAGTACCAAAATTCCTTCAAGAAGAATTACAGGACGTGGATCAATGTGTATAGTTGCCTCTGCACGGTTATGCTCTGCATAGTTGTAGGTCGGACAGTCGATGGATTCCCAGTTTTTAAGTTTTTTTAGATGTTCAAGCAGCAGTTCAGTCTCAAAGGCATCCGGGTGATCATAGTTAAGAGTTTTTCTTTGCTCAAATGGCATATTGTCATGGGCACGATAGTAATTATCATGGTAAAGTACGGTTACCTGATCTCCAAATGCGTCTTTTAGTCGATTTGTAAATGTTGACTTTCCTGAACCGGTACCTCCGGCAATTCCGATAATAACAGGTGATTTTCTACTCAATTTATTTTCCTCCGTAATTATATTATAATCAATCCTTCAGTGTATTCATTTTGAAATCTGCTGATGTGTTTTATGCGTACTGTCTGATACAAATGTGAAGCATATATCTCCTGATTTAGCATCGTTAAGGCAGAAGACGAAATGATTTTGCTGGCATCTGCCATCTTGGTAATAAGTGGAATGGTGCTTCTTTTGTGTAAGAGTGATAGAAGCTCACTGTGAGTTTTTCTAAAACCAAGAATTCTTGCATACGGTGAGTATCCGTTTTCTTTCCAGGTCGAAATATCTTCTGAATGAATTTCAAGTATCAGATGCACAAGTGTTCTGCTTACACGTGTATAGGTTAATTGTCTGGTCTTTAATTCCTGTATACGCTCTTCAAATGTGACAGGCTTATAAGGCTTCTTTAGAAGTCGGCAGGCGAGATCTGCTGACAGATCTGCAATTTGCGGATCAGACTCTTTAATTCCTGTATGTTGCATTTTTAGAACAGCCGCATTTAGTAATTCTGAAAAATCATTAGCAAAAACAGGAGAGGCATTGTGATATGCGTCTAGAGTCTCTCTGGGTAAGCTGGAATTTAAAATATTTTGTATATTTTCATGATTTTTAGTACATTCCAGAATTTTTTCTCTTATTGCAAAAGCAGATGAAAACTGGGCATCTGACAGTGTATTATCATGATAACCGCTGCCGTTTCTTGTGATGGTATGAAATTCGATGGTGCTGTTTAAATTCTCTGCGGCACGAAGATATTCAATCCCCAGTATGTTGTTTGGGGAATCTAAAATCGAATCCCATCCATCATCAGCATTTGGCAGAATTTTTGCAAATGCTAAGGCTCTGGCCTGTGGATAAGTAAGACCTTCTTTAAGGTTCTTTTGTAGGATGGCCTTGAATTCAGATGATTCATGATTTAACTCGTGAGCAATAAGCTTTATTTTTTCGATATCACCGCATTCGCTTCCAAAAACAATGTCATCAACACCTATAGATGAGAGCAGTGCAATTCCAAATGAAGCAAACTCATGTGCTGATGAGGTCGAGAATGAGACAGGCATCTCAATGACCAGATCCGCTCCAGCGAGTAGTGCAGCCTTTGTGCGGCAGTACTTGTCAAATATGGCCGGTTCGCCACGCTGCACAAAGCTTCCACTCATCAGTACAACGCAGTAATCGGCATCGGTTATTTCTTTTGCACGTCTCATATGATATAGGTGTCCATAGTGAAATGGATTATATTCGGTAATTAAGCCGACAATTTTCATAATAAAATCCTACAATAGTCATTTTCTTTTCCTCTTATTATATGATATCAGTCAAACAGCGTAAAGAACTTTTGTAGCTTTAATTTATTTATTGCGTAAACATATTATATTTTTTGTAACTGTTCGGCATATACATCCAAAATGTTTTACATTTCGTTAAAAAATAAACTAGTTAAAAAAATAAAAATCTCACTTGTATACAATAAACAACTGGTATATAATACTAGCAGTAGTAGACACACATTTATGAAAGGGGTTTTATAACCATGGCATTTATTGACAAAATTAAGGAAAGAGCAAAATCTGACAAAAAAACTATCGTTCTTCCAGAGTCAATGGACAAGAGAACATACGAGGCAGCTGAGAAAATTCTGAAAGAGGGTATTGCAAATCTGATCATCATCGGTACTCCAGAAGAGATTGAGAAAAACGGCAAAGGCTTCGACATTTCCGGTGCCACTATCGTTGACCCGTACAATGATCCGAACAAGCAGAAATACATCGACAAATTTGTAGAGTTAAGAGGCAAAAAAGGCGTTACTCCGGAAGTTGCAAAAGAGCAGATGGAGAAAGACTATATGTACTATGCCTGCCTGATGTGCAAGTGCGGCGATGCTGACGGTGCTGTATCAGGTGCATGCCATTCTACAGGCAACACCATTCGTCCAGCTCTGCAGCTTCTGAAGACCAAACCGGGAATCAGCTCTGTATCAGGATTCTTCCTGATGGAAGTACCGGATTGCGAGTTTGGCGAGAACGGTCTGTTCGTATTTGCAGATTGTGCAGTTAATACTGATTTTGATTCTAACAAACTGGCTGAGATCGCAGGTCTTTCAGCAGAGAGCTTTAAGATGCTGGTTGGTGCAGAACCGAAGGTAGCTATGCTGTCCTATTCTTCTATGGGTTCTGCAAAGCATGATGACGTAACAAAGGTAGCTGACGCTGTTAAGATCGCTCATGAGAAGTTCCCGGAACTGAAACTGGATGGCGAACTTCAGCTTGATGCAGCACTGGTTCCGTCAGTAGGCGAAGCTAAGGCTCCGGGAAGTTCAGTAGCAGGACATGCCAACACTCTGGTATTCCCGTCACTTGAGGCTGGAAATATCGGTTACAAGCTGGTTCAGAGACTTGCAAAAGCTGGTGCTTATGGTCCGGTTCTTCAGGGTCTGTCTATGCCGGTAAACGATCTGTCCAGAGGATGCTTTGCAGATGATATCGTTGGTGTAGTAGCTATCACAGCTGTACAGGCTCAGCAGGCTTAAAATCATATTAAGCAAATTATAGTTCAGCCCCGGTATTTCCAAATGATCTCATCTTGGAGATATCCCGGTGGCTGAATTGTGATGTTATAAAGAAAGGAATATATCAACATGAATATTTTAGTAATTAACTGTGGAAGTTCTTCTTTAAAGTATCAGTTAATCAACTCTGAGACAGAGGGCGTTCTCGCTAAAGGTCTTTGCGAGAGAATCGGTATCGACGGAATGCTTACATATCAGCCGGAAGGTGGAGAAAAAGAAAAATCTGATATCGCTATGCCAACTCATACTGAAGCTATCAACGCAGTTCTTGCAGCACTGACCAATGAGAAGACAGGCGTTATCAAGGATCTGTCTGAGGTTGGAGCAGTTGGACACCGTGTCGTACATGGCGGAGAGAAGTTCACATCTTCATGCCTTATCAATGATGAGTCCATGAAGGCAATTGAAGAGTGCAACGATCTGGCACCTCTTCACAACCCTGCTAACCTGATCGGTATCCGTGCTTGCCAGGAGCTTATGCCAGGTGTGCCTATGGTAGCAGTATTTGATACAGCTTTCCATCAGACTATGCCAGAAGTGGCTTATACATACGGTATTCCTTATGAGTACTATGAGAAATACAAAGTTAGACGTTACGGATTCCACGGTACATCCCACAGCTATGTATCCAAGAAAACAGCAGAGATCGTTGGCAAACCATACGATCAGATGAAGATCATTGTTTGCCACCTTGGTAACGGTGCTAGTATTTCAGCTGTAGATTGCGGCAAATCTGTAGATACAAGCATGGGTCTTACTCCACTTGAAGGTCTGGTTATGGGTACACGTTCCGGTGACCTTGATCCGGCTATCATTGATTTCGTAGGTAAGAAGGAAGGTCTGTCTCTTGATGAGATGAACAATGTACTCAACAAGAAATCCGGTATGCTTGGTATTTCAGGTGTATCCAGTGATGGACGTGACCTTGATGCAGCTGCAGAGTCTGGCAATAAGAGAGCACAGCTGGCTCTGGACGTATTTGATTATCGTGTCATCAAATATATCGGTGCATATGCAGCAGCTATGAACGGTGTGGATGCAATTGCATTTACAGCAGGTATCGGTGAGAACAACATCAAGATGAGAAAAGATGTATGCAATCATCTGACATACTTAGGTGTTAAGATCGATGAGGAGAAGAACAATGTAAGAGGTGAGGAGAGAATTATCTCTGCTGACGACTCCAAGGTTCAGGTACTTCTGGTTCCGACCAATGAAGAGCTTGCAATTGCTCGTGAGACTCTTGCTCTTGTTAAATAATAGTATTTGATATGGTTTCGTGCAGCTTTGCCATTCTAGGCAAAGCTGTATGAATGATAAGATATAATTACAATTTTTGTAAAAATATATAAAATTAATCATTGACAAACGTGCCGGGGCTTTGTATAATAGCAAAGTGCGTATTAGGAGAATAGTATGCTGATTCATTTATCGGAACTTCTTAACTGTGAGAATAGAAAGAAAGTCTATACAGTCGAGACTGGGCTTGAAACTGTCGATTTTGATGGTGAGGTGTTTCAGATTGAGAAGGCTATGCCTTTCGAACTGGAATTGACGGCTAAGACGAGACACAAGTATACGATGAGTGGACAGGCGGTGCTGACTGTGCAAGGACACTGTGCACGTTGTCTTGAGCCTGTATCTTTCGACTGCGAACTGGATTTTGAACGAGAGTTTGAGATTCAGGACGGACAGGGGGAGAGTTTAGATGATGAGCCCTTTATGAAGGGGTACAATCTGGATGTAGACCAGTTGGTTTGCAACGAACTGCTACTGAGCTTGCCTATGAAAGTCCTGTGCAGGGATGACTGCAAGGGGATTTGCAATAGATGTGGTACAAATCTTAATCTTCGGACTTGTACCTGTGACACTAGGTCGCTCGATCCAAGGATGTCGGTTATCCAGGAGATATTCAATGAATTTAAGGAGGTGTAACCATGTCTATCTGTCCTAAGAACAAATCTTCCAAAGCAAGAAGAGACAGCCGCAGAGCAAACTGGAAAATGAGTGCTCCGAACTTAGTAAAGTGCAGCAAGTGCGGTGCTCTGATGATGCCTCACAGAGTATGCAAGGCTTGCGGTTCTTACAATAAGAAAGAAATCGTTAAAGTAGAAGACTAATCAGAAAGCATTGAAATAATGGGTTGAGCGATTTTCGCTTAACCCATTTTTGCAGTATGCCTTGCGGTACACGTTTTTAGTGAATGAAGGTTCTGATTGACAATCCCACAAATCCTGTTATAATATCAGACAGTCGGACGGCATAGAGGATATGCCTTGCAAGGTGTTCTGCATCACGCGGGATTCCCGGATGGACGTGGGTAACATGAGCCAGATAAGACACAAAAGGTCTTATCTGGTTTTTTTTGTTTCATAGGAAAGTGCGTCCTATGAAACAAAAACGCTCCGCGTGGGT
>CAVKOQ010000144.1:0-5397 GCA_963657995.1 bacterium
GATGTAGGAGCAAACTATGCCACAGTTCGTGCGATTATCGACGATAACAGCAACGTCAGCGGCATGTCATTAAGAACCGGTGATACATGCAATGTATCCGGCAATCTTACACTTTATCAGGAAGGAAGACTTGGCCTTGATCATATAAAAAAAGAGTCGGATATCAAAGAGGGCGACAAGATTGTGACATCCAATATCAGTGATATCTTTCTTCCGGGCATACTTATAGGTTATGCCTCAGAGCTTACTACCGATGCCAACAATGTTACCAAATCCGGTACTATCATTCCGGTTGCCAATTTTGACAATCTGCAGGAAGTGCTTGTAATTACCCAGCTGAAAAATGAGGACGGAGGCGAAGATAATGCACAAGCTGCTGATTAACCTTATCATGCTGATTCTGGCATTTACTGTTCAGATCTGTGTATTTCCGAAGATTGCATTTTTATCATCGGCTCCGAACCTTGTACTTATTGTAGTGTTTATCTGCAGTTTTATCGAGGGACGAGAGAGAGGACTTTTTTACGGACTTGTAGCAGGTCTTTTTATGGATCTGTTCTACAGCGGTCCGTTTGGTTTTTATACACTATTTTTTATTAATCTAGGGTATGTAAGTGGAGTTTTCAACAAATATTACTACGAAGATTACATAACACTGCCACTGCTTTTGAGCTTGACGAGTGATTTTATCTACAATTTTTACATATATATATTCCGGTTCCTGATACGAAATCGCCTGAATTTTGGACATTATCTTATCAATATTATCATTCCGGAGATCATATTTACCACGGTTACGACATTGGTTGTATACCGCTTCTTCCTTTTTATCAACCGCAAACTGAAAGAATGGGAGCAAAGGAGAGATTCTAACATTGTTTGATGACCTGAAAGAATATCTGCGTGAATGGGTAAAAAGAGTGCTTATGTCAAGACTTTTTGTCCTGGCAGTTGTTTTTGGCCTCATGTCTTTTACGCTGATAATGAGACTTTTTAATCTGCAGATAATTAACGGAGAAAATTATCAGAATGAGTATACGGCGATGACCGAAAAAGTCATAAAAACTGCCAGCACACGTGGCAATATTTATGATAGAAACGGCAATGTCCTTGCATATAACGAACTGGCATATGATGTCACGATACAGGATACCGGTGCATACAAAACCGATTCTCAGTGGAATACCATGCTTTATGATCTGGTATCTATTTTAAATAAGCACGGTAAGACTGCCGAGACCAGTTTAGAGCTTAAGCTTGACAGTGATGGAAATGTAGCTTACACATCTGATACCATGTCAGGTATAAAACGTTTCCTGAGAGACTACTACGGACTAAAGAGTGTAGATGAACTTGATGATGAAGCTGGCAAATATCCTTCTGACATCACTGCCTCTGAATTATTAGAACGCATGAAAAAGGAGTATCGTCTGACACTTGATGATACTAAGAATAGGGATGGAAGGCCAGTTGACAATGAGGGTAATCCGATAGATGTCTCTGATGAGGTGGCTCTGCAGATTGTCGGCATACGTTATACCATGCGTTTTACGGCATTTCAGAAATATGAAGCCACAACGATAGCATCTGATATAAGTGATGAAACTGTTGCGGATATATTGGAGCATTCTGCGGATCTTATCGGCGTAAATATACAGGAATCAACGATCCGTGTATACAACGAGGCTATTTATTTTGCACCGATCATCGGATATACAGGAAAAGTAACGAGCGAGCGTCTGGAGGAACTTAAGGCTCAGAATGATGATTATGAATTAAACGATGTTGTTGGACGAACAGGAATCGAATCATCTATGGAGCTTGAACTTAAAGGAAATAAAGGTTCGCAGACGGCATATGTGGATAACGTCGGAAGAATATTGAGCGTGACTGATGAGGTTGCTCCTGTTGCAGGCAATGATATCTGGCTGACGCTTGATCTGAATCTTCAAAAGGGCATATATCATATTCTTGAGAAGCAGCTGGCGGGTGTTCTGCTTAAGACCATCGTCAACCAAGATGAAAAAGATATTCAGTATATCGACTCTTCGAGCATCAAGATACCTATAAAGAAGGCATATTTTCAGCTTATCAATAACAATGTACTTTCTATTGACAATTTTGCATCAGATGAGGCATCAGACGTTGAGAAGTTGATTTATAACAAATACGAGACATCACGTGACAGGATAGAGCAGGAGTTGAAAAATGAACTGCAGTCTGAAAATGCTACTCCGATGAATTCGCTTTCAGAGGAAATGCAGGCGTACATGCAGTATATTTATTCCTATCTTTCATCAAGTGACAAGGCTATTGTGCAAAGAGACGCGATTGATACCGGAAGCGATACATATCAGGCATGGAAAAATGGTACAATAAGTTTGCGGGAATATCTTTACTATGGAATTGCCAGCAATTGGATTGATACAACTAAGCTGAGTATTCAGAGCCGTTATTCCAATGCAGATGATGTTTTTTCAGCACTTATTGATGAATGCCTCAAAGAACTTGAAGATGATCCTGCGTTTGAAAAACTGATTTATCAGTATTTGATCAACACCAATGTGGTAACGGGACGTGAACTCTGCCTGGCACTTTATTCACAAAATGTGCTTACCTATGATGAGAACGAGGTTAATCTTCTACGAGCAAATGGCGAGGAATATGCATACCAATTTCTTATGAATAAAATAAGAAATATAGAGATAACTCCGGCACAACTGGCACTTGACCCTTGCACAGCCAGCTGCGTGGTAACCAGTGCCAAAACAGGCGAAGTACTCGCACTTGTATCTTATCCGAGTTACGACAATAACCGCATCTCTGACAGTGCATATTTTGCTAAACTTAATGCTGATCAGTCGCTGCCGCTTCGTAACAATGCTACACAGACGCTTAAGGCACCGGGTTCTACATTTAAGCCTATCACAGCTATAGCAGGTCTGGAAGAGGGCGTGATAAATAATACAGAGCTCATCAACTGTACCGGTATTTACGAAGAGGTCAGCAATCCTATAAAATGTTGGAAATATCCGGGATTTCATGGCCCTTTGAATGTTGTCGGTGGTATAGAGAATTCCTGTAACTATTTCTTCTCAGAGGTGGCACACAGGCTTTCTATGGATTCAGACGGAACCTATAAGCCTGAGAAGGGACTTGAAACTCTTAAAGAATATGCGACTATGTTTGGACTTGACAGAACATCCGGAATCGAGATTTCAGAGGCTGCTCCGTCTATCAGTGATACTGACCCGGAGAGATCCAGTATGGGACAGGGTACACATCAGTTTGCCAGTGTACAGCTTGCACGCTATGTGACAGCACTTGCAAATCGCGGTACTGTATACGATTTAAGCCTGATTGACAAGGAGACCGATTCACAGGGCAATCTCGTCAAGGACTATTCACCGACTGTGACGGCGACACTTGATTTTCAGACAAGTACCTGGGACTCTGTTCAGCAGGGTATGAGACAGGTAGTTACAAACAGTTCGACAAAGCGAGTTTTTGACGGACTCGACGTGCATGTAGCAGGTAAGACAGGTACGGCTCAGGAGTCAAAGAAACGCGGAAATCATGCGTTTTTCATCTCGTTTGCACCATATGAAAATCCGGAAATTTCGGTTACAGTCAGCATTCCGAATGGATATTCGTCATCGAATGCTGCGATGGTTGCAAAACATGTATACAGATATTTCTACGGATACGCTAGTCTGGATGATATATTAAGTTCAGGAGCACTCGATGCTTCCAATGAGCGTATCAATGGAGATTAAAATCAATCAAAAATATTCAAATGTTACAATTAATACTGGAATTATTCTACATTTTAGAGTAGAATTGTTTTAAGGAGCCATATAAAGTATGATATTCGATTATCAATTAAGAAATTATAAGTTTCGAATTCTTATTTACATGATTCTGTTAAGTGTTATTGGAATTTTGTCTGTCGCAAGTGCCAGTAATCAAGACAATTCAGCTGTTTTTAAGCAGATTATCGGAGTACTTGTATCACTGATAATCTGCGTGGGGCTGTCACTGATTGACTATCATCAGTATTTCAGATTTACTACGGCGATCTATGCAGTATGCAGTGGATTTTTGGCAGCGGTTCTACTTTTTGGACGGACAACCAAGGGTGCAACAAGATGGCTTCGTATTGGTGGAATCCAGATCCAGCCATCAGAATTTGCAAAGATCGGCTTGATCATCATTTTGGCAAGTTTTCTTTCAAGAAATCAGGAAAAGATCAATGAACCGAAAACCTTGGGCATGACAGCACTTATCTGTGCATTGCCGGTTGGGATGGTCTATCTGCAGCCAAACCTTTCTACGACAATAGTCATTTGTTTCATGATTCTATGTATGATTTATATAACAGGTATCAGTTACAAGTGGATAGCCGGTTCACTGGCAGTCGGTATTCCTGGATTCGCGATACTTATATATCTGTCGCTTATGGGATTTATTCCTTTTCTTCAGAGATATCAGGCACAGCGTATCATGGGAAAACTTTTTCACAGCAGCAGCGAATTTACAGATTTAAACCGTCAGCAGGACAACTCTATGATGGCAATTGGCTCAGGACAGTTGCGTGGAAAGGGACTCTTCAACAATACACTTAGCTCCGTAAAGAATGGAAATTTCCTTTCAGAAGAGCAGACAGACTTTATATTTGCAGTTATCGGAGAGGAGCTAGGATTCATCGGAAGTGTGGCTATCATTGTACTTTATGCACTGCTTGTATATGAGTGTCTGGGGATAGCCGCGAAGGCTAAAGACACGGCAGGACGTCTGATTGCATCCGGCATGGCGGCACTTCTGGCATTTCAGAGTTTTGCCAATATTGCGGTAGCGACAGGTATTTTTCCAAATACCGGACTTCCGCTCCCGTTTATAAGCTCTGGACTTAGCTCACTTTTAAGTATGTTTATTGGTATGGGTGTAGTTCTCAATGTAGCTTTACAGAGAAATAACGCAAATAATGTAGATTAGATTTCGATTTTAAGGAGGTAGGTATAGATGTATATTGGGTTAATAGCACATGATGCGAAGAAAAAACTAATGCAGAATTTTTGTATCGCATATCGCGGCATCTTAAGCAAGCATGAACTCTATGCTACAGGAACGACTGGCCGCCTGATTGAGGAAGTTACAAATCTGACACTTCATAAATATTTGCCAGGTCACCTTGGCGGTTCTCAGCAGCTTGGTGCACAGATCGAGCACAATCAGATCGATCTTCTGATATTTTTACGTGATCCGCTGGAACCAAAGCCACACGAACCTGATGTTAACGACGTGGTTCGCCTGTGTGATATTCACAACATTCCTTTGGCAACTAATCTTGCGACAGCGGAACTTCTTATCAAGGCACTTGACCGCGGAGATATGGAA
>CAVKOQ010000145.1:0-5349 GCA_963657995.1 bacterium
CCTAGGAAGATACTGGACACTCGTGGTTTGACAAAAGAATAGAATATTGTTATTATCTAGAATCATACGAATTAAAGGAGAACTTACTATGCAGCAATTTCACGGAAGTGAAGAGTATATTGCTTCGGATGAACTCATCCGAAGTGTGAATATAGCAGCGGCACTCAAAAAGCCACTGCTTATCAAAGGAGAACCGGGTACCGGAAAGACTATGCTCGCAGAGGCGATCGCTCGTTCTCTTGATATGGAACTTTTAATATGGAATATCAAGTCGACTACACGTGCACAGGATGGTCTTTATGTTTATGATACGGTGCAGCGTCTCTACGACAGCCAGTTCGGTGCAGAAGGTGTCGATGATATCGCCAAGTACATCCGTCTTGGAAAGATGGGAGAGGCGTTTGAAAAAGATAAACAGACTGTACTTCTTATCGATGAGATAGACAAGGCAGACTTGGAGTTTCCGAACGACCTTCTCTGGGAACTTGATAAGATGGAATTTTATATTCCTGAGACTGGAAAAACGATAAAAGCTAAACATCGTCCGATTGTAATCATCACATCCAATGCAGAGAAGGAGCTGCCGGACGCGTTTTTACGCCGCTGTATTTTCCATTATATTGCATTCCCGGATCAGCCTATGATGGATAAGATAATAAAGGCACATTATCCTGATCTTGATCAAAAGCTCATTGATGGTGTTCTTGATGCTTTTTACCGTGTGCGTGATATGCGTGGCATCCAGAAGAAACCAAGTACGTCAGAGGTTCTGGACTGGATTCAGGCACTTGTGATCGGTGGTATTCCGGTGGAAAAACTGGAAAAAGAGATTCCGTTTGCCGGAGTACTTCTAAAAAAGACAGAGGATTTAAAGCTGGTGGAGAATAACAGATATGTTTACTGATTTTCTGTATCTTCTTCGTTCTTACGGAATGAAGACAAGTCTCAATGAGTGGAACAGTCTGATGGATGCACTTAAGATGAACCTAAATGAGGCGAGTCTGACGGAATTTTACTATATGGCAAGGGCAATTCTGGTTAAAAAAGAATCGGAATACGATAAATTTGACCAGGCCTTTTTGGAATATTTTAAAAATGTCCAGACATTTGAAGAGCTTCCTAAGGAGGTTTTGGACTGGCTTAGTAAGGCACATGCACAGACACCATATGACAAAGATGAGGTTGATGCACGTTTTGCCGGACTTGATCTTGAAGATATCAGAAAAATGATGGCAGAGAGACTCAAAGAACAGCATGAACAGCATCACGGCGGCAATAAGTGGATCGGAACAGGAGGGACGTCTGCATTTGGACATTCCGGTTACAGTCCTAAGGGTATCCGTGTAGGAGGTCCAGGTAAGAATCACAGTGCACTTCAGGTCGCAGAGCAGAGAAATTATCGTGATTTCCGCGATGATGCGGTTATTCAGATACGACAATTTCAGGTGGCACTTAAAAAACTGCGTCTTTTGTCGTGTCGCGAAGACGGGCCTAAGACAGAACTTAATGTGGAGAAAACGATCGAGAAAACCTGTGATGAGGGAGGACGTCTTAATATAATCATGGAGCGGCCGAGAAAGAACCAGACGAAGCTATTGCTTTTGATGGACAGCGGTGGCTCGATGTGGGCGTATGCGGATCTGTGCAACAGGCTCTTTCAGGCAGTTAACCAGTCTTCACACTTTAAGGACTTGAAGATCTACTATTTTCATAATTGTTTCTATGATCAACTGTTTACTACTCCATCCTGTTCGTGGCGGGATAAGATTTCAACCGAATGGGTATTTCATAATCTGAAGCCGGAATATAAGGTGATTTTAGTTGGAGATGCATCGATGGCACCATCTGAACTTTTGTATCGTGGTGGCAGTCTTGATTATTTTCATAGCAATGAAAAGACCGGTATCTATTGGCTTCAGGAAATGCACCGGCGGTTTCCGTCCGCGATCTGGCTGAATCCGATGCGGGAAAATAACTGGGCGTATGCCTATGGTGCGTACACGATCAGCCTGATCCGGGAGGAGATCCCGATGTTTCCGCTGACGGCGGCGGGACTGGAAGCGGGGATCAAGGAATTGAAAAAGTAATAGAAACGTGGCGGCCCTTTTTATGTTTTTATGCTTCCGGCTCGGCAGCCCCGTGCCTGTAAATATAAATAAAGTAGATAAGCTCCAGAATACCGGTGATGCCCCATGAAAATGCATACAGCAAGTACAGCGACTGGATCGTGTGGAAGTATGCAAAAATGGTAAAGATCCACGCAAGGCGGAAGACCACCGAACCTAGTATAACCAGGATGGTCGGAATGACGGTTCGTCCCAGTCCACGGGAGGCTGCCAATGTGCAGTCCATCAGGGGACTTATTGCATAAGAGAGTGCCATGATAGAAAGTCTCATAGTTCCTGCTGCTACAACATCAGCATCGTTTGTAAAGAGCGATAAAAACTGTATACGAAAGACATAGAACGAACCACCCAGAACAATTCCAACCAGTATAGAGTAGAACAGGCTTATCAGGTAACTTTTAAGAACACGGTCTTTTTTGCCGGCACCTCGATTTTGAGCCATGAAGCTGGTGCATCCTGTGTAGATGGCAGCCATCATATCGTAGACAATCGAATCTGAGTTTGTTGCGGCTGAATTACCTTCAACTACAACATGGTCAAATGAGTTTACACCGGTCTGTACAAAAAGGTTTGCTATAGCAAAGAGCATATACTGAAAAGCAGATGGAATGCTAAGTTTCAGTATCTTACCGGATTTGTCTGGTGATATTCTAAGCTCGCTTATTCTCAGGGAATAATTAGCATTGCTGCGAAGCAATAGTGCTAATACGAGAATTGCCGAGATATACTGTGCAATAATACTTGCAAGTGCCACTCCGGCAACATCTAGCTTACAGACTATTACAAAAAACAGATTTAAAATGATATTAATAACGCCTGCAAATGACAGATAATATAGCGGTCGTTTTGTATCGCCTGCGGCACTTAGAACGGCATTTCCGAAGTTAAATAATGCAAGTGCCGGCATACCAAATACGTAAATTCGAAGATATCTGACTGCACCGTCGATTAGCTCAGGCTTTGTATTCATCATTGTAAGAATTCGTTTCGCAAATGTGAAACCGAACAGTAATATGAGTAGTCCGCTGATCAGACAGATTATGCACGAAGTATGAACAGTTTCACGCAGACTATGGTCATTTTTTGCACCGATATAAAGTGCGGTAATGGCGTTCACACCGCTCGCCATGCCTATAAGTATACCTGTAAACATAGAGACAAGAATGCTGGTGGAGCCAACGGCACCTAAAGCAATAGAACCTGCAAATTTACCGACTACGGCAACATCAGACATGTTGAATACGACTTGCAGCATGTTGGTAAACATCAGAGGGAGACTAAAAAGTAAAATCTTGGTCCACAGAGAACCTGTGCAGAGATCCATTTCATATTTTTTCATACACATAAAACTCCTTCATAATTATGATATCATAATACAGCATAATTAGAAAAAAGCAATCTATAATTAAGAAGAAACGATTAAGAAATTCTTACAAACATTTATTTTAACTTGTTTTTTGAAAAGAGTATGGAAATTTTGATTTTTATGATGTAGTATATGAGTTTGGTGGTAACTATTAAGTATAAAAATCCGGAATTCAGAGAGGTTTGTGAATAATGAAGAACAGAAATAAAATCAGATTATTTGGTGCAGTCACTGTACTGGCACTGACATTTGCACAACCAGCTTTTGCAGGTGTAGATGAAGCTAGTGGGGCTGGAGCGGGTGATACAAAACAGGAGCAGGATTACGCTTCTTATAAATTAACGATAAAAGAACGCGGTGGAAAGACCGAGATATTGACTGTGCCGACAGGCAGTGATAAGACCATGCTCACAGACATGATTAATTCACTGAATTGCATGTCTGATTCGGTTACACAAACTGCAGATGCACATATATCGTCATGGGAGGAAGGTAAAGATTTTACTATAATTCCTGAAGTAAAAGGAGAATCTGTAGATAGAGCCATGGTTAATGCCGCAGTCACTGCAGCGGTAGAGAAAGGAATGACAGAGATTGACCTTGATGCATTGGGATGTTATATACCGCTTTCTGTCACATCAGAAGATGCATCTTTAAAGATACTTTGTGAACAGATGAATCAGGCGAAAAATGCTACTATTACATTTCATATCGGAGATGCTGTTGAGACTTTGCCGGGTTCAGAGTATACAAGTTGGTATATCGGAAGTGAAAATGGTGCCGTGAAAGTGGATCAAGAAAAGGCGGCAGCTTATATCAAGGCGTTGGCAGCAAAATATGATACCGCAGGAACTACACGTACATTTCATACAACTTCAGGACAGGATGTTGCCCTGACCGGACCTTATGGATGGAAGATTGATCAGGCTTTGGAAACTGCAAATCTGATTCTGATGGCACAGACATGTATCGATCAGGAACATGAAGTACAGTTCTCACAGAATGCGGCAAGTCATACAGAAACTGACTGGGGCAATACTTATGCAGAAGTTGATTTTGGCACACAGCACGTATATATGTATGAAAATGGTGCACTGACCTGGGATTCTCCGTGCGTAACCGGAAATGTTTCAAAAGACTACACAACTCCGGAGGGAATTTATAGTTTAACATATAAAGAAACTGACCGTGTACTTAGAGGCACTAAGAAAGCTGATGGAACATACGAGTATGAAAGTCATGTAGATTATTGGATGCCATTCAATGGCGGCATAGGTTTTCATGATGCTAGCTGGAGAAGCAAATTTGGCGGAACAATCTACCAGTACGCGGGAAGCCACGGATGTATCAATCTGCCGGTAGATAAAGCAAAGCTTCTGTATGAAAAGGTTTATAAGGGAATGCCGGTGATTTGTCATAATTAACTAATCGCTGTAAGTATTTGCGTTTTTGCGGTTGACTATAAACAATAAAGAACATGCGGATTAAAATAAGAGAGAGCAATCAAAGAAAGACTGCTTGGTAAAAAGATAAAGAAAATTGCTTGATCAAAAAATGTGAATAAATAGAAAACAAAAATAGAAAACCGCCCGATCAAAAATGGAATTTTCGAGACTGAGGATTTACTTTGCAGATTCAGGTTTGATGTTGAAAGAAACCGGAACAAACTTGCTTTGTGAGGATTTCTTTCTGTTTTTAATCAAACCGAAGATGCTTAGGAAATCCCAGTCCTCGAAACTTGATTATTTTTGATCGGGCGGTTTTGCTAGTGCATCGTTTACAAAATAACTAGCCTACTCGCTTGCCTGCAAATCCGATTGCACAGTCCAAAAAGCCTCAGCGTAGCCCGCTACGCCT
>CAVKOQ010000146.1:0-5200 GCA_963657995.1 bacterium
AATATGGATACGGTCCGGCTTCAAGCATTTTTACATCATGATTTGCCTCAAGTAAGATAGCATCCAACCCTTTCAGATGTTCTACCGTATACTGGGTAAAATGCCCCATATCTGTAGCCACAGCAACTGACTTTCCGTTATTTTCCAGTCTGTAAGCAACAGGATTAGCTGCGTCATGGTCTATGCTAAAAGGCTTGACCTCCAAATCTCCTACATTAAAATCTACATCCGGCAAAACAGGACGCATCAGTTCTTCCGATATCTCACCTAGACTCTTTGAATTCTGGATTTCTTCAAGTGTCTCTTTCGTACCGAAAATCGGCATACTGTATTTGCGTGCCAGCACTCCCAGACCTTTTATATGATCCGAGTGCTCATGGGTAATAAGGATGCCTGAAAGATCTTTAGGACTAAGTTCCAGCTCTTTTAATCCTGCCTCTATTCGCTTATTGCTGATTCCGGCATCCACCAGTATATGCGTATTATCGCTTCCTATGTAGATGCAGTTTCCGCTGCTGCCGCTGGCAATACTAACCATCCTCATTGTATTAAGCCTCTTTTCCTAAAAATGAGGCAACCTGATTTTTGATATCTTCTACATTTCCATTGTTATCCAAAACTCTGGTTGCAAAACTCCTGTAATCATCCTCTGATGCCTGATTAGCCATGATACCCAGACATTTTTCTTCACTGTATCCCCGGCTTTCCATCAGACGTTTGATTCGATTTTCTATCGAAGTATATACATACCAAATTTCATCAAACATTCCGTTGTGTTCATCATCGTAAAGTGCTGCCTCGACGACTATAATTTCCTTATCTGAGTGATTAATTTCGTAAAAAATCTCATCCCAGGCCATCGGATGAATAATTGCATTCATTTTATCTACTGCATCTTTATTTTGAAAAATAAGTGCTGCAAGTTTTTTTCGATCAATACTGCCATCTTTGTTTAAAAATGAATTTCCAAGTGCCTCTACTACGCGGTTGTAACCTTTCTTCCCAGGCTCCATGAGCTGATGGGCAACCTCATCTGCCTTGATGATTTGCGCCCCAAATTCATCTTCAAGTACTCTAAGGACCTCACTCTTACCGGAACCCACACCTCCGGTAATGCTGATTATCTTCATAATATTCCTCTGTCTTATATCTTTATTTTGTTTCAAACCACGAATTTCCGGTTTTCATATCTATCTCAAGTTTTACCTGAAGATTAGCTGCCCGCTTCATCTCAGTTGCAAGTATATGCTTAACCTGCTCAAGTTCTTCCTTCCAAGTCTCGATGATAAGCTCATCATGCACCTGAAGAACGATGCGTGATTTGAGTCCTTCATGGTGCAGTCGTTTATCTATGTTGATCATGGCAATTTTGATAATATCCGCTGCCGAACCTTGAATCGGTGAATTCATGGCAACACGTTCACCAAATGAGCGCTGCATGAAATTGCCGGATTTAAGTTCCGGAATCGGTCTTACCCTACCATACATGGTCTTGACCTCACCAAACCTACGTCCGATATCTACAAGTCCGTCAAGGAACTTCTTTACGTCTGGATATGTCTCAAAATACCGTTCAATATATTCAGTAGCTTCTTTTCTGGAAATTCCCAAATCTTCACCAAGTCCAAATGCACTTATTCCATATACTATGCCAAAATTTACCGCCTTTGCATTTCGGCGAAGCTTCGGTGTAACCTCTTCTAACGGTACATGAAATACCTGCGATGCCGTAATGGCATGAATATCCTCGGCCTGGCGATATGCCTCTATAAGATTTTTATCATTGGACATATGTGCAAGCACTCTAAGTTCAATCTGTGAATAATCGGCGTCAACCAGCACACAGCCTTCTCGCGGAACAAAAAGCTTTCTTATCTCGCGTCCAAGCTCCATGCGAACGGGTATATTCTGCAGATTAGGTTCTGTACTGCTGATTCGTCCCGTTGCAGTAATTGTCTGGTTAAATGTACCATGAATTCGTCCATCTTCGCGAATATAAGTACCCAAACCATCGGCATATGTCGACTTAAGTTTAGAAACCTGACGATAATCCAGTATTTTCCTTACAATCGGATACTCAGATGCCAATTTTTCCAGGACATCAGCAGCTGTAGAATAACCTGTTTTAGTTTTCTTTCCTCCGGGCAAAGACATTTTCTCAAACAAAACTTCTCCCAGCTGTTTTGGAGAATTTATATTGAATTTGCAGCCTGTACCATCATAAATCTCCTGTTCAAGTTTCTCTATCTGAGTTTTCAGTCGTTCGCCGTATGCTTTAAGCTCCTCTCGCTTTACAAGGATTCCCTCTTCTTCCATATGATAAAGGCTGTAAATGACAGGCATCTCTATCTCATAAAAAAGAGAAATCATTCCATTCTCTCGAAGCTTACAAAACAGTACATCTCTCGATTTCCATGATATATATGCTGTGTAACAAACAAGATTTAATGCTTTCTCAGGTTCTTTTTCAAAAGCATCTGTTACTGTCATCTTTCCTAATAAGTCTGTTCTTGAAGGTACAGTCATATCAAGGTAATCTCGTGCCAAGTCATCATACCCGTAGGTATCCTTAAGCGGATTTAAAAGATATGCCGCAACTCCTACGTCCATGATAGCACGATTGCCATCAGTATTTCGATATCCGTCTACTATCTTTCGTCCATGATTTTTAAGAAATGGCAGTTGACTCTTAAGGTCCAGTACAGATACAGACGGAACTGTCTCCATCAATCTTTCAAGCTCTTCTCCCAGATACTGTCCTGATAAAAGCCCCCCCACCGGAATAGCATATATAGCTTCCTCGTTCAGACATATAGCCAGTGCTGCAACCTCATTATTGTCAATAATGAGCTGTGCACCAATCTCCTCCGATTGACGTGCTGCTTTAAAAATCTCCTGTGCCTTAGTAAAGTCATCAATCAGCTGAAATGATTTTTCTATTTCCGATGATGAAAATGTGCTTTCATCAAATCTTAACAAAATAGACTTAAACTCAAGCTGTTTCATATATTGATATGCCTCAGGTGAATACAGCGAATCAAGTTTTGCATCAGATATGGAAAAAACAATATCACAGTCGATACAAATCGTAGCCAATTCTTTACTCATCTGTGCCATGTCATAGTGCTCTTCCAGTGCTTTTTTTGCACGAGGCGGCTTTATCTCATCGATATTGGCATATGCATTTTCAATACTTCCGTATGTGGTAATCAGACTGGTGGCAGTTTTCTCCCCAATTGACGGAACTCCAGGTATATTATCTGATGCATCCCCCATCAGTGCCTTGACATCTATGAATTCTTTTGGCGTTACCTTATATTCATCTTTCACATTTTCAGGATAATAATCCTTTATCTGTGTTACTCCCTTTATGGTTCGAGGCATGCGAATCTTGATATGTGTGTCAGCAAGCTGCAAAAGATCTCTGTCTCCTGATACGATTGACACTTCAAGTTCGTCTGAAGCACATCTTTTCGCAATCGTCCCAAGTATATCATCCGCCTCAAAGCCTGCTTTAGTAAGGATCGGCACTCCCATAGCCTTAAGCACATCTTTAATAATAGGAACCTGCTCATGCAGCTCCTGCGGCATCGGTTTCCTCGTGCCCTTGTATGCCGAATACATTTTGTGTCTGAATGTCGGTTCTTTCAAGTCAAATGCCACCGCCAGATAGTTTGCACCCTCATCTTCGATAACACGAAACATAATATTTAAAAATCCGTACACTGCGTTTGTATGGAGACCTTTTGAATTCGTCAAATCCGGGACCCCATAAAAAGCCCGGTTGAGTATACTGTGACCATCTATCAGCACTAATTTATTCATGTATATGTCTCCTGTTCTTTGATTAAGATGTTTTCAAATTGTTTAGAATGTTGGTTCTGAACATTACTATATTTTTACGTCACGGAGCAACCCAGATTCTGATCTGCAAAAGCAGCGTCACGATAAGAGCCATGGTACCAAGTGCACCTAAAGCATACTCCATCTTGCGCATTCTCCACATCCGCCTGACACGCATATAAGACTCTGCAATACGCCTCTGCAGAGTACCCATAATATCAAATGTGCCAGATCCCTTGTCCAGCTGTTTAAGACCCACATCTACCATAAAATAGATTTCCAGTTCCTCCTGGCAGCTGCGGCAATGTTCCAGATGTTTCAGAAAAGCCTCCAGTTCATCTGTGCTCAATTCGTCATGTATATATGGCGTCACAAGACGCTCTGCTTCTTTACAGGTCATCGACGCCACCATCCTTTCACTGTTATCATGATTACAATTATAAATTTAATAATTTATTCGAATCTAATCATACCGTATTTTAACCCATCACGCAAGTACATCCGCCTATTGTAACTTTTTAAAGTTTCAAAACAATCAAAAAAACTGTTGCAATTTATTTATAATTTTGGTAAGATAATCTTTGTCAGTTGAACGCCGGCTTGTCGGAATGGCAGACGAGGTGGACTCAAAATCCATTGGTGGCGACACCGTGCGGGTTCAAGTCCCGCAGCCGGCATATTTTAAACCCCTTGTAAATATTGGATTTTCCTTTATTTACAAGGGGTTTTATTCTTGTTTTATACAGATGGGTATGTTATACTTTTGTCACGAGAATGGCCATCGTCTCTCATCTGTATTATACCTACTTACATTGTTTATTATATCTCAATAACCAAATTATGTCATCGCTTTTAGCCAATCTTCATCATACAATCAACCATAAAATAACCACTTAAAGAAGGAAGTGCCTATATGCCCTTAATAAAAAAAATTCATTATACAGCCGAAGACTACTGGAACCTTTCGGAAAATGAACGTGCTGAACTGATTAACGGAACCCTTTACAATATGGCACCGCCGAGCCGCATGCACCAAAAACTTGTTATGGAACTATCGGCGACTGTCCGCGAATTTATTAAAAATAATAACGGAAAATGCCAGGTCTACCCTGCTCCTTTTGCCGTCAATCTCGATGCCGAAAATAAAGACTGGGTTGAACCGGATGTTTCGGTTATCTGCGATCCAAACAAGCTGACCGAACGTGGCTGTTTCGGAGCTCCGGATCTGATTTTTGAGATTGTTTCCCCTACCAGCAGTAAAATGGACTACGGCTTGAAAAATGCAATCTACTCACAAACTGGTGTCCGTGAATACTGGATTGTTGATCCTGCGAAAGAGCGTATCACCGTATACTAC
>CAVKOQ010000147.1:0-5199 GCA_963657995.1 bacterium
TACAGTAACATTTTATCCTTTAGCAGAAAGAAAGTCAATCTTTTAGTATTTTGGGCCTTTTATTTCATAAAACGCACTTTCTTATAAAACTCCCACATCTGCAAATTTGCGGGTATCACATTCCCTAAAAGTCATGGATTGTCAAATACAAAAAAATTTTTATGGTAAATAAACAGGACAGCCGATCGCAAACCGACTGTCCCTTACGTTTTCCTTAACAACCTTTAAGTTAAGATCCGAATATTCACCTGTAAAATTCAAATTACTGAGCCTGTGTCTCCTCAGCCTCTTCTGTTTCAGCATCAGCCTCTTCCTCAGTCTCTTCCTCAGCCTCAGCTTCTTCAGAAGCCTCCTCTTCAGTCTCTTCCTCAGAAACTTCCTCTGCTGCTTCTGTAGTTTCTTCCTCTGCAGTCTCTTCCTCAACTGCCTCTGTGGTCTCCTCTGCCTCTACAGTCTCCTCAGCTGCTGCAGTTGTCTCCTCTGCTTTGCTTGAACATGCTGTCAGAGCAGATGCTGCTACCATTGCACTCATAACTAAGATTGCTGCTGTTTTTGTAAGATTCTTTCTCATAATTATTATCTCCTCTTTTTTACATTCAACTCATTTTTTGTACCTCTCTGGTACGTGAGATATATTAAGAATAAATTATGTCTAAAATATGAACAAGATATTAACATTAACTAAATTAATCTCACAGTCCTTACATAAAACGAAATTTTTCTTAAGTAATTCGCTCGAAACCATTGATATTACAAGCTTTTTTATCACGTAATATCTTAATGTTACAAATTTTAATATGCATTAATTTTAAGATTTTTTCTCGCATTTTCGACATGTTTATTGCCTTTATTCTCACTTTCGTTTACGTTCTGTTCATATTTTGTACAAATTTGAATTGCATTACAGAACTCAATTTAATGTCAGCAGTTTTAATTTACATCTTAAGAATTTCGATAAGATCCTACATTATTTCACATTGTCTTTCTTCTATAATAAGTTTATAATTATGCATAACAAAACAAAAATAAAGGAGGATTTTACAATGGCTATTTTGGTTACCGGAGGTGCCGGTTATATAGGCAGCCATACCTGCATCGAGCTTTTGAACGCAGGACATGATGTTGTTGTCATGGATAATCTTTACAATGCAAGCGAGGAAGCCCTTAAGCGTGTTGAAAAGATTACCGGAAAACATGTTACATTTTATAAAGCAGACATGCTCGATCGCGACGCTGTTAATGAGATTTTTGAAAAGGAATCTATAGATTCTGTTATCCATTTTGCGGGTCTTAAGGCCGTTGGCGAATCCGTTGTCAAGCCTCTTGAATATTACCATAACAATATTACCGGTACACTTATTTTGTGTGATGTGATGAGAAATCACGGTGTTAAAAAGATTATATTCAGTTCCTCAGCTACAGTATACGGTGATCCGGCATTTGTCCCGATTACAGAGGAGTGCCCTAAAGGAAAGATTACAAATCCTTACGGGCAGACAAAGGGAATGCTTGAGCAGATTTTAACCGACCTTCACGTAGCCGATCCGGAATGGAATGTTGTACTTTTAAGATACTTCAACCCAATCGGAGCACACAAGAGTGGTTTAATCGGCGAGGATCCCAAGGGAATTCCTAACAATCTGGTTCCTTATATAGCTCAGGTTGCTGTCGGAAAGCTTAAATGTCTCGGTGTATTCGGCAATGATTATCCTACTCCTGATGGTACAGGTGTCCGCGATTATATCCACGTAGTAGATCTGGCTATCGGTCATGTAAAAGCCCTTCAGAAATTTAATGATAAGCCTGATGTTTATATCTATAATCTTGGTACCGGCAAAGGTTACAGCGTACTCGATGTTGTAAAGGCATACGAAAAGGCATGCGGAAAAGAGATCCCTTACGAGATTAAGCCTCGCCGTGCCGGTGATATAGCTACCTGCTATTCCGATGCTACTAAGGCTAAAAATGAACTTGGATGGGAAGCTGAGTACGGTATTGAAGAAATGTGTGCTGATTCCTGGAAATGGCAATCCATGAATCCGAACGGATATAGAGACGCTGAGGATTAGAGCTACATAATCAAATCGAGGAGAGTTTTCATTTCATAGGACACTTTAATAAAAAACGACTGACAGATGCAATCAAAGCATCCGCCAGCCGTTTTTTCTCTATGCCAACATCATTCGATCATTATCAAATGACTTTTTCTTTTTCTCTGCATAGCAGTCAAGAAGATCGTTTACACTCATCTTCTCTCTCTCTTCACCGCCAAGATCCAGTATAATCCGTCCTTCATCGAGCATAATCGTCCGATTTCCCGTTGTGATTGCCTGGGATAGATTATGAGTTATCATAAGTGTGGTAAGGTGATTTTCTGAAACAATCGTTCTTGTAATCTCCATGACCTTATCAGCTGTTGCCGGATCTAGTGCCGCAGTATGTTCATCCAAGAGAAGAAGTTTTGGCATGACTAAAGTACACATAAGAAGTGTTACAACCTGTCTCTGTCCACCCGATAAAAGTCCCACCTTGGTCTTCATTCGATTTTCAAGATCCATATGATATTTTTCAAGCTCGGTTCTAAAAAGATCCTTTTCTTGCTTACGCACTGCACTTCTGAATGGTTTTCTGTCTTTCCTCGTATACGCGAGTGCCAGATTTTCCTCAATTGTAAGATGAGGTGCCGTTCCCTTCATCGGATCCTGAAATACACGTCCGATCTGTCGTGCCCTGCGGTGTTCTGACATAAATGTTATATCCTGATCATCCAGATAAATCTGACCTTTATCAAGCCAGTAATTTCCGCAGATTGCGTTGAAAAGTGTTGATTTTCCAGCTCCATTTGAACCTATGATCGTAACAAACTCTCCGTCATCAAGATGAAGATTCAGTCCGTTTAATGCATGGTGTTCACTGGCTGTACCGGCTGAAAACACCTTCGTTGCCTGTTTTACATCTAACATTTCTATTCCTCCATCTCGCGTTCTCTATTCCGTTTCATCTTTGAAAGTCCCATCTGATAACGGATTGCCGGCAATGCCAGGGCCGCAGCTACGATGCATGCTGACACAAGTTTCAGGGCATATGCCGGAAAAATCTGACTCTTTGTAGCAGCAGCAATAATATAGCGATAAATAATTGAACCAAAAATTGATGAAACAAATCCTATTTCAATTCCTCTTTTTCCGATGATTACCTCACCGATTATAACTGATGCAAGACCAACTACCAGCATACCAGAACCAGAATTAACATCTGCAAATCCTTGATACTGGGCTATCAGTCCACCACTAACCGACACAAGTGCATTGCTGAGTGCCAATGCAGTAATTTTCATGGCATCAACATTTATGGAGGAAGCACTTACCATTGCTTCATTATCTCCTGTCGCCCTGATGCAGAGTCCAAGGTGAGTTCTGAAGAAAAGTATCAATATTATAAGGCTTACGATAGCCGCAACTATTGCAATGAAAAGTTTGGCTGCTTCTTTTGAAAACCCACCCCCTTCAGCTGCCTTAAACACCGTAGCAACATTGATCAGGGAAATATTGGGGCTGCTTCCCATCACAATCAGGTTGATTGTATAAAGTCCACACATCGTGAGGATGCCGGCAAGCACTGCATGAATACCCATCTTAGTCTGTAAAATACCAGTTACAATCCCCGCTGCTGCACCTGCCAGTGCCGCTGCCGCAATACCGGCAACCGGATGTCCGGCCAGTGTACATACCGCTGAGGCGGCAAGGCCAAGTGTAAAACTTCCTTCAGCCGTCAGATCCGGAATATTTAATATGCGGAATGTGACATATATTCCGAGTGCCAATATTCCATATAGAAATCCCAACTGAAGGGACCCGATTACCAGTGTCATATGTGCGTCCTCCTATACTATTGAAGTTACTGTGATGATTGTATATTTTAAGTAAACATGTGTCAAGGCACAGTCTTTGTCTTATTCAGCATCCTCTACAAATGTTGCTTCCTTCATAACCTCATCTGAAAATGTGATACCCAATGCATCTGCTGTGTTCTGATTGATTACCATATTGTCAGCCGGTACGACTACTGCTGCGATGTCCTCGATAGCTGTTCCGTTTAAGTATTCCAGTGCCATATCAGCGGTCTTGGCACCAATTTCAGTATCGCTGATTGCAATTGTTGCAAATGCACCCGAATCTACCATAACTGCTGAACTTCCGTATACCGGAATCTTTGCATCCCTTGCAACCTCAGTTACCATAGGCATAGCACTCTGGATAACGCTGTCATTTGGAATGAAAATAGCATCAACCTCACCTGCCAGCGACTGAGCTGCCTGCTGAACCTCTGAAGAGTTGGTAACAACTGCCTCTTTGTAGGATAATCCCTGTTCATCCAAATACTCCTTTGCACTCTCAACTGTGCTGACAGAGTTAATCTCACTTGTATTGTAAAGCATTCCGTATGTCTTGCAGTCAGGTGTAAGCTTATCGCTCAGTGCGAAAATATCTTCTACCGGAATTGCATTGGATGTACCCGTCGCATTTTTATCAGGTTTAGCCATATCAGTGATTACACCAGCTCCGACCGGATTAGAAACAGCTATAAAAAATACCGGTATATCAGTTTCAAGATTAACCATTGCCTGAGTTGCCGGAGTTGCAATTGTTGCGATTAAATCAACTCCGCTGTCTGCCATCTCCTGACAGATAGTATTGAGTGCTGCCGCATCTCCCTGTGCATTTTTGTAAACAATATCAACATTTCCGTCTGTATATTTTTCAGTAATTTCTTCTGAAAAACCTTCACGCATATCAGCAAATGCACCGTTATCAATCATCTGGATAATTCCAACTTTGATATCTTTCTTAGCTTCGCTGTCCTGAGTCTTGGCTGAATCAGTATTATCTCCTGATGCTTTGGTAGTTTCGCTCTGTGCTTCGGTTGTCGCTGTGTTTGAAGCACTGCATCCTGCCATAGTAAGTGCCATAGCCGCTGCCATAGCTGCTGCTGTTCCTCTTTTTGCCATCATTCCAAATCCGTTCATCATTTTTCTCATAATAATACTCTCCCTTTCCGCCCTTTGGCTTTCAATGATTTTAGTCTGGTTCTTACTTATAAAGAGCCAATAAATGATCATCTTATCTGTCGGGGATGATATGATGGAAATAAAAAAGAATGTGCCTTGGCACATTCTCCGCCTGCGGCGGGTCGCGAAAG
>CAVKOQ010000148.1:0-5198 GCA_963657995.1 bacterium
AAAGCTTCAGGCAATCGATTACCGTTACGATGCAGAGCGCAACCAGTTTGTGTAACGAAAACAATGCTTATTGTCCTCCGCTTTCTAACAGGCGTCTGCGCATATGATCTGCTCCAAGTGCGATAAAGTATTTTTCCGGACGAGTAAAATAACAGCCTTTCTGGAATGCGACGCTACGAACCCAGCGCTTAGTCGGTGCCACCGTAAAGTAGGCAATGGGAGCGCTCGGATCTACATAGGATTGCGGAAAGAACGCTGGAGCAATCTGCTTTTTCAGCATATTGATGACAGTATGTGTGCTGATGGATTCAAATAAAACTTTTGGCTGGAAACCCGCATGTGTGAATGCATGGTCAATCATATCACGCATACGGGTTTCTTTTGATAACAGAATAAAATTTTCGTTCTTTAAAAGGTTTAGGTCAAAGAGTGGGAGCGTCTCATGACTGTTTTTACCGGCAAGATGTGCGAGCGGATGAGTAGCCGGAAGTCCTAAGATCATATATTCGGAATCCATGTCTATGTATTCCAGATCGGGATTTTTCGCTCCCTCTATATAGGTCATAAATGCAAAATGCACCTCATTTTGTATGACGAGCTGCTCCATCTTTTTAACACGTTCTTCGCGGATGCGGAATGTGATATTGGGATATCGTTTGTGAAAGATCGGATAGATGGTGGAGAACATGGAGGCGCCTGCTTCCGGTGTATATGCGACAGAAATTTCACCGGCATTCTCTTCTGAAATATCAGAAATCATACGATAGGTTTCCTGTTTTAAGTCCACGATCTGATGCGCGGTTCGTAGATAAATACGACCGGCAAAAGTCGGAATCATGCTGTGCTTGCGCCGTTCGAAGAGAGGTGTACCGAGCTCCTTTTCGAGTTTTAAAAGCTGCTGGTTTAATGCAGACTGTGTCAGAAACAATTTTTCTGCTGCCCGGGAAATACTTTGTTCTTGTTCGATGGCAATGATATTTTCTATTTGCCGTAAATCCATAATCAATCCCCCCTAAAACGAACTCTTAATAGAATTAAGATATAAGATAAAATGCGATAAGTTGAATTAAGCTAACGAAAAAAGTATAATGAAATTACACAAAAAAAGCAAGCATATAGAGAAAAATATGGTGCTTTTTAAAAGGAACGAGAAGGAGAATGGGTTTATGAGAAAACAAGTTTTAGGTTTAATGCTGGCAGGCGCTATGGTAGTTGCATCGTTGACTGGTTGCGGTAGCAGTGCATCTGGAAGTGGTCTTCCGAAAAACATTGAATTGCAGGTTCCAGCGAAGGCAGGTGGAGGCACTGATGTGGTAGCAAGAGCCATTGCTACACAGGTGGGCAAGGATTCAGGAAGCAATTTAACCGTTCAGAACAACACGGACGGAAGCGGTGTGGTTGCAATGGAAAAAGTACGCAGCGCAAAAGCAGACGCAAGTTCTTTGCTGTTCTTCCATACTACCATGTTAATTAAAACAGCAACAGGAGTGTATGATCATTCTGCTGCGGATGATTTTACAGTGATCGCGGTTGGCGAGGGAACTGAAAAAACGGGTTATGTACTGGTTGTTCCGGGTGACTCTCCATACAATACTACAGAGGATCTGGTTGAGGCAGCAAAAGCAGCACCGGGAAGTATTCTCTTAGGTGTTGAGACTGGTGGAAGTTCCCATATTATGTCGGGACTGTTTGCTCAGGCGACTGGAATCGAAGTAAAGTATGTTGAGGCAGGTTCCGATACTGAAAAACTTACTGCATTGGTTGGTGGAAGCATCAACGCAGCCTTTGTAAATCAGAATCAGGCAAAACAGTATGTTGAATCCGGTAAAGCGAAAGCACTTGGCTGCTTCTCTGTAGATGAAAATGGTGGAGAGAGCACAATTCTTCCTGGTGTAACGAGCTTTGTGGATCAGGGCTATGACTGTACCTTTTCTACTCTGTTCCTGGTACTTGGACCGAAGGATATGAAAGCAGAAACAGTTACCGCTTTACATGACTATTTTGAGAGTGCTGTAGTAAACCCGGATGTACAGGAAGTATTAAAACCAGCAGGCTTTGATATGACCTTCTTTAGTCAGGAAGAAGGTATTGAAAAGCTGAAAAATCAGCAGGCATCCTTAAACGATGTTGTTGATATGCTTGGATTGAAACAGAAATAGTAATATTGATGACAGATGCAGGCAAGAGGGATGCCGCAGGGCATCCCCCCTTACTGTCAGAAGAAAAAAGTGAGGAATTGTATGAAGATTAAGAGAGATCAGGTTGCAGGTGCAGTATTGGTAATCCTGGGAATCATTGTATTTGTGATGACAAATCAGCTTTCGGTTCCGTTTACCCTGTCTTATCCGGGGCCGAAAGCACTGCCAATGATCGCAGCGGTTGGTTTTATCATCTGCGGTGCCGGTGTATTTCTGGAAGGCTGTAAAGAAAAAAACGAAGATGAAAAGCCATTCTTAAATAAAGAAGGCTGGATTAAGGCACTGATAGCCATGGTAGTTCTGGCAGTTTACGTATTTGCTGCAAGTCTCATCGGTTATCTGCTCGTAACTCCGTTTGTTACGTATGGTTTGACTACGTTGTTTGCTAAAGGAAGCAAAAGTACACTAAAGGGAAGAATTCTTTATTCAGTGCTTCTTACAGCTATTATCTATGTGGTTTACATCTATGTATTCGGACTTAGTCTGCCGAGTGGTTCTTTGTTTTAGGGGGTAGGGATTTATGATAGCTAATTTTCCATATATCATTTCACAGCTTGCACAGCCGTTTAACCTGCTTCTGATGATCGTGGGAACGGCAGTTGGTATCATTTTTGGTGCTATTCCGGGTTTATCTGGTACTTTGGCAGTTATGCTGTTTATGCCGCTGACATACAGCATGAATTCCGGAACAGCAGTTATCTTCCTGCTGGCACTCTGGATTGGCGGATGCTCCGGTGCTTTTATCGGTTCGGTATTGTTGGGAATCCCGGGATCTGCGTCTGCCGTGTCTACCTGTTGGGATGGTTATCCAATGAGTCAGCAGGGCAAATCGGGTAAAGCGCTGGCCATCGGTATGTTTGCATCTTTCACTGGCACATTTTTTAGTGCTATTATCGCAGCATTTTGCAGTGAATTTGTTGCCGATGTGGCATTCTTAATGGGACCTTGGGAGTATTTTGCATTGTGCTTTGTGGCAATCACCATGGTACTTGCAATTTCCAAGGGAAATATGTTTAAAGGTTTGTCTTCTGCATGCATCGGCCTTCTGTTTGCATCGGTAGGTTATTCACCGATTGATGCAGTACCGCGTTTCGTATTTGACAATATGTATTTGATGAGTGGTCTTGGCATGACTATTGTGCTGATCGGTGTTTTTAGTGTCAGTACGATCGTGGTTGCTTACGCAAAGGGCTTCGGCGCATTGCCGGAAGTAGATACAAAGAGTGTACGAGGACTGGGAATTACACTGGCTGAATTTCGAGAACAGATTGGAAATATCATCCGTTCATTCCTGATTGGTCTGGGTATTGGCTTTTTACCTGGCATGGGTTCCGGACTTTCCAACCTGGTTGCATATTCTTCTGCAAAGAATGCTTCTAAGGATCCAGATTCTTTTGGTAAGGGTAATCCGGCGGGTATATGGGCACCTGAGGTTGCAAATAATGCTTCGATCGGCGGAGCCATGATTCCGATGGCAGCACTTGGTATTCCGGGTGATTCGACAACCGCATTGCTGATTGGTGCGCTGACGATTCATGGCCTTGAGATGGGACCTATGGTATTTAAGAATAGTGGTCATATCGTATACCTGATGTTCGCAACTGTTGCCATTGTTGCATGTCTGGTACTGGTAATGCAGATTTTTGGTATCCGTCTGTTCCCACAGATTTTAAAGATTCCATATCATTACATGTATCCGGCTCTGTTGATCATCTCTCTGGTAAGTGCTTATGTTGATGCAGGAAGCTTATATAAATGCGGTATGATGCTTGCTTTTGCAGTGGTTGGTATCTTTATGGCATATGCAGGGATTCCGACAGCACCACTGATTTTGGCATTCATTTTAGGTCCGACATTGGAAAGTAATATGCTTAAGGCGTTCCAGTATACTGGCAGTGCTGCAACCTTTTTTACAAGACCGATTTCCTGCATTATGATGCTGATCGGTATTGGATGTGTATTTTCACCAGTCATTCGCACTGTCCTTGCAAAAGCAAAAAAATAAAGTCAGAACTGATTAGGAGAAAAAGATTATGTCATTTCATTGCAGTCCGGCAATTCAACATCCGGTAGAGACTCTTGTGCGTGAGCCGTGGACTTTGGCTGTCAAGCCGTTCCAGGTATCCCCGAATACCTGGTATGTGGCAGGTCAGACCTGGGTTGGCTGTTACCTGATCGACACAGGTGATGGATTGATCCTGATCGATACGGCAATTCCAGAGAGTAGTTACCTGTTAGTGGATTCCATCTATAGTTTAGGATATAAACCAACGGATATTAAAAAGATACTGATCAGCCATGCGCATTTTGACCATTGCGGAGCAGCAGCTGAAATGAAGAAGCTGACTGGCGCAGTATTGTATATGTCAAAAGAGGATTATGTATTTATGAAGAGCTGCCCAGAAGAAACCATGATTCCGGATTCTGGTTCCCATGTACAGAACTTTGAACCAGACGAATTCTATGCCGAAGATAAGCCGGTAACCTTGGGCAATATCAGTATTCGTACTATGCTGACACCGGGACATACGATTGGCTGCACCAGCTTCTTTTGGAAAGAAAAAAATCCTGCTAACGGAGAAGAATATGTGGTGGCTATGCATGGGGGTGTGGGAGCAAATACCATGAACGATAAGTATTATGCAACCAGCAAATATTTAACTTCGGATCTTCGTCAGCGTTTCCTGGACGATGCAGAAAAATTAAAGAAAATCCATGTGGACATCGCTTTGCCAAGTCATCCAAATCAGATTGAGATCATGGATCAGGCAGGACAGTATACACATGAAAATCAGCCATATCTGGATGATACGATATGGGCAGACTTTATTACGGAACGCGTACGACAGGTTCGAGAATTGATGAAATAAAAATAAGGGGAGTACGGAATCGGGAATTTTCCTGAAATCTGTATTCCCTTTTTCAAAAACGGAAGGAGTGGTGTTATGAGCATTAGAAAAGACTATGAGGATTATTACGAAAGGCGGACTGCGTTTGAAA
>CAVKOQ010000149.1:0-5117 GCA_963657995.1 bacterium
GATACTGATAAATGTAAGATATATGATCATTTGGATTATGTTGATAAAACTAATACAGATGAAAACGAGTTAACACAAGATTACAACAGAGCTGAGGATATGATTTGAATATTCGTAGCTAGAAACTTAAAAAGTGTTGGAGGAACTAATATGGAAAGATTGATTTCTGAGAAATATTCTGCTTGGCAAGCTGAGTGTGAAGCTCGATTCCAGCAGCTTAAAAAGAATGAAGAAGATCTTAACCGCATCTTTATTGACATCTATGGCTTAAAGGATGAGTTGATGCCGGATGTAGCGGACAGGGATGTGACGGTACACCGTATTTTCGATACCAAGGATGATGTACCGGAAAGTATGAAGGGTAGCAACTATGTCCGCACCATGCGGGATGAGATTGTATCTCTCATCTCCTATGCTGTCGGCTGCATGTTTGGGCGGTATTCGTTGGATGTGGACGGACTTGCTTATGCTGGCGGTGAATGGGATGCTGGCAAGTATCAGACCTTCCAGCCTGATGAGGACAATTGCATTCCTGTTACCGATGAAGAATATTTCCAGGATGATATCGTTGGGCGTTTTGTAGAATTTGTCCGCACCGTATATGGCAGCGATACTTTGGAAGAAAATCTGGACTTCATCGCCAAGGCTCTTGGCAACAAAGGAAATACCAGCCGCGAGATTATACGGAATTACTTCTTGAATGACTTCATCAAGGATCATATTAAGACTTACCAGAAACGGCCGATTTACTGGATGTTTGATAGTGGCAAGCAGAATGGTTTCAAGGCATTGGTTTATATGCATCGCTGGAATGCCGATACCACCGGGAATGTCCGAGTGGAGTATCTGCATCGCATCCAGCGTGTCTATGAGAGTGAAATCAATCGTATGCAGGATACCATTGATAACAGTTCCGCTGCTCGTGAAATTTCCGCAGCGCAGAAGCGGAAGGATAAGTTGTCTAAGCAGTTCAAGGAGTCGAAGGACTACGATGCTAAGATCGCGCACCTTGCTCTTTCCCGTATAGACATCGACCTCGACGACGGCGTAAAGGTCAACTATGAGAAGGTTCAGACCGGACAGGATGGGAAGAAGATAGCGATTCTGACGGCGATTAAGTGAGGTGAAGGCAATGGGTGAAAAGAAGTTATTGGATTTTGCTAAAGCCGTTGGAGATGAGTCTATTGATTATACGCTGAGTGAAATCCTACCTGAAATTGTTAAGCAGTATGGAGAGATGGTGGTTTCAGAAGGAATTGCAAATCTTGCGGGAGAATTGATGGGTGCAATCTGTCCACGCTTCAATAATATTAGACTTTCATACAAGCAAAATCGGTTAGAACGAAATGTTTCAATGATGCTTAATCGGCTTGTTGCAAGCCAAGAAACTTTAGCAGCAAGGATAGAAGAGTTAGAAAAAACAAAGGAAGGAAAACACTTTGTTCAGCAATCGAGTGAAATGCTTTTGGACAATATAATAGATGAAATACAGCCTTCAAAGGTTAAGTACAGTGTGAATGGATATGTCAATTTATTGCAGACAGAAAATGCAAATTTTGACATGGCGCTGATGTTTTTTAAAACAATAGCAGAGCTGAACGATATTGATATAAGAGTATTAAGAACATACGATTGGAGGGCGCTGAATCAAGAAAAAATCATCACTCCTTTTAATTCTGAGTTTGATTATGAACAATTGAGGTATATAAAGGAAAAACTGGTTAGATTTGGACTATTAAGAAGTAAAAACGAAGAACTAAATGAAAAAAATCAGGAGGTCATAATTGATTTTCTACTAAGGTTTCATAAGGATTTTACTTCAAAAAAACCTAAAGGAGTAAAGTCGCCTAAGTTTAAGAAAATCCCCTCTTCCGATAGTTACAAGATAACTTCACTGGGATTTGGATTATTACAGTTGATCTCCGAACACTGTGATATGACAAACTTAAATGTGCCGCCGGATGAAGATTCAGATGAATATGAAGAATGATGGGAGAAAATTATGGCAGAGCTAAACTTAAAACAAATAGCGGACAAGCTCAATGCTGAGTTCACTGGAAGCGGACGTAAGCTCATCTTCTGGTATGACGACAACGCAGAGTTTGCCGAGGATATTGATACACTGGAGTTGGATAATGCCAAGGTATTGCACCTTGCACAGGACAACCAGTTTTATACGAAATACTTCTTGGAGTGCGAGGACAAGGAGACAAACTACCTTGTCTATGCACCCTTTGCGAAGCCTGCCATTCGGGATAATCATCTTGCGGATACCATTCGTTATTCCAAGGAATTCTTTGCAGATCGGGCTTCACTATTGACCATTGATTTGGGTATTGATGAGCGATACAAACCAGTGATTCAGCATTACATCAAGTTCTTTGGAAATAAGCAGCGCACACAGGCTTTTTATGACCTAGCGCCAGACGCACTCAATAAAAATACCATTGAGATAGCATTGATGAGCGTGCTCTGTAAGAATAAAACGGCTTCCTTTGAAGATGTTGTGCGCACGGTCTTTACCGGCGCTGGATTTGAAGATAATCCGTATCTGGAGGAGTTTGGAAAGTATGATTTGCTTGATTCCTTCTGGAATGATGTGCAGGATATTTTCGGTTATGCAGATGAGCAGCCGACGCTGGAAAAACTCGCTATGTCCATGTTCGTTACCTACATGAGCAAGACCGTAGGCAGTGATTTGCCAAGTGCATGGCAGCCATATATCAGCTTCAAATCAGGCAGTGTCATTGCTTTCCTTGATAATCTCATGAACAGCGTGATTTATGGAGAGAAGTTTGACCAGATCTCTGAGCATATCTTTAACAGTCTGCGTGCAGATACAGAACTTCAAAAGCTTCCGGTAGAAAGCTTGACTTCATGCGGTGTATTTGCAGGAGTTGATAAGCTGCTTATTGCATGGGCGATTGGGAGACTTGAAATAGAGGATATCAGTGCTAAGCTTGGAGATTTAGATATTCCGGAACTTTGCCGCAAGCGTCGCCTGATGCATTATGGCCAGCGCCATCGCAGTGAGTATTTTGTAATTGAGAATGCATTTGCAATCCTTTCTGATGCACAATATACCCCATCTGGAACATTGAATGAACTGGCAAAGAACTACACGATCTCACTCTATCAGATGGATCGCCGATATCGCTATTTCTGTTTCCACATGGATAAGCTGGAAGATAGTGCAGCGTTCGATAATCTTAAGGAATTGGTTGAAAATGTTTATGCAAACGACTATCTGTCAAAGGTTTGCACAAACTGGGGTTCTCTCTTTGTGGAGCAGGCGAATACGCTGCAAATGATGAAGCAGGTGGATTTCTTCCGCCGATGTGTAGGCAGTGGGAAAGATCAGATTGTCGTTATTATCTCAGATGCATTGCGCTATGAGGTTGGAATGACATTACTGGAGAAGCTCCAGGCGGATGAAAAGTGCAATGCGACTATGAATACTATGGCGAGCACTCTGCCGTCCATCACTAAGTATGGCATGGCAGCTTTGCTTCCTTATAAAGCTTATGAATTGACCGACAATTTCGATGTTCTGCTGGATGGACAGAAAACGGAATCGTTAGAACAGCGTCAGGCAATTCTCCAGAAGGCAAAACCAGCAAGCCGATGTGTTCAGTATGACGATATCAAAGGTATGAACCAGGCCGATCTGAGAGGAGTTTTCACTCGTCAGGATGTGGTTTATATCTATCACAATCAGGTGGATGCGCGGGGCGACAAACTCAGCACAGAGAATGAGGTATTCAATGCTTGTGAGGAAGCTATTGAAGAAATCGTTTCATTAATTAAGCGTCTGACAACCAGTGCTAACCGTTCGCACTTCCTGATTACGGCGGATCATGGTTTTTTGTATCGTAGAAATAAACTTACCGAGAGTGACAAAATCAACTCTGTATCAGGTAGTGCGAGTGTACTGGGACGCCGTTATCTTATGGCAGATGAAGCCGTGGAAAAACAAGGTGTTGGCAGTATTGCACTAGATTTTATGATGGGAAATCATGAGGAAAGAATGGTATCTTATCCTATCGGTGCTGATATTTTCAAAGCTCCCGGTTCAGGTGTGAACTATGTGCACGGGGGATGTTCTCCGCAGGAGATGATTGTTCCACTGATCGAGGTAAAGACCGAAAGAGGCTTTAAGGAGACTAGCTCTGCACAAATCGCTTTGGTGAGCCTTTTGCCTAAGATTACCAATCTGATTACCTCGCTGGATTTTGTGCAGTCCGAGGCTGTCAGTGATGTCATCAAGGAGACAACCTACCATATCTACTTTGTAGATGATAAGGGAGAAAAAATCTCTAATGAGCATCTATATAAGGCAGATAAGAAAGATTCCGACAGCATCAAGCGCATGTTCCGGCTGCGTTTCTCTTTCAAAAACAAGAAATATGATAGATACCGGAAATATTATCTGGTAGCTTTTGATGATAAAACAGGACTGGAAACTCTGCGTCATGAGGTGGTGATGGACATCGCATTTGCAGACGATTTCGGATTCTGATAGTAACGACTAATGAGACGGAGGATATAGATCATGGACGAATTCACACACGCCGATGATACGCGGCAGGTCGTTAAGGACAAGCTGCGTCAATACTTCGATGGCAAGATCGTGCGAAAGGATTTGACGAAACATATCAAGGAAGGTGCGAACGTTCCGGTTTATGTTCTGGAATTTCTCTTGGGACAATATTGCAGTTCTGATGATGACGAGGTAATTGAAGACGGAGTAAATACGGTTAAGCATATCTTGGCGGACAACTACGTCCGCCCGGATGAGGCACAGAAAATCCTTTCTCAGCTGCGAAAGAAAGGGAGCCATACCATCATTGATATGGTGACGGTGCATCTGGATATCAAGAAGGATTGCTTTTTTGCGGAGTTCTCTAATCTTGGTCTTGCCAATGTGCCGATTACGGATGATTATCCGGAAAAATATGACCGACTACTCTGCGGCGGTATCTGGTGTATTGTGCAGCTGGAATACGAGACCGAGGGTGATAGTGATTTTGGATTGACCGATATAGACGGCAATCCGATTGCTTCCAAGCAGAAGAAGCAGAAAGATATCTCGCCCATCAGTATCCGCAAGCTGACAC
>CAVKOQ010000150.1:0-5069 GCA_963657995.1 bacterium
GTAATATACCGTCCATCCATTTCTTCCTTTGACCCATTCGATGAGATCTGGATTTTCGTTCACCTTTTCTTGAGACCATCTCCACCGTCCGTCACTGCCATCAGTTCTTAATGGAAACACCTCAGTCCCATCTGGTGCGATTAGTGAAAAATATAAATTAGGACGATCCTCTCGTGCATCTGCCGTCCCCATATATCTCAAAGGCTTAAGATAATAACGCCTCCCATCCTCTGTAACCTTATTATAATGTTCAGGCACTTCGTCTGTTACAACTTGGTTAATTATCACTTCGTCAATGTTTTTCGCATATACCAGCGTATGATCATATCTGGACGAAAATAACTTTGCATCCATTCGAGGACTATCAGCTTTTTCCCATGCAACATCTGCCATGAAATTTTTACGTCCAAACACCTCGTCTGCCATAACTTTCATATAATGAGCTTCACTATCATCCAAAGAAATCCAAATAGTCCCATCCTCGGATAGAAGCGAATGTAATATTTTTAAGCGAGAGCACATCAAGCTCAACCACATACTATGCTCTAAACTATCGTCATAATACTCGAAGGCGCTTCCAGTGTTATAAGGAGGATCAATGTAAATACACTTAATCCTTCCCTCATAATCCATTTGCAAAGCTTTCAGGGCAATTAGATTATCCCCATGAATCAACATATTCTCGCTATCAGGATCTCCATATGATTTTTCTTTGTCTTCCACAAGGATTCGTGGTTCTACGATTTTCTCATCGTATTTTCCTACCCATGTCAATTCGAGTTTTCCGCTCTTTTGCATAATATCGTCTCCTTAAAACTTCAACACAATGTTCACCAGAAGAATCGGGTTTATATTGAGTTGGTCATTGAAATCCTTTATTTCCTTCTTGGCCTCTTCCTGTATGGAAGAGACTTTTTTATGAAAAGCTGTCTGGAACTTCTGCAGATGCTTTTTCTTCTCATCAACCTTCTTGCGGATATCAATCTTTTCTAAGAAGTCCTTGGCAGCGGCTTCTTCCGCCCCGAGTTCCTCAATCTCCGCAAGCATATCTGTTATTTCAATATTAAGCTGCTCTGTCTGTATCTCAGCCCAGTTTTCTACCTTGCGCTTGTTATATGCTTTCAACGGTTCCACTGAACTTTGATATCGCTGAACCATTTCAGCGATAAGTCTGTCATAGATCCGCTGATACTCTGCCTCTTCTTTCTCGGTAGGAGTGAAATACTTCACATCACCGTCATCTGCTTTCTTTAAGGCATAGACAATATCATCCTCAGAAAAATCGATGTAATCTCCGTTCTCATCACACAGCAGCATTACCGGAAACTGTATATTGGCAGAATTGCAAAACGCTCCGAGGAATAAGGTGCCATGTGAACCGAAGCATTCTTCTCCCCAATTATCAATCTTCCAGTAATGAAGGCTGCCGTCTACCTCAGGGTCATCCATTTCAGTCCAGTACTCTACATCCCGAAGGTACTTATCAATTTCTGCCTTTGTCTTCTCTAGAGATGCTCCTTTGGCATCACTGCTTTCTGTCAAAAGAATCGACCGTAACTGTGTTGCTTTTTTATTTCTCTTTGCCTCAAGCTTTCGATCCAGCTTGTCAAATTCTCTCTTGATTTCCGCAGCCGAATTACAGGTCTGGTAAATCTCAAGAACCGTCTTCTCAAAACTTGCACCGGAGTCCAAGGCACCCAGCGCAACATCCGATGCTCCAAAGACTCCTTCGAAGAGTTCAAACTTGCGGGAGAGAATATCATAAACCCGCTTGTCCGCTTCATTCTGTGTGTTCAGAAGATTGATGGCAATCACATCATATTTTTGCCCATATCTATGGCATCGTCCGATGCGCTGTTCTATCTTCTGCGGATTCCACGGGAGGTCGTAATTGATCACCGTATTGCAGAACTGAAGGTTCAGACCTTCGGAACCGGCATCCGTCACAATCAGTATCTTGGCGTTATCCTTAAAGTAATCCACAATGGCGTGCTTATATTCAACGCTTCTTCCGTAATTTGTCTTCCCGAAATTCTTCACCTGCCAAGCCCGGTAGATTTCTCCGGTCATAGCATCATTAAAGTCACCGTTAAAAAGCAGGATGTCATCTTCGTCGTATCCGTTCCCGCGGAGTTCATTTGCGATATATTTCTGCGTACGCTTTGACTCAGTAAAAACAACCACCTTCTGTGGGATTCCGGCTCCTGCCTGATATTCAAAAGCAGTCTTTATTGCGGTCTGTAAAGCTCTTATCTTGGCATTACTCTTGATCTTCTCCGCAGTCGCAATAATGCTTTTTACTTCATCCAGTTCTTCCTGAATAACCTGCTTCTGGAAAACAGTATCATCCTCGTCTTCTTCGAGTTCATCCTCGTCAAGCTCATCTTCGACATACTGCCAGAACAGATCGAAACCTTCCTGGGCTTTTGCTGACTTTGTACCCTGCTTTAATTTCTCAAGCCTTGCAGCCAATACCTCAAATGTTTCAACCAACGCAAAACTTGATGACGCGAGGAGCTTTCGGATGACCAGTATAATCAAAGCCTTGTTTGAGGTCGGGATGGAATATAATACCGGCCTTTTCAGAAACTCATTGACCCGCATATAGAGTTCGGCTTCATTCGGAGATAACTCAAAATCAACCGTCCGGCATTCTCTCTTCTTGAAGTCCATATATTTACCGACGTCCCTGCGCAGGGTTCGGTAAAGCACAGGAGCAAGCTCTCTTTTCAAGCCGTCATAGTCTTTCTCCGATATGTATCTCTTATTAAATACTTTCTCACTCCCAAAAATCCTCGGATCAATGAATGACACCAATCCATGCAGGTCTGATAAGTAGTTCTGTAATGGCGTAGCAGTCAGAAGGATCTTGGGGATTCCTTTGCTCTTTTCATACAGATTTTTCGCTCGCTTTGCCCCATGAAATACATTTCGTAAATTATGAGCCTCATCTATGATCAGAAAATCCCACTTCACAGACGGAAATCTTTTCATGAGCTTGGACGCATAATCATAGGAAGTGATGATAATCCTTGTTTCCTTCGTGTCCTCAATCCATTTTTTTGTTTCGTAAAAATCCTTCTCCACAATAAGACGGTCAAGTATGGTCGCTTCAAGCCCGAACTTCTCATCAAGCTCCATCTCCCATTGCTTACGCAGAGTTGCAGGCAACGCAATCAGGACGCGCTTGGCACCTGAATCCAATACATATTTCAGAACAAGTCCTGCCTCAATGGTCTTGCCAAGACCAACCTCATCTGCAAGCACAATCCCGCCGGTCTTCAGAGCCTGAATGGCAGCGCAAAAGGCGTTTACCTGGTGCGGATTCAGTTCTATATCTGCGTTTAAGAGGCAGCGATACGGAGACTCTTCCAATGCGAGCCTTTTATATCTCCCGTATTGTTCCAGAAGCAGATTGGTCTCCATCTTATTCCTCCTGACGTAATTCCTCTCGGATTCCCTCGGCAATACCCTTCGCCATCATGGGCGGTACAGCATTCCCAACCTGTATAAACTGTGCTGTCCTTGGCCCCTCAAAAAAGTAGCTGTCCGGAAAAGACTGTATACGAGCCGCCTCCCTGACGGTGATGGAACGGTGCTGTTTGATATCCGGATGGATAAAGTAATGACCATCCTTTGACAGATGCGCCAGTACGGTATGGCAGCAATGCTCATCTCCCTCAACCACCTTAAACCTGTCCACGAAAGAGGTTCTGTTCTTATGCGTCTTCAGTTCCTCCGGCAGGTCATTGTAATTCAGTCTCTTATGGCCTTTATTCCAAAGTTTGATTGCCCGTTTATATATCTTTATGTCCCTGTCCTTATTCGGACGTGCCTGATGCAATGTAAGCACATCCTCATCGGTGCGTATTCCATTGTCTGCCACAAACTCACTCATTGACGCTGCCGCATAGGCAGATGCACCTTTTCCCGGTTTTAATGCCGGAAGATCGGAGAACAGATCATTTACAATGGCACTGGATTCTATTTTCTCAAACTTCGGGTATCCCAATCCAGAGTTTTTCAGCCACCCAATAATAATCATCCTTTTTCTATTCTGAAGAACTCCAAAATTCTGTGCATTCTGCTCCCGGCATTCTATTTCATAACCCACACGCCTCAGGAGCTTCTTAATGTTTTTCCAGGTCTTTCCGTCGTTGGCCGATTCAATGCCCATGACATTCTCGAACACAAACATCCGAGGCTGATACTTGGTAAGAAATCTTGCATACAGCTTGTAGAGTTCATTTCGTGGATCGTCCTTCATCGGAGTTTCCATATGGCTGCTCTGCGCGCGTCCAACAAGAGAGTACGCTTGGCATGGCGGACCGCCCACGATTACATCTATATGGTCAATATGCTTGCTCTCCATAGATTCGTCTATCGTTTGGAAAACACCGGGTATGCTCTTTTTTGACAAGGTCTCACATATTACCGTATCCAGAACTTCATCCGGAATCTCCTCCAGCAAAGCTTCCCGGGTTATTTCTCCACGGAGATATCTGTAGTACGAATCAAGATTGTTCTGCTCTTTCAAATAATAATATGCGGTACGTGTGGTTAGGGTCTGCGCTGCAAACTCATTCATCTCCACATGTGCCACCGGATTAAAGCCAGCCTGGATGAAGCCTTCCGAGAGCCCACCCGCACCGGCAAATAAATCTATGAAATTATAACCGTCACGTTCGGCTTCGTTTTCTGGCATAGTAATGCCGCTCCTTCCATTTTAATTTCAATCCGCACATTCCAGAGGTACAACTTCCCATAGAACATGATACAGATTACTGTGTCCTAAAATCAGGACTCGTTTGTCACCTCTTCAGTTATCGGATCAGGTATAAACTCCATGATGTCACCTACATCACATTTGATTTCCTGACATATCTTACAAAGAACTTCTGTCGTGACGTTTTCGTCCTTTGTAAGCTTTGCAAGTGAGGAAGAACTGATTCCAGCTTTTTTGCGTAAATCAGATTTCTTCATCTGCTTATCTATTAATAACTTCCAAAGTTTGTTGTAACTCATCTTCATTTCTCGATACCTCTTTATTCCAAGACTCGCCATAAAGT
>CAVKOQ010000151.1:0-5001 GCA_963657995.1 bacterium
GATAAACTATCATCAAACCATTTGTTCATCTCGGTATGGGACATAGATGCGAATGCTGTAGATAAAGCAAAAAGCGATCTAGCACAGTTTTGTGAATCTGCTGGATTGAAATACGAGCTTGATGCTCGTCAAGCAGATGCGTTTGTAGAATACTATGCTGTTCAAGGAAAATATGATATTTGCGTAACGAATCCTCCGTGGAGTCTTTTGAAACCTCAGAAACTCTTTAGCAAGAGTAACGGTGAAGAGGCTATGGTGGGGTATCGCAATGCAATAGAGCAGTATGATTCCTACATGAAGGAAGCATTTACTATTTCACAGCCTTCTTCAAAATTCGGCAAATGGGGAACAAATCTTGCACGATGTGGAACCGAGGCTGCCCTTAGATTAATAAAATCAAACGGTTTCTGCGGAATTGTTTCTCCTGCTTCTTTGCTCAATGACCAAGTTTCAAACAAACTTAGAAGTTGGGTATTTGAAAACTACAAGGTCATAAATGTTTCTTATTACCCTGCTGAGTTAAAGCTCTATGGCAGTGCGGATATCTCCAGCATCACCATAGTGGTTAAAGGCGGAGAAACTGACCAAAGTCTTAGCGTAAGGATTTATAATGATAAAGATTCATACAAAGAAAAAAAGATAGAAAAAGCTGTTTTTGAATACATTAAGCGGACAGGGTTTTGTATTCCGCTAAAAACCGGAATTGAGGCTATCCCCATAATGATGTATCTTGAACAGCTTCCTTCGACCGATGAATTCTGTGCCGCAACAGGATTGAGTTTCACACGCGAATTGGACGAAACAAGAGTAAAAGAAAAGTTGCTACCTACTGGTAAAATTGAATTTGCAAAAGGATATATGATAGACAGGTATTCCTTCACGAGCGATCAGTTGTTCTTGAATGAAGAAATAGTAATTCCTCCGCCGAGTTCGTCCAAGAGTAAGGTCGTGTGGCGCGATGTGTCACGCGACTCTCAAGTGCGTCGAATCAAAGCCACATTGCTGCCACCTGGATTCATCTGCGGAAATTCTCTCGGCGTAGTTTACGGAGATGAAGCCGCAATTTTCAGCCTCAAAATGCTGCTTGCAATCATGAATTCGATGATCTTTGAGTATCAGGCGAGGAGTATGCAGGTATCCAATCACGTGTCAGCAGGAATCGTGAAGCAGATTCGTGTTCCTCGACCGTCTGTTGATATGGACATTATAGAATTAGTGGATAAGCAATTGGCAGGTGAAGACGTTGAAGACGCTATTGAATTGGCAGTCGCACATCTATACAACCTTTCAGCCGATGAATATGAAATCATTTTAGATTCGTTCAAGCTGGAGCAGGAAAAACGAACAAACATTGTTCGGCAGTATCAAGAAAAAAGTCAGGATGGAGAAAAGAAAACCATGATTTTCAATCACTACGCATCTTCGTTGAGTGAATTGGATATGCAAGTAATAAAGTGTGTTCCGCCAGGGGGTAATTGGAAGAATATCCCGGAGAGCGTACCGTCACAAAGGCTTGCTCAAATTAGAGAAAGCTATAAAGCAGGAAAAGGAAGCCGCTCCACATATTACGGTAGGCTTCGCCCTGATATGCCTGCCTATACAATCAATACCTATTTCAACCGTCCGGGTAATGGATGCCATATGCATTACGATCAAGACAGGACTATATCGCAAAGAGAAGCGGCACGTTTTCAGAGTTTCCCGGATTCGTTTGAGTTCATCGGATCACTTGGGGCGATAAACAATCAGATAGGAAATGCCGTGCCACCACTGCTTGCCTATCAGATTGCCAAGAATATCCCTTTCGAAGGACAGTTTGTTGATCTTTTCTGTGGTGCAGGAGGTCTTGCGTTGGGCTTCATTTGGGCTGGTTGGACTCCGATAATTGGGAATGATATTGACAACTACGCAGTAGAAACACACAAGCGAAATCTTGGCGGAGAAGCAATTGTCGGCGATATTAATAGTCAAGAGGTTCATGATGCAATTGTGGATGCCGCGGTAGCCGCGAAGAAAGCAAATCCAAACCTTCCTCTATTTGTTCTTGGGGGACCGCCTTGTCAGGGATTCTCGACCGCGAATACACGGCGAGGTGCTGAAGATATGCGCAACTGGTTATTTAAGTCCTATGCCAGCATAGTCAAGGCAATCAAGCCGGACGGCTTTGTTTTTGAGAATGTTCGTGGAATTCTCAATTTGGATAAGGGACAATTCTTTGAGATGATAAAGGCTGAGTTAAAAGAATGTGTTACAGAAATCAAAGTAAACCAGGTTAGCGCAGCCAACTTCGGAGTTCCGCAACGGAGAGAGCGTGTAATAATCATTGGCGGGGATGCTGATCTTGTTCAAGGCTTTAGCATGAAGGAAATATCATGCGTTCCCAAGGATGGACAATTATCGCTTCTCCCATCTGTTATAGGTGTCGAGGATGCAATTGGCGATTTGCCGCCGCTTCAACCGGGAGAAGATGGAAGCCAATACAATTATCGTTTTCCTGCTGCAAATCTTTATCAAAAATTTATGCGCGGAGAAATAACTGCAGGCGAATACCTTGACAGCTATCTCTGATAAAATAAGCCGACCACCTACGGAATAACAGATGGTCGGCTATTTTTTATTCGTCAGCAGTTTCTCTTGAATATCGAGGATCATCCCAATTGGAGGATAGTTCTTGAGCGACTAACTCCATAATCTGTTTGAGCAGTTCCTTAACATCAATAAATTCTTGTGTGCGCTTAAGTGCGGTATAATCTACAGAAGATAAAAATGCCTCGATTTCTGAATCAATGCGCTCTTCATCAGAAAGAGCTGCAATAAGAGAGGCATTCAGCTTTTTCATGTTGCTGTTGATATTATACAGAATGATGAACGCCTGCTTTTTCAGAGCCTCAATCTTTGCATTAGTGTATGTGTAACCATTGCGGTTTTCCTTCTTTGCATACTCGGAAAGCGAAGAAAAAGCGACTCGTATTTTTCTTGTTTTCTGAATATTGACATATCTCAAGGTGCTTGCTTTCTGCGAAAAATCCACAGTTACAATCTGGTGACTGATTTTTGTCGTTCCAGGAATGATGTCATAGTCATAGTCGGCATACTCCAAATTGAGGAGTGTAAAGAGAAAAAGGAATTCATTTCTGTCGATAAAATCAGCCAAAAGCATCATCGCAACATTGCGATTATCGCGCATTACACGGCTGAGTCTTAGGACGGATTCCTTGTCAGTTACCTTACCTTTGCACTTTTGCCAAATTGGGTCTGCGTACCAGGTTGCAACAGTTTCTCCGCCTTTTTCAACCTCAATCAGATGGAGAACATCCGTATAATACATCCTGTTATTCTTCGCACTGTTACACGGCTTACAAAGAAACTGAAACTCTGGTCTATGACAGAAGCCAAGGGATATCGGACCGATATGATCTGCACTACATGGGCGAGGATGGTGTCCACCGTTTTCTTCGTTGGCGCAATGCTCTTTTTTCATGCTGGGATTAGAGTTTATAAAGCCCATCAGCTTGTTGGCTGTGATCCAGTTGCCGTCACTCCAGTTTTCAAAAGCTCTTCTGTCGGTAGAATATGATGCGAGATTTTCCTTTGATCGGCCTTTGTCTGCGGTAGAGCGACAGCAACGGTTAAATGTATGGAAACCGTCAAGCCGATCAGGAGCATTGGACATCGCACCAGGACTAAGCATACTTGGTTCTTTGGGTATGTAGCTTTGTTCTATCCAAGATGTCCATAAAGACAGATCGTGCGGCAAGTTCGGAATCTCTTTAACCTGAGTGCATTTTAGCAAACCCGGCAAGGAATCATATGCGACATCGCCATATGTATCAACGAATGATGTAACAAAATCTAAAATGTGAGTAGTTTCGTCCATCTCCACGGAACCGTCATAAAAGGATAATTTTTGTACCCTTTTCATAAAATTGGACGACAAATAGCAATAACGGATGTCCATAACACGTCCGCAGACTTTGCACGGATGCTGTTTTGTTGGATGGATGGTTTTTGCCACTTTACTAATCCATTTATCTTCATCGGTGCTGATACCGATTTCCTTAGCTTTTTCTACCCACCATTGATACCGTTTGTCGTGTGAAAACTGAAAGACGCCAGAGCCTCTGTTTGATGGTGCTTCCCATTGAATTGTACCATCATCATGACGTAAATCTGGCATACCTGCATATGCAGGATGAGTCACAATTTCTTCTTCGTATTGCAGAAAGGCTTCGTTAGCCTCATAATTTGTTTTCTTGTTTCCTTTCGTAGCCATATATGAGTAACCTCCTATTTGAACAAGTGAAATCCCTTTTTTGTTAAACCGGCATCCAATGCTCGATAGAAAAAGCGGGAAGCAATGGATGAGTAAGGCTTCCACTTTCGGCATTTTTTGCTAACAGCTTTCTCGCTACAATCGTCCGTTTTATATACCCAACGATATGTTTGTAGAAAAGCGCCATCCTCAACGGGAAGAACATCTGGACGGTCTAAGACAAATATTAAAAACATTTTTGCTGTCCAATTGCCTATGCCATGAAGTTTGGTAAGAGCGCATATAACCTCTTCATCAGACAGCGTATCCATTTTGTCAAAATCCAAATCTCCACAAAGTACCGCTTCAGTAACGCTGCGTATACATCTAACCTTTGAAGAAGATGTTCCCGTTCCACGAATCTCATCATCGTTAAGTGCGGCTATTCGTTCCGGCGTGACCATTCCATCACATAGGTCTTCTAAACGGCCATAGATTTTTTGCCCTGCTTTTACGGATAGCATCTGTTCGATGATTTCATGAATAAGAAAAGAGTATGTATCTTCTTCATGAGGAACATAGCTGATGGGACCAACCATACTAATGACCTTTGCCAGACGTTTATCCTTACTGCACAGATACTGAACGGAAGTGGTATTCATATCGAGAGTAACTACATTAGGCACGATATCACCTCCCTGTCAGTCTTTTACCGTCTCCATGATGTCCTCCAAGGTGCAGTCCATAGC
>CAVKOQ010000152.1:0-4983 GCA_963657995.1 bacterium
CAACGCTATTGCGTAGTATCGGTAATAAAGTGTGCCGATATTCATTTTCCATATCAGCAGTGACGATCAGAAGAAATGTATCAAAAACAAAAATCGCGCAGCCACCAAACCGATGACTGCGTGGTATATAAAGGCAAACTGAATGTTTGCGCCAATTATAAATTACGATATGAATTCACATGCCCAAACGATGCTGATTCTTCTGCTCATACATCGCCTGATCAGCCTGTTGCAGCAATTCTTCTGCTGTAAGAGCATGCTCTCCCTTTGGTAAACAGACAATACCATAGCTGAAATTTCGATCGTATTCCCCGGAATAACCCTCCGCAAATTTTCTCTGAATCACAGAAAGCTTATGATGAGCAACATTTTCTTTGCAGTTATGTAAAATAATGCAAAACTCATCGCCGCCAATTCGTGTAAATACATCATCATCACGGATATGCTCCTTCACCAGCTTCACAAAATCACGTATATAATGATCACCTTCTGCGTGCCCCAGATGGTCATTAACATATTTCAGATGATCCAGATCACAGTAGCAAACGGCAAATGCTGTCTCGCTCTGTAATAATAACTCCACTACGCTCTTGAAAAGATTGCGATTGCCTATTCCGGTCAGCGGATCTATATTCGCTTCTCGTTTCCAAATATGTTCTTCGTTCTTTGCCTGAAGAATCTCTTGTTTCAGCCTTGCTTCCCGCTCCTTTAATCTTGCCGTCATACCATTAAATACTCTCGAAAGCTCTCCAAGATAAGGCATTTTCTGCGAATAATCACCGTTTGCGATCTGCTTTGCCTGCCAGGTCATATGATTCAGATTATCTTGCATTCCCTTCAAACTTTTGCAAAGGAAATTATCTTTCGGTGGCGGAGTGGTCGAGAGATTCCCTCTGCTCAGCGACTCTGAGTATGTCAGAGCCTCCCATATCATATGGTTCAGGAATTGCAGCTCACATCCCAATTTCCTATATGGCTCATCCAATTCCATAATATCCAGATTCTGCGTCTCAGTACCATACAGGATACTGCGCAGATATCCGGACAGTATGTCACAATTTTTTTCTTTTGCCTCTGTCATAATCCACCTCTGCACAAAAACATACTGTATCCATAATTATTGAGACTTAAATCTTATCCATTCCGCACGGATAAGCACTTTGAGAAAGCTCCTGCTCCCGTATCACCGTCTGATAAAAGCTGTATCCGCCGGATAGATTAAAGCAGGTAAATCCATGCTGTGCCAGAATGCGACACGCAATGTAGCTGCGTAGCCCCGTCTGACAGCAGACATAAACGGGCTTGCTTTTATCCATTTCTTCCAAATGCTCCCTTAAATTATCCAAGGGAATGTTCTTGAAACCATCCAGATGTCCTCTTTGATATTCGCCTACATTGCGCACATCCAACAGCAGCACACTGCCGTTGTGCGGCAATCCTCCTACGTCGTTCCAATGAAACTGTTTCACTTTTTCGCTTTCCAGATTTTCAATCATAAATCCTGCCATATTGACCGGATCCTTTGCTGAAGAGTATGGAGGGGCATACGCAAGGTCAAGCTCTGCCAGTTCAAGAGCTGTCATTCCTGCCCTGATGACAGTTGCCAGCACATCAATTCGCTTATCTACTCCGTCGCTTCCCACAAGCTGCGCGCCAAGCAACTTTTTACTATCCTTTTCATATAGTACCTTCATCGCAATAGAATGTGCTCCCGGATAGTAGCTGGCATGGGAAGCCGGGAAAAGAACAACCTTGTCATAATTTATCCCCAATTCCTGAGCAGTCTTTTCATTGATGCCGGTAGAAGCTGCCGTCATCTTAAAAAGCTTCAAAACAGCCGAACCCTGTGAACCGGAAAAAAGACTGTTTCCGCCGCATATATTATCGGCAGCAATACGTCCCTGCTTGTTTGCTGGCCCGGCCAGCGAGATCAATGTCTTCCGTCCGGTCACAAAATGTGTAACTTCCACAGCGTCGCCTACCGCATAAATATCCGGTATTGATGTTTCCATACGCTCATTTACTGCAATACTGTCACGCACACCGAGCTTTATTCCCGCATCCTTTGCCAGCTGAGTATCAGGTGTAACGCCTATAGCCAACAGAACCATGTCTGATGTCAGTGATTCTCCTCCATCCAGCAAAGTATGTACAAAATCTCCATCCTGTCTGAATCCTTCTACTTTTGCGCCTAAACGCAGATCAATTCCATGAGCACGCATCTGAGCATGAACAAAGCTTGCCATATCTGCATCCAGCGTAGTTAAAAGCTGATTCTGACTCTGAACGATAGTAGCCGAAACGCCCAATTTCAGGAGATTTTCTGCCATTTCCAGACTTATGAATCCGCCTCCTGCCAGGACAGCTGTTTTAGGCTTATGATCTTTTACAAATCTCCGGATACGAAGTGTGTCCTCTACCGTTCTCAGTGTGAAAACACGCTCATTGTCAACACCGGAAAGTGTCGGAACCGTTGGTCTTGCTCCCGGCGCAAGAAGCAGTTTGTCATACGTCTCTGTATAAATTTCGTCACTATCATACGCATGAACAGTAACACTCTTCTTTTCAGGATCAATTGCAGTCACTTCCTGCTGTACACGGACATCAATACGGAAGCGCCTCCAGAAGCTCTCCGGCGTTTGCAGGGTAAGCTCTTCCTGATCCTCGATAACGCCTCCCACATAATAAGGCAGACCACAGTTGGCATATGATACGAAGCCGCTGCGTTCAATCATGATAATCTGTGCATCTTCATCCAATCGACGAATACGGGCTGCGGCAGACGCTCCGCCCGCCACACCGCCAACAATTACTACCTTCATCTTGCATCCTCCACCATAGCAGCAATATCTGCTTTCGAGCGAAATCCAACGGATTTTGCCACTGCTTTTCCATCCTTGAAAAGTACCACCATCGGAATACTGGACACCTGGAAGTGCATTGCCAGCTCCATCTGCTCATCTACATTGACTTTTCCAATCTTTAGCTCATCTGCTTTTTCTTCTGCAAGCTCATGCAGTACAGGGGAAAGCATTTTGCACGGTCCGCACCAGTCTGCGTAGAAATCAACCAAAACCGGTTTGTCCGAATGCAGCACTTCATTTTCAAAATTTTCAACAGTAATTTTAATCTCAGCCATAAGAAAGCTCCTTTCCTTCATCTGTCGTTAGTTCTTGTTTTTCAGTTTGCAAATACCTTGCGTCATGGTTCCCATCGGGCAGAACGCACACCATGTTCTGGGCTTATAAAGCACCATAACGATGAGTCCCAGTAACAGCGATGTCAGCATAAGTCCATAAAATCCGAAGCTAAACTGTGCCACCCAGTCAGCAACTGTACCCGAGGTATAAGTCCATCCCCATGGCACACGGAATGTCCAAAACAGCTTGATGACCTCTCTTAGAGATGAAGCTCCGGCAGCAACCAGATAAGTCTGAAATACCATGTTGCCAAACATCGTCATAAAGAAAATCAGAAATCCATAGCGGAACCACTTTGAGTACATCCAGTGTGGCGTAGACTTGCACCTTGAACATTTAAGTTCTGTCCCAAGCTTTCCAAACAGCTGTCCGCGACCGCAGAGATGATTGCAAAAAAACTTGTTGCCACCGAATATTGCCAGAATCAGCGGCAATATAAAATCTATCATTCCAAGCCATGCAAACAGGATATTGAAAAAGCCAAGCGCAAAATAAACGATTGCATAGATCCATAAATAATCATACCAGTGCTTCTTTTTCATGCGTCTGTCCTCGCTTTCATCACAATACAGCCGGTTGGACATAGGTTCGCGCATTTTCCGCATCCCACACAGCAATCCATATCAACGGCAGCATAGCAGCCGTGCTGAACCTTTATAGCTCCCAGAGCACAGGTATTTTCACACACGCCACAGGCAACGCATTGCGCCTTGTCTACGGCAGCCAGTCGTTTCGGCATCTGATCTTCCTCCCTTAATCATGCAAGGATTTGTAATAGAGCATACAATGGCAAAATCCCTCATAGCCCGGATCAGCAATCTGCTCCTTGAATTCCTGACACATACATTTTGTCGCTTCCGTGCGTTCTAAGCGGCACGGACAGTATCCGCCGGTACGCTTAAGTCCCTCGCGAACTGTCTTCACAATCTCCTGATCTGGATTTAGTTCGATTTTCATTCTCATCACCTCGTTTCTTGTTATGGGCTTATCATATCGCTCTGCAAAATGCGTTTCCGTGACGAAGTTACATTGGCGCAAAAAAAATCCGGTGCCTTTTGAACACCGAATTTCATTGCTGTATGAATCATGCCTTTTGATGGCTGTGATGTTTTTATTCCAGTTCTTCTAGACCTTCCATATCAAGCAGTGTAATTGCTCCTCTCTTTATGTCTACCAGTCCGTCCTCCGCAAAATGCTTGAACATCCTTGCGACAGCCTCCCGTGCAGAGCTGATATGCTGAGCAATCTGCTCATGTGTCATATGGATCACATTAGAATTGGTTCGCTCTGCTTCGGCAATCAGAAAGCCTGCCAGTCTCCGATCCAATCCCTTGAACAAAATCTGCTGCATTGCCCACATAACATCTGAGAACCGCTTTGTTGCCAATTCATACAGATAGCAGCGAACATAGATATTTTTCTCTTTAAGCGATGCAATGACATCCACGGGTATAATCAACGCCTCAGTATTCTGTTGAGCGGTCATCTGCGTCTCAAAGGTGATCTGGCTGATAACGCAAGAGGCAGAAAGCACACACAGATCATTGGCATACAGCCGGAACAAAGTCACCTCGCGTCCCTCATCTGAAAGCAAATATGTACGAATCTCTCCGGAAAGCACTAAAATCATACCGAGGCATTCATTATTGCAGTTATTTATGATCATGCCCTTTCCATAACTGCGAACATAAGCCCTTTGTTCGACTCTTTCCTTCTCATCATCTGACAGCGATGACCAGAACGGAAGCTTAGTTAATATCGTTTTATCCATGGCCATCCCTCC
>CAVKOQ010000153.1:0-4956 GCA_963657995.1 bacterium
AGTGACCGCCACCGCCATTGCTGGTCTCGGTTGGCTTGGTCTCTTCCTTACTGCTCTCAGTCGGTTTAGTTTCCGGCTCACTCGGCTGTGTCTCCGGCTCACTTGGCTGTGTCTCCGGCTCACTTGGCTGTGTTTCCGGCTCACTCGGCTGTGTTTCCGGCTCACTCGGCTGTGTCTCCGGCTCACTCGGCTGTGTCTCCGGCTCACTCGGCTGTGTCTCCGGCTCACTCGGCTGTGTCTCCGGCTCACTCGGCTGTGTCTCCGGCTCACTCGGCTGTGTCTCCGGCTCACTCGGATCAGGTATGTATGCATTGGTAAATGTGGTATCGCCATCATAGCTTACAGTTGCAACCAACTTATCAGCCTCATCCTTGGTTACCGTCACCGTCGCAGTTACAATATGCTTGTCATATGTGTAATGCGTATCAATCCCTGCAACTTCTGAAATCGTATAGGTATAAGTTCCTACTTCGTTGTAATTAATCGAATCAAACTGAACCTTTCCATCTGCGTCATTTTTCTTAGTCTGCAATACATTGCCAGATGAATCTTTCAGCTGGAAGCTAAACTTATCTTTATCAAGAACTTTTCCAGTCAATACCTTAGTTACAACTAATGCAGCACTAGTGTTTTCCGGAGTCGGCGTATCACCGGGATCACTATTGGAAATTGTGATATCAACATAACGGCGCTCACTGCTGCCGAAAGATTTTTGGTGGATCTCTCCTGAACCCTCGATTCCTCCATAATATACTGTTTTTGCAACGGCACTTCCTCTGAGTCCGTCTCCACTATATACCGTAGCTTCAGGTGCAAAAATTATACCCGAAACCGTTTGTACAGCACGAACTTCGCCTTTATAAGGTGCAAAAGTACGGACTTCATTTCCATTTGCGTCATTACTTGTGGTGCTTGTAACTACATTATAAACAATATGCGAAGCTAATCTTGGAAAAGCACCATCACTGCCTTCATTATCAATTACAAGCTTTGTTAAATCATATTCATCAAATCCAGTAGCATCAATGTTGATTAATAAATATTCATCATCTTTTTCACAATCTTGAAGAAGTTGCTTAATTGCTTCGCCACCACCATTTACTGTAGATTTAAACCCTGCATATTGTTCTAGATCAGATTGTAGATTTCCGGATTTACTAATGAGATTGATTACATTAAAGTTTGTCTTTCCAGTTGTAGTACCTCTTTGGGCATTTGCAAGTCTTACTGATTCCTCGCCAAATTTTGATCCTTCACCATCTAATCCAAGATTGTCATTAAGCTTTGTTACTGTCTGAAATCTGTCACTACCTAAGTTATGAATGTATTTATCAATTGCATCAGCCCCGTTGCTCAAAATATCTTGTTTGTATTGCTTTAATGTAAGACTATCAGATCCGTCCGCATGATAAATTTTCAAATTTAGTCCGGTGTCTCCCGAAAAACTGTTCGAGGTGTAATCAGATCCTAAATAAGTATGGAAACCTTTATATCCAAAATATTTTGCATCTTCTTCTTTGGAATCGGTCTGTCTATCTATTACATTGATATAATTACCGAACAGATTCATTTCGCCCGGTATTTCATTAGCTCCGAAATCGTCCGATTCGTACTTTACATCATATTTAACATTACCATTTGTATCATAATATTTTTCTTTTGCAATGTCATCCCTATCATCTATCTCGTAAACATAGAGTGTTTCAGTTTTTAAAGCATCGAAGAGTGCTGAATTATTACTTGAGTTTAATGAGATACTTCCTGATGTCTGATTTGCAGGTACACGCAAATTCACTGTAGAAGTATCCACATTGCCGGTAGCTAAGTCTGTCGTTGATGAGCTCGGATCCTTTGATTTAAAGAATCTCATTTTGAAAGTTCGATCTGTATTTTCTTTTTTATCAACCTTTTTACTTAATGTAATTTCTACAACCTTGCTAGCTTCTGTTACATCCTGATTCAAAAGATTATTGCCCTTATCAATATAGGTGTTTACTGCAATAGACCCCTGCAAATGGCTATATTGTTGCACAAGCTTATCCGCATACACCGCCACATGCCCTGCCAGTCCCAGTGCGTCTTTAAAGGATTTCACAGAAATTATATCTGTACCTTCCCAATAGGTACCATCTCTTTGTAAACCATCATTAGTTGAAAATGCGAATACACAGAATGATGATACACCAAATGTTACCTCATCTTTAGATTCTTCACCTTCAGTAGTATCCTCCTCATCATCTTCTTCAAGACCTGCCGTCTGAATGTTTTCTGCAGCCGCCTTATCGAGCGTTACTTTTGCCTTTCTTACATCCTCTACACTTATATCTGCCGAGCTAAGACCTGTGATATCTGCTGATACCATCTGGCCGTCATTGGCCGCGCTTTCCTTAACTTCATCTTTAACAGGAAGATGTTTTACCTCTACGCTTGATGCATCGGTAGCTCCAAGTTCTCCTGCAAGCTGCCCGCCTAAGAATGATACCTTTACAGATACATCATCTCCCGGCTGATACTCATACTCTTTTCCATCCTCATCCGTACCAATGAATGCAATATCATAGAGAACAGTATTCTCTTCAGTATGTTCCTTGATATCAGAATCTGACTTTTTAGCCGCATCATCCAGTGCTGTTATATACGCACTGTAATTGTCATGATCTGATTTGAGCTCACTTACGCGAAGTTCTACTCCATCAGGAAGTTCTTTGTTCATATCTACCGTAACCTTGATGCGACCTTCTTCTATATACTCAGCATGGCCTACACCCTGGTTGTCCGGTGCGATATATACAAGCATGATCTCGGTATCGTCATCTAGTTCGGTCCATGTATTACCGTCAATGGTATACTCGTAGATTGTTTTCTTATCTTCAGATTTGGTTTTCTTGACAGCCTTGATGATGTCTCCATTAAGTGTTGCTTCTTTATATGTATAGTTTTTAGAATAAGTCTTGATAAGCCCAAACAGATGGCTGCCTGTCTGACGGCGGACCTTCTTTACCGGAGGTTTGTCGGTATTATCAAGAACAAGAACTCCACCTCTGTCAAAATATACCTTTACATCATTGTACTTGCTGTCTACATCCTGTCCTTCTTCATCAACCACATGAAAAAGAAGCTCGGCTTCTTTTTTCTCTTCTTCAGTCTCAAGAGTTTCATCAGACAAAGTCGTAGTTTCGGTGCTTTCGACAGTTTCCCCTACACTTTCCTTGGTCTCTGATTCTGATTCGTCAGTCATGCCACCGATACCGGAACCACCATCGCTATCAGCACCAGTTTCTTTACTTTCTTCGGTTTTCGATTCAGCTACATTGGTTTCAGCAGCAGTTTCCTCACTAACCGTCTCATCTGCTTTAATTTCATCAGCCTTAGATTCTTCAGTGGTTTCTTCCTTAGCAGATTCGTCAGATTTAGACTCGGCTGAATTATCATGCTTTCCTGCATTCTCATCTTCAGCTTTTGACTCTCCAGAGCCCTTATCAGAACCCGATTCTTTATCAGAGCTCGTTTCGTTATCACCGGAATCAACTGAGTCAGTAGAATCAGATGAGCCTGTATCTTTACCTGCTTCTCCGACATTCTTATCAGAAGAATTTCCGGCATCCGTGCCAGAATCTGATTTTTCCTTGTTACCATCGGAATCAAAATCATCAGAGCTATCATTTCCATCATCTACAGAAGAATCATTTGAACCTGAATTTTCCACCCCCCCTGGTTCAGAATTTGCACTCATCTCTTCATCTGCATACACGAACGATGATGTCACACTTCCGGAAAAATTACTTGCGATCAGAAGAAGTGACAATAGAGTTGCTGACAACCGTCTTCCAAATCTTCTCTTTTTCATTTTCTACTCTCTCCTTTGCATCATTTTGCAATGCATACCTTTACATTTAGATTGTAACACATACATCTTTAAAAGAACAGTAAGGAATGTTAAAAAAACGTAAATTTCAGCAGAAATTCTTTAGAAATTATATATAATTTTATAGTTCTCGCTTTCCTATGAGATCATAAAAGCCGATCACCTATAAGTGATCGGCTTTCAATTATATTATTTAATTAGTCAAGTCCAAATTCCTGTGCCCAATATGTCCTTCCATTCTTGGTTGTCATGCTGACAGACATCGTAGTGAAATCTGGCTTAAGGATGTTTGCCTTATGATCTGGTGATGCCATCCATGCATTAACAACTTCATCAGCTGTCTTATAACCTTCCGCAAGATTCTCACCATACATAAGGTTCTCATTTACTGTATACCAGTCAGATCCATCCGGACGTGTATGAGAAAACTTAGTAGTGATCTCGGATGCTCTTACATTAGATGTACCTTCAAGTGCTGCATCATATCTAAGTGCATTAAGTCCATTGGCCACACGGATCTGATTGACTTTGCTAAGTACAGCAGCTTCTGCAGCATTCTGTGCGAATGCTGTCATTGACATCGTAACTGTTAAAAAAAAAGCAACAAATAAAGTTCTGAGCAGGTTTTTCATATTTTACTCCTTTCAAGTGCAGCTGGCTGGCTTCATCGGCCCCTATAGCTTTGCGTCACCGGATTTCTCACGGTTTTGCTATTTAAGTGAATTGGTAAAAAAAATGACACCGGGTAAATATCCCGATGCCAGTTAACCTAGAACCTTCATTTAAATTAATTCCATATACGAGAACTAACCTTCGGATCTCTCCTTGAAGATTGCAACTGGCTGACCACGTGGGTCCCTATAGCTTTGCGTCACCGGATTGCTCCGGTTTTGCCCACATGAGTATCTAGGTCGGATACTCATAGTCAAAGAGACGCGAGCTTTTTAGCTCATTTTTTTCTCTTCACCTCTTTGCAATTACAATTATAGCACTTATTTATGGAATTTCAAGTGTTTATTTCATAGGACGCACTTTTCTATGAAATAAAAAAGAATGTGCCTTGGCACATTCTCCGCCTGCGGCGGGTCGCG